>NZ_JBFAIN010000046.1:0-61456 GCF_040654735.1 Saccharopolyspora sp. NPDC050642 | reverse complement strand
GGGTGCCTGTGGACAACTTCCGCAATTTCAATGGAAATCGGACCTTCGATTTCCATTGAAATTGCGGAACCCCGCCGGGAGGAGCCCCGCGCGCCGTGCCCTGGCCGCGCCGCGCCCTGGCCGCGCCGCGCCCTGGCCGCGCCGCGCCGAGTCTCCGGGAGTGGGGCGGGTCTTCGGGAGGGGGTCGTTAGCGGCGGGGGCCGTCGTTGCGGCTTCGCCGCAACTCCAGGCGTCGCCAGCTGCGGCGGGGTCCGTCCGGGTGGCTGTGGCGGCGCGGTAGGCGGACGCGCCTGGCGGCGCCCGCCACGCTGCGGCGCAGCGGCGGCCGCAGGCCGAGCCGGCGTTGGGTGCGTCGGCGGATCGCGCGCCGCTCTCGCGGCGGTGCGCTCCACGCCTCAGGGTGCTTGGCCAGCCAGTTGTGCCGGTAGACCGCGTACGGGATGTGCAGGAGGTAGATCACCATGGCGATCGCCAGCGAGATCAGCGGGAACATGATTATTCCCGCCGCCAGCAGCGCCACCAGCACCAGCAGCGGTGCCGCCGCCCTCGGCGGCACCTTCACGGTCTTCAGCGACAGCGTCGGCACCCGGCTGACCATCAGCGCCGCGACCAGCACCATCCAGACCATCACCACGTTCTGGTTCGCCCACCAGCCCAGGTAGCCGAAGTGCGCCGTCAGGACGATCGGGAGCAGCCCGAGCAGCCCGGCCGCCGGGGCGGGCACCCCGACGAAGAACTCCTTGGCGTACGGCGGCTGCTCGGCGTCGTCGAGCAGCGTGTTGAACCGCGCCAGCCGGAGCACCATGCACACCGCGAAGATCAGCGACACCACCCAGCCGACGCGGTTGTCCTGCAGCTGCCAGGCGTACAGCGTCAGCGCCGGGGCGACGCCGAAGGACATCGCGTCGGACAGCGAGTCCAGTTCGGCGCCCATCTTGGAGGTGGCGTCGAGCAGCCGCGCGATCCGCCCGTCCAGGCCGTCGAGCACCGCCGCGACGGCGACGGCCGCGATCGCGCCGGTGAGCTGGCCGTTGAGCGCGAACTGGACCGCCGACAGCCCGGCGCACATCGCCAGCACGGTGATCGCGTTGGGCAGCAGCCGGATGCCGGGGGCGCTGTGCATGCTCATGAGGAATGCGTCCCCCGAGGCAGCTCGGCGAGGGCGGTCTCCCCACCGATGGTGCGCTGGCCGGGCTCGACCAGGATCCGGCTGCCGGTGGGCACGTAGAGATCCACCCGGGAGCCGAAGCGGATCAGCCCGTAGGTGCTGCCGGCCTGCAGGACGTCGCCCTCGGAGACGGAGCAGACGATGCGGCGGGCCACGAGGCCGGCGATCTGCACCACGGCGACCTGGGTGCCGTCGTCGGTGCGGATGACCATCGAGTTGCGCTCGTTGTCCTCGCTGGCCTTGTCCAGGTCGGCGGAGAGGAACTTGCCCGGCCGGTAGGCGATGGTCTCGACCTTGCCGCTCAGCGGGATCCGCTGGACGTGCACGTCGAAGATCGTCAGGAAGGCGCTGATGCGGGTCATCGGCTCGTCGCCGAGGCCGAGCTCGGCCGGCGGCACCGCGGGCTCGATGTGCGAGATCGTGCCGTCGGCGGGCGCGACGGCGAGTCCCTCGCGGCTGGGCGTGGTGCGGGCGGGCTCGCGGAAGAACCACGCGCACCAGGCGGTGACGATGCCGCCGAGCACGCCCGCCGGGCGCCAGCGGCGGCGCAGCAGAAGGGTCGCGACGGCGGCGCCGAGCACGAACGGGCGGCCTGCCGGGTGCATCGGCGGGATGGTGTCGCGGGCCAGCGCGGCGAGGTGCGCCAGCAGGTTCTTCTTCGGTTCTTCGGCGGTGCTCATCGAGGTGCTATGCCCCTGCGTCGGCGGTCATGGTGCGGCGGTTCGGCCGGTTCCCGGCGCGAACGCCGAGCGCCGACCGGTGCCGTCGTCGGTACAGCATCGCGGACGCCTCACGTCAACCGACGCCAGGGGGCGTAGTTGATCAAGAACTACCCTGCTGACCTGCGTCTATCAGATTCCGGGATGCTACCGCCAACGCGCCGCCCAGGTAACCCGGTCGGGTGAGAGAAAGCGAGGAGGCCGTTCGACGTCTCCCCGTAGACGTCGGACGGCCTCCCCGGTGTGGTCCGTGCACCCCCCGACGGCGCACGGTCCTCGGTGTGTCCGCTCCCCACCGGCAAGCGGTAGTGGGTTTGTGCGGACGTCTAGGAGATGTATATGGGCGACGGTTCGTTACGCGGTTTCCAGTGTAATTGAGTTCACAAAATGTCCGTAGCCGCTTTTGGAGGACCTCACGGCGCCGTTACATGACGAAGAGTCATCAGAACCCCGCTCGCTCTCACTCATTCGTGTAGGCGGGTTCGTCGAGGTTCATCCGCGCTCCCATCAGCTCGCCGAGGCCCCGGTACGGGTCGCCGTGCTCCACGCCGTCGGCCGTGCTGCGCAGCACCAGCTCGGACACGCCGTCCTCGCCGTCGCGCACGCCGATGTCGTCCAGCTCGGACACCGCGTACTCGTCCAGGTACAGCTCCAGCGACAGCGACCAGCCCGCGCGGTCCTGGTCCAGCCGCGCGCGGGCCACGTCCCGGCTGTCCACCCACTGCGCGCCGGGCCGCTCCCGGAGCTCGCCGATCGGCGTGGCGGCCAGCTCGGCGAGCTGCTCCTGTTCCGCCTTGCGGAACCGGGCGAGCGTGCCGGCCAGCAGGCGCTTCGTGGTGCTGGCGGAGCTGGGCAGCAGCACCAGGCCGCGATCGGTGACCAGCAGGTCGTAGTTGCCGCCGGGGCACTGCACCGGGCTGACGATCCCGGCCAGCTCGGGCTCGGGCTCGGCGGCGGGGCGGCGCGCGTGGGTCATCGGCACCCCGAGGTCGACCAGCGCCCGGTGCAGGCCCGGGATCAGCCGGGGATCGGTCACCGCCGGGCGGACCAGCCGGTCCGGGTCCAGCGGCTGCCCGTTGGCCAGCCGCACCGTCGACGGGCCGCCCCAGTCCAGCTCGTGGTGCGCCCGCCGGGCGCAGATCAGCGCGTCCACCACGGCGCAGCCGAGCAGTTCGGTCAGCGTGTCGACGGCGGCCTCGTCGATGCGTTCCGGGCACAGGCCGGGGTTGAGCACCGGGTTGACCAGGTCGTGGCCCTGGCCGCGGTGGATGGCGGGCAGGATGCCCGCGATCGTCGGCTCCACCGGCAGTCCGCTCTGCGCCGTGGCGGAACTCAGCAGCGCGGCCCGCTCGGCGACGTGCGCGGCGCCGGCCAGCCGGGCCAGCTCCGGCCAGCCCAGCCGGCGCTTGAGGCCGTCGACCATCAGGCGGTCTTCGAGGTCGGGCACGCTCTTGCGCGGGTTGCGCAGCAACGCGAACGCGGGCCGGTCGTCGGCGTCGCGGCCGGTGACCTTGATCCGCTTCATCGCTTCGATGCGCCGGCGCGCGGGCAGGTGGGTGCGGCTGCCGTCCTCGCCCTCGGCGATGGCCTTCTTGACCCGCTCGGCGAGCTCCGGTTTGCGGGTCGGGTGCTCCATGAAGTTGCGGAAGCCCAGCAGCACGTCCGGCGTGTGGCCGACGGCCTTGGCCATGCTGAGGTACTCGTCGGAGTACTCCTGCCAGCCGAGCTCGATGGCGATCCGCTTCCGCAGCGCGGTGGCCGCCGCTCGGGTGCCCGCCTCCCGGACCGCGATGGCGTCGGCGGCGAGCTCCAGGTCGTGGCCGGTGGTGGCCGCGATCGCGGTGAACAGCCGGGCGTAGCCGGTGAACAGCCACTTGACCGGGCCGCCGGTGAGCCCGTCGACGGTGCGCTCGACGCTCGCCGAAGCCCGATAGGCGGTGACCGTCAGCTTGTTGCGCCCGGTCAGCCTGCCGAGTTCGTGCGCCACCACGGCCCGCAGCTCGCTGACGTTGAGCGCGGCCAGCAGCGGCAGCCCGAGCTCCAGGTAGCGGGTCCGGGTGCGCAGGCCCAGCAGCGCGGTGTCCTCGCGGATGCTCGCGGTCGGGTCGGAGGTGATGCGGATTTCGTCGGGCAGCGGGGCGGCCGCCTCGGCGGAGATCGACTCCACCATCCGCCAGATCTGCGGCTGCTCCGATCGGTCCAGCCGCACGCCGCGCGGCCGCACCCGGCTGCGCAGCACGGCGCGCAGCCCGATCGCGAAGAGCGCGCCGACGGCGACCGCCGCGAGCGCGGCCTTCACCCCGCTGGACTGGTCGTATCGGAAGGTGAACGCCGAGATCGCGAGCAGTCCGAGGACCAGCGCGATCGGCGCGAGGAAGAAGCCGATGTGCAACGCCAGCGCCAGGGCGGCACGCCAGGGGCCACGCACGGTGCAGAACTCCGGAGGGGTGGTCGGTAGTGGTGGTGCAGTCTTGGGGACGCCGGTGCCATCCGTCAACCAGATGATCTTCCGAGCGCCCCGGGGCGGTGCTAGTCGAGCAGCATGACGTCCACTGTGGACCCGGCGGCGAGTTCGGTCACGTCCTCGGGAATCTCCAGCAGGCAGTTCGCCTTGGCCAGGCCCGCCAGCAGGTGCGAGCCGGGTGCGCCCTGCAGCGTCACGCCGCCGGTGGCCGGGTCGAACCGGCCCCGGCGGTACTGGCGCTTGCCCGCGGGCGCGGACAGCGGCTCGGCAAGCGTCGCCTGCCGCACCGGGCGGCGGGTGGCCAGGTGCCCGGCCGCGGCGCGCAGCGCGGGCCGCACGAACACCTCGAACGACACCATCGCGCTGACTGGGTTGCCCGGTAGCGTCACCACTGCGACGCCGTCCCGGTACCGGCCGCAGCCCTGCGGCATCCCGGGCTGCATCGCGACCTTGGTGAACTCGACGCCGGTGCCGGTGAGCGCGTCCTTGACGACCTCGTACGCCCCGGCGCTGACGCCGCCGGAGGTGATCAGCAGGTCGGTGTCGGCCAGGTGCGGGGCGAGCGCGGCGTGGAAGGCCTCGACGTCGTCCGGCACGAACCGCAGCAGCGTCGCCTCGCCGCCGGCTTCGCGCACCGCGGCGGCCAGCATCAGGCCGTTGGACTCGTAGATCTGCCCCGGCTGCAGTGCGGTGCCGGGCGCGACCAGCTCCGACCCGGTGGACAGCACCAGCACCCGGACCGGCCGGTGCACGGGCAGTTCCGCGGCCCCGACGGCGGCCGCGACGCCCAGCTGCGACGGCGCCAGCGCGGTGCCCGTCGTCAGCACGGTGGCGCCCGCCGTGACGTCCTCGCCCGCGCGCCGCACGTGCGCACCCGGCTGCACGGCGGCGAACATCCGCACCTGCTCGGTGCCGCCGTCGGTGCGTTCCACCGGGATCACCGCGTCCGCGCCCGGCGGCATCTGGGCGCCGGTCATGATGCGGTGCGCGGTGCCCGGCTGCAGCGGCGGCACGTCCACCCGGCCGGCCGGGATGTCCTCGTGCACCGGCAGCAGCACCGGCTGCTCCGGCGTCGCGCCGGCCAGGTCGACGGAGCGGATGGCGTAGCCGTCCATCGCGGAGTTGTCGAACGGCGGCAGCGAGATCGGCGCGGTCAGGTCCGCGGCGAGGGCCAGCCCGAGGCAGTCCGCCAGCGGCTCGACCAGCACCGGCGTCGGGGTGAGCAGGGCGGCGATCTTCGACTGGTGATCTGCGACCGCGGTCAGAGCGGGTGTTCCGGTTCCGTGCGACACGCCCAGATCATCGGTCATCGACACCCCCGTTGTCCCCACCGGCGTGCGAATAGTCGCACCGATCAACGTGGCAGACTCGTCCCCGGGCTCGTCTAGGAGGTAGCCGTGCAGGTTCGCACCCGTCACACGCCGTCGTTCGGGGTGGCCCGGCTGATGCTCGCCCCGGGCGAGCCGGTGCAGGTCGAGTCCGGTGCGATGCTCGCCACCAGCTTCGGCGTGACCGTCGAGGCGCGCGCCCAGGGCGGCTTCCTGAAGTCGCTGGCCCGCGCCGCGCTCGGCGGCGAGTCCTTCTTCGTGTCCACCTACACGGCCCCGCAGCAGGGCGGCTGGGTGGACGTGGCGCCGAACCTGCCGGGCGACCTGAACGTGCTGGAGCTCGACGGCCGGGTCGGCTGGTGCGTGACGAAGGGCTGCTGGCTCGCGTCCGCGAGCACCGTGCAGGTCGAGACGCAGTGGGGCGGCTTCCAGAACCTCTTCGGCGGCGAGGGCGGCTTCATGACCCACGTCGGCGGCCAGGGCCCGGTGGTGGTCTCCTGCTACGGCGCGCTGGACGTGGTCACGCTGCAGCCCGGCGAGTACGTCACGATCGACACCGGGCACGTGGTGGCCTACGCCGACACGGTGCAGAGCCGGCTGCGGCAGATGAACCAGGGCGTGGCCCAGTCGCTCAAGAGCGGTGAGGGCTTGGTGTTCGATTTCGCCGGTCCGGGCCAGGTGCTGACTCAAACCCGCAATCCGCGAGGACTCGTCACCTGGTTGCAGGCAAATGGGCTCGGCGCTCGTTCCTGAGCGCGAGTTGCGCGGGTACGCATAGCCGTCGCTTCAAACTGGTGGCGCGGATTTCGCCGAGAGCGCAAATGGGCTCATGCATTCGGACGAATTCCCGAGTCAACTCCACTCCGATAACTGAACGTGGCCATCGGCGACACCCGTTCGGCCCAGCGTTTAACGGAAAAGTTGCATTGCCGAACCCGCGACGAGACCTGCTTTCTGGGGTAGCGTTGCCGTTGCTCCAGCGGCGCTTTGGGTGCCGTGCATCACTTTTTAGAGGAGGACGCCGTGGCGGTCGGCACGGTCAAATGGTTCAACTCGGAGAAGGGCTACGGATTCATCGCGACAGACGGTGGATCTGATGTTTTCGTCCATTACTCCGCGATCAACATGTCTGGTTTCCGAACCCTTTCCGAAGGGGATCGGGTCGAATTCGAAGTGAAAGCGGGACGCGACGGCCGCACCCAAGCAGACGGTGTCCGCAAGGTCTGAAGAAGCAGCTGAACCCGGCTTGCTCGGCGGCGCTGGGGCTGTCCTCGTGAGAAGATACCTGAGAATCCGCGGCGATGCGAGCCGAGTCCCACACCGCAAGCGGCTGCCGCCGCTTCGTGAAAAACAGTGCACGTCACGGCGTCGAGAACGTCAGCGCGGCCCGGTTCCCGTCCGCGGGAGCCGGGCCGCGGCGCGTGCGGAATCGATGTCATCACGGTGTTGCCGAACCCGGGGACGTGCGTGATCCCGAAACGTTAGGCTGCTCCGCGTGTCGGCAGACCTCACCGGGCAGCGCCTCGGCCACTACAAGATCGACGGAGTGCTCGGCCGCGGCGGGATGAGCGTGATGTACCGCGCCACCGATACCCGGCTCGGGCGCAAGGTCGCGCTCAAGATCATGGGCGAGCACATCACCGGTGACGCCGAGTTCCGCGAGCGGTTCGTCGACGAGGCCCGCAACACCTCGGCCATCGACCACGCCAACATCGTGCCGCTGTACGACTTCGGCGAGGTCGACGGCATGCTCTACATCGCGATGCGGCTGGTCGACGGGTCCGACCTGGCCAGCCTGATCAAGGACGGGCCGATCTCGCCCAAGCGGGCCCTGGAGCTGCTCTCCCAGGTCTCCGAGGCGCTGGACATGCTGCACGAGCGCGGCCTGGTGCACCTCGACCTGAAGCCGGCCAACGTGCTGGTGACCTCGCGCGAGTCCGTCAACGAGCACGTCTACCTCGCCGACTTCGGCCTCACCCGGCGCGGCGCGACCGGGCACCGCACCGCCAGCGGCGACTTCCTGGGCTCGCCGACCTACGCGGCGCCCGAGCACCTGCGCGGCGAACCGGTGGACGGCCGCACCGACCAGTACGCGCTGACCTGCATGCTGTTCGCCTGCCTGACCGGGCGGCCGCCGTTCCAGGGGCAGGTCCAGGAGGTCATCCAGGGCCACCTGGGCGCGGAGCCGCCGCCGGCGACGTCGCTGGTGGTGCTGCCCGGCAGCATCGACGAGGTGCTGCGCCGCGGCATGGCGAAGAAGGCCGACCAGCGCTTCACGAACTGCAAGGAGCTGATCGCGGCGGCTCGCGCCGCGCTCGGCCCGGCAGCCGGCGGCGAGACCCCGCCGCCCCGCCAGGTGGCCCCGCCCGTGGCTCCGATGTCCGGGCCGATGCCGGTCCAGTACGCGCCGCCCGCGCCGCCCGGCTACCCGCCCTACCAGCAGCAGCCGCCGCGCCCGCTGCCGCCGCCCGGCAACGACCCCGTGCGGTTGCGGCCGCCGATCCCGGCAGGCTCGGCGGCGTTCGCGACCAAGTCCGGCAGCTCGGCGAAGTGGATCGTGCCGGTGCTGGCCGGCGTCGCGCTGGTGGTGATCGTGGTCATCTTCGTTGTGATGGCCAACTCGCTCGGTGGTTCCGGCGGCGGCACCGACCCGACGTCGACGGAAACTTCCTCGTACAACAACAGCGACCTGCCCACGTCGGTGCCCACCCGCTGACGCGCCTCGCTTGCACTCGACTGGTGAGAGTGCTAAACACGGTATTGGCACTCAGCAAGGTTGAGTGCCAGGCCGGGACGGTGAGGCCGTCTCCGGCGGTGCCACCCGACGGCGCCGCCGCACGGTCGTCCGTCGCGGGCACCGAGCCTGGCCGAGCACGAGTCCTGCCGTGGGGTGCACCCACCACCGCGGCGTCCAGACAGGTGGAGGACCACACCGCAATGGCCAAGATGATCGCGTTCGACGAGGACGCCCGCCGCGGTCTTGAGCGCGGCATGAACACCCTCGCTGACGCCGTCAAGGTGACGCTCGGGCCGAAGGGCCGCAACGTCGTGCTCGAGAAGAAGTGGGGCGCGCCGACGATCACCAATGATGGTGTCTCCATCGCCAAGGAGATCGAGCTCGAGGACCCGTGGGAGAAGATCGGGGCCGAGCTGGTCAAGGAGGTCGCCAAGAAGACCGACGACGTCGCGGGTGACGGCACCACCACCGCCACCGTCCTGGCCCAGGCGCTGGTGCGCGAGGGCCTGCGCAACGTCGCGGCCGGCGCCAACCCGATCGCCCTGAAGCGCGGCATCGAGAAGGCCACCGAGGCGATCGCCGAGCAGCTGCTCAAGAACGCCAAGGAGATCGAGACCAAGGACCAGATCGCCGCCACGGCCGCGATCTCGGCCGGCGACCGTCAGATCGGCGAGCTCATCGCCGAGGCGATGGACAAGGTCGGCAAGGAAGGCGTCATCACCGTCGAGGAGAGCAACACCTTCGGCCTGGAGCTGGAGCTCACCGAGGGCATGCGCTTCGACAAGGGCTACATCTCGCCCTACTTCGTCACCGACTCGGAGCGGATGGAGGCGGTCCTGGAGGACCCGTACATCCTGCTGCTGAGCTCCAAGGTCTCGAACGTCAAGGACATGCTCCCGCTGCTCGAGAAGGTCATGCAGGCCAACAAGCCGCTGCTGATCATCTCCGAGGACGTCGAGGGCGAGGCCCTGGCCACGCTGGTCGTCAACAAGATCCGCGGCACCTTCAAGTCGGTCGCCGTCAAGGCCCCCGGCTTCGGCGACCGCCGCAAGGCGATGCTGCAGGACATGGCGATCCTGACCGGCGGCCAGGTCATCAGCGAAGAGGTCGGCCTCAAGCTGGAGAACGCGGACCTGAACCTGCTGGGCCGCGCCCGCAAGATCGTGGTCACCAAGGACGAGACCACCATCGTCGAGGGTGCCGGTGACGACGAGCAGATCGCCGGGCGGGTCAACGAGATCCGCGCCGAGATCGAGCGCTCGGACTCCGACTACGACCGCGAGAAGCTGCAGGAGCGGCTGGCCAAGCTGGCCGGCGGCGTGGCCGTCATCAAGGCCGGTGCGGCGACCGAGGTCGAGCTCAAGGAGCGCAAGCACCGCATCGAGGACGCGGTCCGCAACGCCAAGGCCGCGGTCGAGGAGGGCATCGTCGCCGGTGGCGGCGTCGCCCTGCTGCAGGCCGCGCAGGCTGCCTTCGACGGTCTCAACCTGACCGGTGACGAGGCGACCGGTGCCAACAGCGTGAAGATCGCTGTCGAGGCGCCGCTGAAGCAGATCGCCATCAACGCCGGCCTCGAGGGCGGCGTCGTCGCGGAGAAGGTGAAGGGCCTCACCTCCGGCCACGGCCTCAACGCCGCGACCGGCGAGTACGAGGACCTGGTCCAGGCCGGCGTCCTCGACCCGGCCAAGGTCACCCGTTCGGCGCTGCAGAACGCCGCCTCCATCGCCGCGCTGTTCCTGACCACCGAAGCCGTGGTCGCGGACAAGCCGGAGAAGGAGAAGGCCGGCGCTCCGGACCCGACCGGTGGCATGGGCGGCATGGACTTCTGATCCACGCTGCTGTCGCTTTTCGAAGGGCCGTCCCCGCTCGGGGGGCGGCCCTTCGGTCGTTCCCGGGCGGGTGAACCCGCTGCCGGCGCAGCACGAGCACTCGAGCAGCGGCTCCGGGCGGGCCTCGCTGGGCTTCCGCCGCCCGGTTACGGTGCGGGTGTGGGAACGCTGCTGGAAGTGATCGTGCTGGACGCCGCCGAGGCCGAGGCCGCCCAGGCCGGTGGTGCCGACCGGCTGGAGCTGGTGCGGGACCTGGCCGCCGACGGGCTCACACCGGACCCGTCGACCGTGCGCAGCGTGCTCGCGGCGACCGATCTGCCGGTGCGGGTCATGGTGCGCGACCAACCCGACTTCGCCGCCGATGCCGAGGCGCTGCGGCGGCGGGTGGCCGAGCTGCGGGAGGCCGGGGCGCGGGAGTTCGTGCTCGGGTTCCTGGACGCGTACGGGCAGGTGGACGTGGGCGCCACCCGCGAGGTGGTCGCCGAGCTCGACGGGTGCCCGTGGACCTTCCACCGCGCGGTCGACCACGCCGCCGACTACCGGCTCGCCTGGGACCAAGCGGTGTCGCTCAGCCCGGACACCGTGCTCACCGCAGGCGCTTCCGGCGGCGTCGATGAGGGCCTTGCCAACCTGCGAGAACGCGCCGAGCGGCAGGACGTCGACGGCGTGGCGCTGCTCGTCGGCGGCGGCCTGCGCCAGGAGCACGTCGCCGGCCTGCGGGCCGCCGGGGCCCGCGCCTTCCACATCGGCACCGGCGCCCGCGAGGGCGGATCGGTGCAGGTGGAGCGGGTCCGGAGCTGGCGCGAGCTCCTATCCTGAGCGTCACCGCCACCGCGATCGGCCGGGCGCGACGAGCGCCGTTGATATTGTTCGTTGCTTGCAGTGCGGATGATCACGGCGCTCCCGGGTGCGGCGGCGGCCGGAAGCGGCGTGTGATGTCCTGTGGACCGGTGGCAGTCCAGGTGAGGTAGGAGTCATGCTCGGTCGAAACGTCCGGCGGTCCGCCGTGGCCGCGACGCTCATGTGCGCGGTGCTGGCGGCCTGCACGAACACCACGCCGCAGGAGCCGACGCCGACCGCGCCACCGCCGCAGTCGCTGCCCGCGACCGGGCTGCCGCAGGTCACCCCGCAGCCGCAGGAGATGCAGCGGCTCGGCGACGACATCCCGGTGCAGGGCAAGGTCGACGTGATCGTCGATCCGCTCGTCGACCAGCCCACCCGCGACCTCGCGGCCCAGGTGCTGCGGCTCGCCGGGGCGAGCGACGTCGTGGTGCGCGAACCCGGTCCGCCGTCCGAGGGGGCCACGCTGAGCATCCGCATCGGCGAGCGCACCGCGCCGACGGTGGTGAAGGGCCTGCAGGAGCTGGGCTTCGCCGCGCCCGCGCCGCTGCCGCCCGAGGGCTACGTGCTGGCCGGTCGCGGCGGCGGCACGCCGGTCGTCTTCATCGGCGCCTCCGACGCGGCCGGCGCCTACTACGGCGTGCAGACGTTGCGGCAGATCGCCTCGCCGGGCCGCCTCGCCGGGGTCGGCATCGTGGACTACCCGGCGATGCCGCTGCGCGGCACCGTCGAAGGCTTCTACGGCCCGCCTTGGACGCACGCCGAGCGCATGGACCAGCTGGCCTTCTACGGCGACGTCAAGATGAACACCTACATCTACGCGCCCAAGGACGACCCGTACCACCGGGAGAAGTGGCGCGAGGCGTACCCGGCCGACGACCTGGCCCGGGTGGAGCAGCTGATCCAGCAGGCCGCGGCGCACCACGTGAAGTTCACCTTCGCGCTCTCCCCGGGCACTTCGATCTGCTACAGCGACGACGCGGACGTCCGCGCGCTCCTGGCGAAGCTGCAGACGGTGTACGACGAGGGCGTGCGCGACTTCTCCGTGCCGCTGGACGACATCTCCTACACCCGCTGGAACTGCGCGGGCGACCAGGCGAAGTACGGCAAGCCGTCCGAGGGCGCGGCCGGGCAGGCGCAGGCGGAGCTGCTGAACCGCGTGCAGCGCGAGTTCGTCGACACCCATCCCGGCGTGGCTCCGCTGCAGTTCGTGCCGACCGAGTACTCCGACGTGGAGGATTCGGCCTACAAGACGGCGATCCGCACGGCGCTGGACCCGCGTGTGCTGGTGATGTGGACCGGCGACGGCGTGATTCCGCGCCAGATCACCGTTTCCGACGCGCAGCAGGCCGAGAAGGTCTGGGGCCGCAAGCTCTTCCTGTGGGACAACTACCCGGTCAACGACTTCGACGGCTCCGTCGGGCGGCTGCTGCTCGGACCGTACGAGAAGCGCGAGCGCGGGCTGAGCGGGCAGCTCGTGGGCGACGTGTCCAACCCGATGAACCTGGCGGCGGCGAGCAAGGTCGTGGTGCTCGGTGCGGCCGATTTCGCTTGGAACGACGCGGCTTTCGACCCGCAGCGGGCCTGGCGGGCGGCGGCCGAGCACCTGGCGGGCAAGCGCGCGGCCGGCGAGCCGGGGCTGGTCGCCGACCAGGCGACGGTCGACGCGCTGATGGTGTTCTTCGACCTGGAGCACATGGCGCCGCTGCCCAGCGGACGGCCGTGGTTGCCGCCGGCGCCGGAGCTGGCGCGGCGGATCCAGGCGTTCCGCGATGGCTGGGAGCGCGGCGACCGCGCGGGCGCGGTGGAAGCGCTGCGCGGCTACGCGCAGGCGATCGCGGGTGCGCCCGAGCAGATCGGGCGGGGCGTGCCTGCGGACTTCGTCGCCGACGCGAAGCCGTGGCTGACGGCCACCGAGCTGTGGGGCGACGCGCTGGTGGCCACTGTGGACGGTCTGCAGGCGCGGGCGAACGGCGACGAGGCGCGCACCTTCGAGCACTTCACCGCGGCGCGGCAGTTCGCCGACCAGGCCAAGCAGATCCGCACCCTGCCCGGCGAGGTCCGGCCCCAGGGGCAGGTGCTGGTCGCCGACGGGGTGCTCGACACGTTCATCGAACAGGCCCCCGGCATCCGCTGACGGTGCAGTTTCAATTGAAACTGCGTTTCTCCGACCGAAGTTTCAATTGAAACTGGCCGTCACTCCTGCGGGACGAGGACCCAGCAGACGAGGTAGATGACGATGCCGGCGCCGAAGCCGAGCAGCGTGGCGGCGACCAGCAGGACGCGGAGGATCGTGGCGTCCACGCTGAGCCCCTTGGCGGCGCCGGCGCAGACCCCGGCGATCATGGCGTCCTCCCGGCTGCGGCGGAACTTCCGAACCGGGGACTCGGTGGTGGTCTGGGTGCTGGTGGCGAAGTTCTCGGTCATGCCTCCAGCTTGGGCCCCGGAGGGGCCGGAGGCCTCGGGGTACGACCCCGACCCGACCCGGATTCCCCGGCCGCCGACCCTGGGGCGTCAGGCGGCCGAGGGGCGGTGGATGTCGAGCAGGTTGGAGTTCTCCCGCTCCCAGCAGTCGTACAGCGCGTCCCGGCCGTAGCGGGCCACCAGCTGGGCCTCGTCGCGGGTGATCGGGACCAGCGTGATCAGCTGGAGGACCGGTTCGCCCGCCTCGTCGAGCAGGACGTCGAACGAGTCGCCGAGGTAGGGGTGCGGTGCGGCGAGCGCGCCGCAGATCTCGGTGTCCGGCAACAGGATCCGGTCGTTCATGATGAGCGCGCCGTAGCCGACCCGGCTGTTGCTCTCGGTCAGCAGCTCGGCGATCACGCCCGTCAGGTGCCGCGCGTGGATCTCCTGCTCCGACTGCAACGTGCAGATGAGCTCCTGGGGCAGCGGCGCGCCCGCCGTGCGGTCGCGCAGGCCGCTGGTCAGCACCGAGACGTGCGCGCCGTCCGGGTGGTCGCAGTAGACGAGGTGGTAGCCCCGATCGCGCCCGTCCGCCAGTCGGCTGTCGGCGCCGCGGACCCGGCCGATGTGCGTCTCAACGTGTGCGGGGAACCCGCTGAACCGGCTCATGCACCACCCTCCGAAACCTCCGCGATACTACGGACACGAGCAAGCGCACCAACCACGACCAGCGGGTCGGCGCGCGCACGGTTCCCGCGGTGCTCCGCTCGGCGCGATCGAGGCAGTCTTCGAGCGCCGCGTCGTGCAGCGGCCGCCAGAGGATCGGCCAGGTGATCCGCGCCGGGCCTCGGGCGTGCATGGACAGCAGGTGGTGCAGCGAGGTGCCGTCGGATTCGCGGTGCACGGTGAATTCGTGGATCCCATCGAAGCCGCGCGGTGCGGTGAAGCGGAACCGGATCCAGCGGCCTGGCAGGTAGGCGACGACCTGGTAGCGGATCGGGCCGTGACCGCCCGTGGCGCCCACGCCGAGCGGCCGGTCGAACCGCATCGCCGGCCACCTGTCGTGCGGCCACAGCTGGTCGTGCGGGCTCGCCAGCGAGTCGATCAGCGCCCCGACGGTGTCCTCGTCGGCCGGTAATCGCCTGACGTGCAGGTTTCTGATGGCCATCGCCGTCCTCCTGTTTTAGAGAATTCTCTCTACAACCGTATTGGAGCATATCCTCCAATACATGGGTAGGCCTGCCCGGCACGATGCCGACCGACTCCTCGACGCCGCCGTCGCGCTCGCCGCCGAAACCGGGCCGCGAGGGGTGACGATGGCCGCGGTCGCGCGGGCGGCCGGCGCCCCGAGCGGCTCGGTCTACCACCGCTTCCCGGACCGGATCGCGCTGCTGTCGGCGCTGTGGCTGCGCACCGTGACCCGGTTCCAGGAAGGGGTCTTCGCGGTGCTCGACGGCTCGCCGCAGGACGCCGCCGTCGCGATGGCGCGCCATGCGGTCGAGTGGTGCCGCGAGCACCCGGACGAGGCGAGGGTGCTGCTCGCCGGGCCCGGGGACTTCGGCCTGGCGGAGTGGCCCGAAGCGGCCCGAAAACGCTTGGCCGCGGGCAACGTGCAGCTGGAGCAGGCCCTGGCCGACCTGGCTCGGCGGCTCGGGAAGACCGACGAGCGCGGGCGGTCCCGCGTCCGGCTCGCGGTGGTCGACCTGCCCTACGCCGTGGTCCGGCGGTACCTGGTGCGCGGCGAGCCGATCCCCGCCTTGGAGGTTGGCACAGCGGGCGACGCGGTTCGGGCCCTGCTCGCCGGATGATCCGATGATCGCCTTCGGGCCGGTGGTTCGAATACGCTCGGCGGCATGGCGGTGGATGACGCGCTCGACATGAAGTCCCCGGCCGAGGTCGCGACGGCGCTGGACGACACCGGGTACCTGCCCGACGAGGGCATCGCGACGGCGGCGTTCCTGGCGATGCGGATGCGTCGCCCGCTGCTGTGCGAGGGCGAGCCCGGCACCGGCAAGACGGCGCTGGCGCAGGCGTTGGCCGCGGCGCTCGGGGTCGACCTGATCCGGTTGCAGTGCCACGAGGGCATCGACGCCGCGCAGGCCCTCTACGACTGGGACTTCCCGCGCCAGCTGCTGCACCTGCGCACGCTGGAGGCGGCCTCCGGCGGCGAGCTGGACGCCGACGCCGCCGAATCCTCGCTGTACACCCCGAGGTTCCTGCTGGCGAGGCCGCTGCTGCGCGCGTTGCAGGAGTCGCCTTGCGTGCTGCTGGTCGACGAGATCGACCGCGCCGACGACGAGTTCGAGGCGTTCCTGCTGGAGGTGCTGTCGGAATACGCGGTGACCATTCCGGAGTTCGGAGTGGTGCGGGCGCAGCAGCCGCCGATCGTGATCCTGACGTCCAACCGGACCCGCGAGGTGCACGACGCGCTGAAGCGCCGCTGCCTCTACCACTGGCTGGAGCACCCGGGCCTGGAGCGGGAGGTCGCGATCCTGCGGCGCCGCCTGCCGGGGCTGGACGCCCGGCTGGCGGAGCAGGTGGCCGCGGCGGTGCAGCGGATGCGGCAGATGGAGCTGCTGAAGCCGCCGGGCGTGGCGGAGGCGCTGGACTGGGCGCAGGCGCTGCAGGCGCTCGACCAGGACGAACTGGACACGGAGACCGCCGCGACCACGCTGGGAGCGGTGCTGAAGTACCGAGAGGACGCCGAACGGGTCCGCGCCGCGGGCATCGTGGCGCCGTGACCGTCCGCAATTTCCATTGAAATCGAACCTTCGATTTCAATGGAAATTGCGGACCACCGAAACCGAACGTCGAGGAGGGGGCGATGGAGCACACCGCGACCGGTCTGGTCGGCTTCGCCCGCGCCCTGCGGCACTCCGGGATGGCCTGCGGCCCCACCCGGGTCCAGGCCTTCCTCGCCGCCACCGAGCACGTCGGCCTCGACCGCTCCGCGGTCTACTGGGCCGGCCGGCTGACGCTGTGCTCCGAGCCGGACGATGTGCCCCGCTACGACGCTGCCTTCGGCAGCTGGTTCGGCGGCGCTGCGCTGTCCGCCGAGTCGCCGGGCCGTCCGCTGCCGCGTCCGGCGCGGATCGCTGCGCTCTCCGCGGCCGATGGCGGCGACCAGGACGGCGACGCGGACAAGCCGCTTGCCGCCGCCGCCAGCGACGCGGAGGTGCTCCGCCGTCGCGACCTCGCGGAGCTCGGTACGGCGGAGCGCGAGCACCTGCGGCGCATGCTCGCGGTGCTGCGCCCCGAGCCGCCGACGCGGCCCGCGCTGCGGCACCGCCGCAGCAAGCGCGGCGCGCTCAGTTCGCGCGCGACGCTCCGCGAGCTGCTGCGCTCCGGCGGCGAGCCGTTGCGGTTGCGCCGTCAGAAGCGTTCTCGGCGGCCGCGCCGCGTAGTGCTGCTGATCGACGTCTCGGGTTCGATGAGCCCGTACGCCGATGCGCTGATGCGGTTCGCGCACGTCGTGGTGCGGCGTTCGCCCGCCAGCACCGAGGTCTTCACGCTGGGCACCCGCATGACCCGGGTGAGCCGGCAGCTCCGGCAGCGCGATCCGGAGGCCGCTCTGCTGGCGGCTTCCCGTGCCGTGCCGGATTTCTCCGGTGGCACCAGGCTCGGCGAGACGTTGCGCGTCTTCCTGGACCGGTGGGGGCAGCGGGGAATCGCGCGGGGTTCCGTCGTCGTGCTGTTCTCCGACGGCTGGGAGCGCGGCGACTCGGCGGAGCTGGGCGAGCAGATGCGTCGGTTGCGGCGCCTGGCGCGGGCGGTGGTGTGGGCCAACCCGCACGCGGGGCACGACGGATATCAACCGGTGCAGTCCGGGATTGTCGCGGCCCTGCCGCACGTTGACCGGATGGTGGCGGGGCACAGCCTGCGCTCGCTGGAGGACGTGTGGTCGTGGGTGCGCCGGTTGTCCCAACCGGGGCCGGCGCCGGAGGAGCGAAGTGCGGTTTTCGGGCAGAGCTGACCGGGCCCGGTGCGGTGAGCAGGCCGTTCGTCTCGCCCCGGGCCCGGTGGAAGGTGTGCGGCGCCGGGAGGCGCTGAGGAAAGCGGAGGTGCGCTGTGCGTGACGTGCTGGACGAGTTGACCAAGCGGTGGGAGTCGGGCGAGGCCGTCGGGCTGGGCACCGTGGTCGCGACGTTCCGGTCGGCCCCGCGGCCGCCTGGGGCGTCGATGCTGGTGACCGCCGGCGGTGAGGCGGTCGGCAGCGTTTCCGGCGGCTGCGTCGAGGGCGCGGTCTACGAGGAGGCCACCGGCGTCCTGGAAGGCGCCGATCCGGTCCTGCGGCGCTACGGCGTCAGCGACGACGACGCGTTCGCGGTCGGCTTGACCTGCGGCGGGATCCTCGACGTCTTCGTGGAGCGGGTGGACCGCGAGACCTTCCCGGAGCTCGACTCCGTCGCTTCCTCGGTCCGCGCGGAGGAGCCGGTCGCCGTCGCGACCGTCCTGGAGCACCCCGAGGAGGCGAAGGTCGGCTCGCACCTGCTGGTGTGGCGCGAGCGCACCAGCGGCAGCCTCGGGTCGACGCGGATCGACGACGCGGTCGTCGACGACGCGCGCGGCATGCTGGCCAGCGGCCGCAGCGGCGTCATCGAGTACGGCCCGGAGGGGCAGCGGCGCGGCGAAGGGCTGCGGGTGTTCGTGAACTCCTTCGAGCCGCCGCCGCGGATGCTGGTGTTCGGCGCGATCGACTTCGCCGCCGCGATGGCCCGGATGGGCGCGTTCCTCGGTTACCGGGTCACGGTCTGCGACGCGCGGCCGGTGTTCGCCACGCACAGCCGGTTCCCGGGCGTGGACGACGTGGTGGTCGACTGGCCGCACCGCTACCTGGCGGCCGAGGCGGAGGCCGGGCGGATCGACGAGCGGACCGCGGTCATGGTGCTCACCCACGACCCCAAGTTCGACGTGCCGGTGCTGGAGGCGGCGCTGCGGCAGGACCTCGGCTACGTCGGCGCGATGGGCTCCCGGCGCACCCACGAGGACCGGCTGCGGCGGCTCCGCGAGCAGGGCCTCAGCGAGGCGGAGCTGGCGAAGCTGTCCTCGCCTATCGGCCTGGACCTGGGCGCGCGGACCCCGGAGGAGACGGCGGTGTCGATCGCGGCCGAGCTGATCGCGCTGCGTTGGGGCGGCCGCGGGGTGCGGCTCTCCGACGTCGAGGGACCGATCCACCACCACTCGTGACCACGTGCCGTCGGTGCCACGACACGCCGACGGTTGTGGACAACCGGCTCCGACTGTGGACAACTTCCGCAATTTCAATGGAAATCGGTCCTTCGATTTCCATTGAAATTGCGGACGGACCGGCCCTCGGGGCGCGGCAGGGGCCGTGCTGGGCGAGGTGAGGGGCCGTGCGGCTCTCGCTCCTACGGGGCCGTGTGGCTCTTGCTCCTAAAAGGGTCGTGTGTCCCTCGTAGGGGCTGCGGTCGCGCCGTTACGGAACGAGAGTCCGGGGACAACGCTTTCAGCGCTTGCTCGTGTTCGATCGGCGTAGCAGGCTCTCGGAGTGACCTCCGTCACCCAGGCGGAGCAGTCCGTTCCCGACCGTCCGCGCACCGCGGGCCAGTTCCTCCGAGGAGGCCGCCCAAATGCCGCGCATCACCGTCAACGTCGACGGCACCCACTACACCGATGAGGTCGAGCCGCGCATGCTGCTCGTCCAGTACCTCCGCGAACGTCTCGGCAAAGTAGGCACCGTCGTCGGTTGCGACACCAGCAACTGCGGCGCGTGCACCGTCCACATGGACGGCCACAGCGTGAAATCGTGCTCAGTGCTTGCGGTGCAGGCCGACGGGCACGACGTCACGACCGTCGAGGGCCTCGCCCAGGACGGCCGGCTGCACCCCGTGCAGCAGGCGTTCCACGACAACCACGCCCTCCAGTGCGGGTTCTGCACACCCGGGATGATCATGCAGGCGCTCGACCTGCTCGCCGAGGTGAACGACCCCGACGACCAGCAGATCCGGGAAGGCATGGAGGGCAACCTCTGCCGCTGCACCGGGTACCAGAACATCGTCCGCGCGGTCCGCGACGCGTCGCAGCGCATGCAGCCCGGCGCCGGTCCGGCCATGGAGCACACCGAAGACACCCCGGTACCGCGAACGCCCGCCGACGAGCAGGTCGAGACGAAGGTGAAGGGGGGTCGGCAGTCATGACATCGGTCCTGGAACCCGAACTCGGGCGCGCCCGCAAGCGCAAGGAGGACGCGCGGCTGATCACCGGCCGCACCCGCTGGACCGACAACCTGGCGCCGACGGGCACGCTGCACCTGGCGATCCTGCGCAGCCCCGTCGCGCACGCCCGGATCACGTCCATCAACACCGACGAGGCGCGCCGGATGCCGGGGGTGCAGGCGGTGATCACCGGCCGGGACATCGCCGACGAGCAGGGCAGCCTGCCGTGCGCGTGGCCGATCACCGAGGACATGAAGGCCCCGGCGGCACCCCCGATCGCCGTGGACGAGGTGCGCTTCGCCGGTGAAGCCGTGGCGGTGGTGGCGGCGCGCAGCGCGGCCGAAGCGCGCGACGCGCTGGACGCCATCGACGTCGACTACGACGAACTGCCGGTCGTGCTCGACATGGAATCGGCGCTGCAGGCGGATTCGCCGCTGGTGCACGACGAACTGGGCACCAACCGCAACGCGACCTGGGCGTTCGACTCGGCCGAGGCCGGCACCGGCGGCGACGTCGAGCAGGCGCTGAGCGGCGCGGAGGTCCGCATCGACCGCACCTTCCGGCAGCAGCGGTTGATCCCCGCGTTCATGGAGCCGCGCTCGGTGGTCGTCGACCCCACCGGCGAGCAGATCACCATGTGGTCGGCCACCCAGGTGCCGCACATCCTGCGGCTGATGCTGGCGATGTCGCTCGGCGTGCCGGAGCAGAAGATCCGGGTCATCGCGCCGGACGTGGGCGGCGGGTTCGGCGGCAAGCTCCAGGTGACGCCGGAGGAGTTCATCACCTTCGTGCTCGCCCGCAGGCTGGGGCGGCCGGTGAAGTGGACCGAATCCCGTTCCGAGACGATGGTTTCCGCGCACCACGGCCGCGACCAGATCCAGAAGCTGTCGATGTCGGCGACCCGCGACGGCAGGATCACCGGGCTGAAGGTGGAGCTGCTCGCCGACATGGGCGCCTACCTGCGGCTGGTGACGCCGGGCATCCCGATCCTCGGCGCGTTCATGTTCAACTCGATCTACAAGATCCCCGCCTACCACTTCACCTGCACCAACGTGTTCACCAACAAGACGCCGACCGACGCCTACCGCGGCGCCGGGCGGCCGGAGGCGACGTTCGCGATCGAGCGAATGGTGGACGAGCTCGCCAACGAGCTCGGCATGGACCCGATGGAACTGCGGCGCAAGAACTGGATCGCGCACGAGGAGTTCCCGTACGACACGGTCGCCGGGCTGACCTACGACTCCGGCAACTACGAGGCCGCCACCGACAAGGCGATGGAGCTGTTCGGCTACCAGGCCCTGCGCGTGGAGCAGGAGGAGCGGCGGCGCTCCGGCGATCCCGTCCAGCTGGGCATCGGCATCTCGACGTTCACCGAGATGTGCGGGCTGGCGCCGTCGCGGGTGCTGGGCTCGCTGTCCTACGGCGCGGGCGGCTGGGAGCACGCGTCGATCCGGGTGCTCCCGACCGGGAAGGTGGAGGTCGTCACCGGCTCGTCGCCGCACGGGCAGGGACATGAGACGGCGTGGAGCCAGATCGTGGCCGACCGGCTCGGCGTCGCGTTCGAGGACGTCGAGGTGCTGCACGGCGACACCCAGGTCGCGCCCAAGGGCATGGACACCTACGGGTCGCGGTCGCTGACCGTCGGCGGCATGGCGGTCGTCAGCGCCGCGGACAAGGTCGTCGAGAAGGCCAAGAAGATCGCGGCGCACCTGCTGGAATGCGCCGAGGACGACGTCGAGTTCGCCTCCGGGCGGTTCGGGGTCCGCGGCACCGACCGGGGCACCGCGCTGGCCGAGGTCGCGCTCGCCGCGTTCGCCGCGCACGACCTCCCGGACGGCGTGGAACCGAACCTGGACGCCGAAGCGACGTTCGACCCGGAGAACTTCTCGTTCCCGCACGGCACCCACCTGTGCGCGACCGAAGTGGACACCGAGACCGGGCGGGTCGAGATCCGCAAGTACGTGTGCGTCGACGACATCGGCAGCGTGATCAACCCGCTGATCGTCGAGGGCCAGGTGCACGGCGGGCTCGCCCAGGGCATCGCGCAGGCGCTGTACGAGGAGGCCGTCTACGACGAGACCGGCACGCTGACCACCGGGACGCTGGCCGACTACCTGATCCCGTCGGCGGCCGATCTGCCGGAGTTCGTCACCGACCGCACCGAAACCCGCGCGACGTCCAACGCGCTGGGCGTCAAGGGCGTCGGCGAGGCGGGCACCATCGCCTCGACCCCGGCGGTGGTGAACGCGATCGTGGACGCCCTGCGGCCGATGGGCGTGAACGACGTGGAGATGCCGTGCTCGCCGCAGCGGGTGTGGCGGGCCGTGACCGGTGCCCGCGAAAGCGGCGCCACCGCGCCGGAAGCCGGCGGCGGGCTCGGCTCGATGGACGCACAGGGAGGAAACCGGTGATTCCCGCGCAGTTCGAATACGTCGCACCCTCCACTGTGGAGGAAGCGGTCGCCGCGCTCGCGGCGGCCGGGGAGGACGCCAAGGTGCTGGCCGGCGGGCAGAGCCTGCTGCCGGTGCTGCGGATGCGGCTGGCCGACCCGGGCACGGTAGTCGACCTCGGCCGCATCGCCGAGCTGCGCGGCGTGCGCGAGGACGGCGACGCGCTGGTCATCGGCGCGATGACCACGCACCACGACGTGCTGCGCGATCCGCTGGTGCAGCAGCACGCGAAGCTGCTCGCGCTCACCACCCGCACCGTCGCCGACCCGCAGGTGCGCCACCGCGGCACCTTCGGCGGCTCGCTGGCGCACGCCGACCCGGCCGGGGACCTGCCGGCCCCGGCGCTGGTGCTGGACGCCGAGATGGTGCTGGCCGGGCCGTCCGGACGGCGCGTGGTGCCGGCAGCGGAGTTCTTCGTCGACTACTTCACCACCGCGCTGGAACCGGACGAGGTGCTGGTCGAGGTGCGGATGCCGAAGTGGACGGGGTGGAGCGCGCACTACGAGAAGTTCAACCGCGTCGCTCAGGCCTGGTCGATCGTCGGCGTGGCCGCCGCGGTGCGGGTGTCCGGCGGGACGATCGCCGAGGCCCGCATCGGGCTGACCAACATGGGCCCGACGCCGATCCGGGCGCGCGGCGTCGAGCAGGCCCTGGTCGGTCAGCCGGCCACGGCGGAGGCGGTCCGGGCGGCGGCCCGGCACGCCACCGAGGGCACCAGCCCGGCGGCCGACGCCAGCGCCGACGTCGACTACCGCGAGCACCTCGCCGAGGTGCTCACCGGCCGCGCGGTGCTCGCCGCGGCGGGCGGCTAGGCGGTCGCGCGGTGCGGGGCGGCGGTTTCGCGCGAGACCGCCGCCCCGCTCGGCGTCCGGGCCCCGATGATCCGAATGGGGTATCGGACGACCGCTGCGGCTGGGAAGCTGGTGGTGGACTGTGAAACGCAGCTTCTTCAGGAAGGACGGCTCATTCGAGCCGAGCTCGGTCGAACCAGGAGGACCCTCCAGTGCAGATGCAGCACCAGTTCAGCGTTCCGGTGCCGGTCGACGTGGCGTGGAAGGCGCTGCTCGACCCGGAGCGGGTCGCCCCGTGCATGCCCGGCGCCACGCTCACCAAGGCAGAGGGCAACGAGTTCGCCGGCTCCGTCAAGGTCAAGCTCGGCCCGGTCACGCTGCTCTACAAGGGCACCGGAACCTTCAAGGACGTCGACGAGGCCGCCCGCCGGGTGGTCATCGACGCCAGCGGCAAGGACTCGCGCGGCAGCGGCACCGCCGCGGCGACGGTCGCCGCGGTGCTCACGCCGGAAGGCGACACCACCGCGGTCACGGTGGACACCGACCTGAAGGTCACGGGCAAGCCGGCGCAGCTCGGTCGCGGCCTGATCTCCGAGGTCGGCGGCAAGATCCTGAACCAGTTCGCGGCGAACCTCGCGAAGCGGCTCACCGAGGAGGAACCGGCGGCACCGGCCGAGGAGGCCAAGGCGGAAGCCCCTGCGGCTTCCGGCGCTGCGGCGGCTTCGGCGGACGAGAAGGCCAGTTGGCGGGTCACGCCGGCGGGCAGCCACGACACGGCGTTCACCAGCACGGCGAAGGAAGAACCGGCGCGCAAGGCGGACGCGGTCGTGACCGGCGGCGCGGCACCGGCGGACGAGGCCATCGACCTCCTCGGCACGGCGGGAGCACCGCTGCTCAAGCGCCTGGCCCCGGTCGCGGTGGCGGTGGTGGTCCTCGGGTTCGCGTTCCGCATCATCCGGCGTCGTCGGCGCCGCCGCTGACTCACCAGGCCGTCACCAGGGGCTCGCCCCAGGTGACGGCCGCATCCCCTCCCGGAGCGGGAGCCTGCCCGAATTCCTCCACTTTGATCGAACGATCGAAGCCTTCAAGAGCTGCGAAAACGCCAAGGAGGTGAGTGGAGTGGTTCCGTTTTTGCCTGAAATCGGAACCACTCCACCGGGTCGCGAACACCCGTTCACCCGAATCCGGATGGCGCTTTCGCCGGGATCCGCGATTTTTCGACTCGCCCGAGGGGCCGTTTCAGAATGGTGCGCGGGCACGCGCGGGACGTGGCTGTCTGGGGCGCTGACTTCCGCCTGGTCTCCAGGGGTGGGAACACCTCCTGAGACCGCACGCGAAATCGGTGCTCCGGCGGGGTGGTGATTTCGCGCGAAATTGCCACCGGTGTCAGATGCCGGGCGCCTTCGGATGAGCCGGGCGGAGCCATTCCGGAACGGCCGCTGAACCTGGGCGTCGCCCGAGCAGCCGAAGGCTAGGGGTGTGCGAGCAGGTCGTGGACCCGGCGGAGCCGGTCGAGCCAGTAGCGCTGCACGTCGGCGGTCGGCGTAGCCGCCGCGACGAGCGCGGGATCCGGCTCCGGCGGACGGCGGAGCACCGGCAGGTGGCCGTCCACGGGAAGCAGCGAGTCGGCGACGACGTCGCCGTCGAGCAGCGCCACCGTGCCGAGGCCGCAGGCGAAGGGGAGCTCGGGCAGCGAGCCCGCCAGGGCGAGCTGCGCGGCGAGGCCGACGCTGCTCTCCACTGCGGAGGACACGACGCAGGGCAGGCCGCAGGCCTCGGCGACGCGCAGCGCGCGGCGGACGCCGCCCAGCGGCGTGGCCTTGATGATCGCCACGTCGGCCGCTCCGGCGACCGCCACGCGGAGCGGGTCTTCGGCGCGGCGGATGCTCTCGTCGGCCGCGATCCGGACGTCCACGCGGCGGCGGACCGCGGCCAGCTCGTCGATCGTCGGGCACGGTTGTTCCGCGTACTCCAGGCCTTCCGCAGCCTTGTCCAGCTCGCGGATTCGGGTGACCGCCGTGTCGACGTCCCAGGCCGCGTTCGCGTCCACCCGGATCGCGCCGCCGGGCCCCAGCGCGTCACGGACCGCCGCCACGCGCTCGACGTCGTCGCCGGGGGACTGGCCGGGCTCGGCGATCTTGACCTTCGCCGTGCCGCAGCCGGACGCCGCGACGATCGCCGCCGCCTTCTCCGCCGGCACCGCGGGCACCGTGCAGTTGACCGGGATGCGGTCGCGCACCGGCTCCGGCCATTCCTCGGTGCAAGCCTCCAGCGCTGCTCGGAGCCACGGCACCGACTGGGCGTCGTCGTAGTCCTCGAACGGGCAGAACTCGCCCCAGCCGGCCGGGCCGCTCAGCAGGATTCCGCGCCGCACCGTGACGCCCCGGAACTTGTTGCGCATGGGCAGTGCGTACACCCGAACCGCGTCCAACTCCGCCAGGTCGATCGTCGCCGAGTCCATGGCCTGATCCTTTCAGCCCGTCGCCGTCACCGCGCATCAAGGCACACCGCCACCGTCGGCCGGTGGCGCCGCAACTTCAATGGAAATCAGAGGTCCGATTTCCATTGAAATTGCGGAAGTTGTCCACATCCACCGGCGTGTCGTGGTCCGACACGCCGACGGACTTCAATTTCCATTGAAATCGAAGGTTCGATTTCAATGGAAATTGCGTTCTTCTCAGACCACGCTGGGGCGGCCGAGGTCGAAGACGTCCACCTCGAACCGGGCCCACTGCTGGCGCAGCGAGGTGACGCCGTTGTCCAGGATGTAGTTCAGCTCGCCGAGGGTGACCGGCAGCAGCGTGAACACCTGCAGCTGCTCGACCCCGTCCGGATCGGTGAACCTGGTGAACTCCGGCGGGAACAGCGGGTGGCCGCTGGCCAGGACCCCGTGGAACTCGGTGCCCGGCAGCAGCGGTTGCTCGTTCGGCACGATCTGGTCCGGCACCAGGTGGGTGCGCTGCTGCACCAGCAGACCGGCGGTGAGGTCGACCAGGTGCCGGGCGGCTTCGGCCTGCTCCTTGTAGACGGTGCACGCGAGTTCCTGGGCCGGTTCGGCGCCCAGTGGCTGGAACCGCAGTCCGGTGCTGATCACCGTGGTCAGGTGGTACTGCTGCTGGTGGAAGAACACCAGCCCGTAGCCGCGGTTGGTGCCGTGCGCGTTCGGCGGTTCGGCACCGGTCGGCGTCCCGGCGTGGCGTTCCAGGCTTTCCGCGAGTCCGACGAACCGGTGCGCGCCGCCCATCGCCGCGCGTTCCTGCTCGGTGGCCATCCGATCTCCAGTACCTTGCTCGACACCCGCGTCAGACCGGCTCGCATGAGCGAGGAATGGCGAAGCTTCGCTCATGACGCCTCCAGCATCTTGCGGGACACCCGCACCTGCGTTCCTCCTGGCGCCCGCGCACCCCGGACCCGGGGCGACCTGCGATTCGGGTGCTGCGTGCGTTCATCGCAACGGTAGCCGCTGCGGGGCCGAACTCGGACACTTTTGGATGACAGCCGACCGGGTGTGTCCCCCAATTGTCGTCACCCGACGTCCGGGATCGCCGGCCCGTGCAGGTCGTCGGCGTCGACGATCTTGTACGCGTAGCCCTGCTCGGCGAGGAAGCGCTGCCGGTGCGCCGCGTAGTCGGTGTCCAGGGTGTCCCGCGACACCACCGAGTAGAAGTGCGCCTGCTTGCGGTCGGCCTTCGGCCGCAGCAGCCGGCCGAGCCGCTGCGCCTCCTCCTGCCGCGACCCGAACGTCCCGGACACCTGCACGGCGACCGACGCCTCCGGCAGGTCGATGGAGAAGTTCGCGACCTTCGACACCACGAGCCGGCTGATCTCGCCGCGCCGGAAGGCGTCGAAGAGCTCCTCGCGCTCCTTGTTCTTCGTCGAGCCCTCCACGATCGGCGCGTCCAGCGCCTCGCCCAGCTCGTGCAGCTGGTCCAGGTACGCGCCGATGACCAGGGCGGGCTCGCCCGGGTGCCGGTCCAGGATGGCCTTGACCACCGGGGCCTTGGTGCGCGCCGTCGAGCACATCTTGTAGCGCTCGTCGGAGTCGGCCGTGGCGTACTCCAGCCGCTCGTTGTCGGTCAGCGTCACCCGGACCTCGATGCACTCGGCGGGCGCGATCCAGCCCTGCGCCTCGATGTCCTTCCACGGCGCGTCGTAGCGCTTGGGCCCGATCAGGGAGAACACGTCGCCCTCCCGGCCGTCCTCGCGGACCAGGGTCGCGGTCAGCCCGAGGCGCCGCCGGGACTGCAGGTCGGCGGTCATCCGGAACACCGGCGCGGGCAGCAGGTGCACCTCGTCGTAGACCACCAGCCCCCAGTCGCGGGAGTCGAACAGCTCCAGGTGCTTGTACTCGCCCTTGGAGCGGCGAGTGATCACCTGGTAGGTCGCGATGGTGACCGGCCGGATCTCCTTCTTCTCCCCGGAGTACTCGCCGATCTCCTCCTCGGTCAGCGAGGTCCGCTCGATCAGCTCGCGCTTCCACTGCCGCCCGGCGACGGTGTTGGTGACCAGGATCAACGTCGTCGCCTGGGCCTCGGCCATCGCCGCCGCGCCGACCAGCGTCTTGCCCGCGCCGCAGGGCAGCACCACGACGCCCGAGCCGCCGGCCCAGAACGACTGCACGGCCTGCTGCTGGTAGTCGCGCAGCGTCCAGCCGTCCTGCTGCAGCGCGATCGGGTGCGCCTCGCCGTCGACGTACCCGGCCAGGTCTTCGGCGGGCCAGCCGACCTTCAGCAGCATCTGCTTCAGCCGCCCGCGCTCGCTGGGGTGCACCACCACGGTGTCGTCGTCGATGCGCGCGCCCAGCATCGGCGCGATCTTCTTGTGCCGCAGGATCTCTTCCAGCACCGCGCGGTCCAGCGAGTTCAGCACCAGGCCGTGCGCCGGATCGTTGACCAGCTGCAGGCGGCCGAAGCGTCCCATCGTCTCGACGATGTCCACCAGCAGCGGCTGCGGCACCGGGTAGCGCGAGAAGCGCACCAGGCCGTCCACGACCTGTTCCGCGTCGTGCCCGGCGGCGCGCGCGTTCCACAGCGCGAGCGGCGTGATGCGGTAGGTGTGCACGTGCTCCGGGGCGCGTTCCAGTTCGGCGAACGGCGCGATGGAGGTGCGGGCATCGTCGGCGAGGTCGTGGTCGACCTCCAGCAGCAGGGTCTTGTCGGACTGGACGATCAGGGGTCCGTCGGTCACGGGTGCGCAGCTCCCTCGGGTCGGACGGCTTCTTCGCAGGTGATCAGCGGTGCCGGTGGCGGCGGCCGGACTCCGCACCCAGTATTCCACCGTCGTCTTTATCACCCGTTCGGGCACTAGCGGCCGTGTGGGCTCGGCTAAATTGCTCATTGCGCACAAAAATCGGAGGAGCAGTGAGTTATCCACCGCAGGATCCGTACGGATCGCAGTCCGGGCCGTACGGATCGCAGCCGGGCCACGGGTCGTACCCGCAGGGCCAGTACCCGCCGCCGAACGCCTCGGACGACTTCTGGCGCCACGTCGCGGGCAGCCAGCCGCCTTCGATGCCGCCGAAGAAGAACCGCACCGGCCTGATCATCGGCCTGGTCAGCGTCGGCGCGGTGGTGGTCATCGGCATCGTGGTGACGATCATCCTGCTGGCGGTCAACAGCGGCGGCGGCCGGACCGAAGCCGGCCCGACCACCGAGCCCAGCACCGAACGCAGCACCACGCGCACCACCGAACGAAGCACCGAGCGCACCACCGAGAGCTCGGGCAGCACGTTCGAGGCCGGTAGCTGCGTCTCGCTGGTCAGCGAGAAGGGCGGCGAGATGAACGCCGCGGGCTGCGGTTCCGCGGACTCGGACTACAAGATCATCGACGTCGTGGAGGGCAACAACCGGAGCCTCTGCCTCGACGACTACACCAACGTCGTGGGCGGCAAGACCTACTGCATCGAGCTGGACGTCAAGCAGGGCGACTGCCTGACGGACTTCAACGACGCGGAGGACAGCGTGCCGCTGAAGATCGACTGCAGCAAGGCCGAGGACCAGGTGACCAAGGTCGCCGACAGCACCGACCCGAAGACCGCGTGCTCCGAGGGCGAGGGCTACTACGTGTTCGAGAAGCGCACGGTCTGCTTCGGCAACGTGCAGTAGTGATCGGTCGTGAGCGCCGTTGTGCGCTCACGACCCCGGATTCCTCCCAAATCGGGCCGTTTGTGCTGATCGGCGGTGGTGGGACCGCGATTTCGGCTAGGTTTGCGCGGCTAGATCGTTTCCGGAGGGATCCATGAGCCATCCGCCGCGCAGCCGGGCCGGGAAGGTGGTCGGGCGCGTCGCCTACGTCGGCGTGCTCGCCATCGGATTCGCCATCGTCATCGGCGCCTACTTCACCCTCGGCGGCGACCGGGCCGAGGCCGGGGACTGCGTGGACATCACCGGCGTCGGCACGGCGGATCCCGACTGGCGGCAGGCCGACTGCGGCGGCGCCGAGTCCGACTTCCTGATCGCCGAGGTCGCCGAGTCGTGCCGGCCGGGGTACGCGACGGTCAGCCGCGACAGCGGGCTGCGGTTGTGCCTGGTGCCGGACGTGGCGGTCGGCGACTGCCTGCGCGTTCCGGCGGCAGGCATCGAGACCAAGGCGCGCTGCGACGAGCCCGGCGCGAACGAGCGCGTCACCGGCGTGGCGTCGGACACCACCGGTGCGGCGGCGTGCCCGCCCGGGACGGTCCGGAGCACCGTTTACCCGGAACCTGCGCGAACGGTGTGCACCGGTCCTTCCGCACAGTGACAAAGACGATCTGGTTCGGCGGCCATCGATGTGATGTCGTGTCAGGGCAACCTCGCAGGTGAGCGGGGTTGTTCGCACGATGAGGGAGGGCTTCGATGCGCAGCGAGGACCGTACGGTCCGTGACATCACCCGGGGTTTGATGCGGGAACTCGGGCTGACGACCGTGTTCGGCAACCCGGGTACGACCGAGGTGCCGTTCCTGACCGGATGGCCGGACGATTTCCGCTACGTGTTGGGCCTGCAGGAATCCGTGGTGGTCGCGATGGCCGACGGCTTCGCGCAGTCCCGCCGGGAACCGGTGCTGGTCAACCTGCACTCCGCGGGCGGCGTGGGGCACGCGCTGGGCGCGATCTTCACCGCCTACCGCAACCGGACGCCGATGATCATCACGGCCGGGCAGCAGACCCGCACCCTGATGTTCGACGAGCCGTTCCTGGGCGCCACCGACGCCGCGACCTTCCCGAAGCCGTACGTGAAGTGGAGCTACGAACCGGCCCGCGCCGAGGACGTGCCGGCGGCTCTGGTGCGCGCCTACCAGCTGGCGACGACCCCGCCGTACGGCCCGGTGTTCGTGTCGATCCCGGCCGACGACTGGGACCAGCCCGGCGTGCCGGTTACCGCCCGCCCGCGCACTCCCGGCTTCGCCCCGGACCCGGCCGCCGTCGCCGGCCTGGCCGAGGCGCTGCGCGGCTGCGAGCGCCCGGCGTTCGTCGTCGGCCCGGCGGTGGACGCCGACGGCGTGGTCGCGGAGCTGGTGGAGCTGGCGGAGAAGACGCGGGCGGCGGTCTACGTGGCGCCGATGTCGCCGCGCTGCTCGTTCCCCGAGGACCACCCGCAGTTCGCCGGTTTCCTGCAGCCCGAGCAGCGGTTGCTCGGCGAGGAGCTCGCCAAGCACGACCTCGTAGTCGTGTGGGGCGCGCCGGCTTTCACCTACCACGTGTACCGCGGCGAGAACGAGGCCGAGCTGCCCGAGCTCTTCCTGGTGCACGACGACCCGGACGTGCTCGCCAGGGCGCGGCGGGGCAGCGGCGTGCTGGGCACGCTGGCGCACTCGGTGCGGCAGGTCAACGGCCAGGTCGAGGTGCAGGAGCGGAGCGCGCCGGCGGGCTACGCGCGACCGACCAAGCCGACCGCGTCGACGCCGATGACCGCCGCCTACGTCTTCGACGCGATCGCCGGGGCGCTGCCCGCGGACGCGGCCGTCGTGGAGGAAACTCCCAGCCACCGCAACGACCTGCACGAGCACTTCCCGATCCGGTCCACCGACGGCGGGTTCTTCACCGGGTTCTCCGGCGCGCTCGGGTACGGCATCGGCGCGGCGGTCGGGGTGGCGATGGCCGACCCGTCGCGGCGCACGGTCGCGCTGATCGGCGACGGCTCCAGCATGTACGGGATCCAGTCGGTGTGGACGGCGGTCCGCGAGCAGGCGCCGGTCACGTTCGTGATCATGGACAACTCGCGGTACGCGGCGGTGGCGGTGCTGGGCGAGGCGGCGGGCGGCGACAAGCTGCCGGGCGTGGAGCTCGGCGGCATCGACTTCGGCGCGCTGGCGACCAGCCTGGGCTGCCCGTCGAAGCTGGTGCGGACGCCGGAGGAGCTCGACGCGGCGCTCGCCGAGGAGTTCGCGGGCAAGACCGGCCCGACCCTGCTGCACGTCAAGGTCGACCCGGGCCAGCGCTACCTGTACTGATCCGCCGGCTCAGGCTCCGTGTGCACTTTGTGCTGCTATAGCGGCACAAAGTGCACACGGCCCAGAGCGGTCCACATCGGACCAGCCGGTCCTGGTCGAAATGCGAAGGGCGCCTCCTGCCGAGAGGATCGGCGGGAGGCGCCCTTCGCGCGTGCTGCGTCAGTTCCGGGCGTCGGCCTTCTCGGCCTCCGCCTTCTCCGCCTCGGCCCACTGCTTCGCGGTGGACTCCGCGTCGTCCACATCGGACTCCGCCGGGGCGGCGTCGCCCTTCGCCGGGGCGTGGGCGCTGCGGACGTCGAGGAGGCGGGCCACCTCGCTGCGGAGGTGGACGAACGTCTCCGACTCGCGGGTGGTGATCTGGTCGCGCTCGTCGCCGAGCGGGATCTCCAGGTCCGCCACGATCGACGCCGGGGACTTCGAGAGCACGAAGACCCGGTCCGCCAGGTAGATGCTCTCGTCGATGTCGTGGGTGACCAGCAGGACCGTGCTGTCGAACTGCTTGCGGACCCGCAGCAGCAGGTCTTCCAGCTCGAAGCGGGTCTGGGCGTCCACCGAGGCGAACGGCTCGTCCATCAGCAGCAACGCCGGCCGGCAGGCCAGCGCCCGGGCGATCGACACGCGCTGCTGCATGCCGCCGGAGAGCTGCCACGGGTACTTCTTGGCCGCCGCGCTGAGGCCGACCCATTCGAGCACCTCGTCGGCCCGGCTGCGCCGCTCCGCCTTGCTCAATCCCCTGGAGCGCAGCGGGAATTCGACGTTGGACCGCACCGACAGCCAGGGGAACAGCGACCGGCTGTAGTCCTGGAACACGACGGCCAGGTCCTCCGGCACGCCGTTCACCGGGTTGCCGCCCAGCTCGACGTCGCCGGTGGTCGGCTTGATCAGGCCGGAGATGGAGCGCAGCATGGTGGACTTGCCGCAGCCGGACGGGCCGACGATGCAGGCGAGTTCGCCGGTGCGCACCTGGAACGTCAGGTCGGCGATGGCCTGGTGGCCGTTCGCGCCGCCGTAGCGGTGCCCGAGCGCGGAGACGTCGAGCATGATCTTGGTTTCGGTCATGGGGGTTCAGCCTCCGACTACTTGGTGCGCCTGCGAGGGTTGCCAGCTCAGCGCGCGGCGCTCCACCACGAGCAGCAGGGTGTTGAGCAGGTATCCGAGGATGCCGAGCAGCACGATGCCGGCCCACATCGCGGGGAAGTCGAACTGCCGCTGGTCGAACATCAGCCGGTAGCCGATGCCGTTGGTGGAGCCGACGAGCTCCGAGACGACCATCAGCACCAGCGCCAGCGACAGGCTCACCCGCAGCCCGGCGAAGATCTTCGGCGTCGCCGCGGGCAGCACCACGCCGAAGATCCAGTGCGCGCGCGGGATGCGGAACGACCGGGCGGTGTCCACCTTGACCTGGTCGACGGAGCGGACCCCGTCGACGGTGTTCAGCAGGATCGGCCACATCACGCCGAAGACGATCACGGTGATCTGCATCTGCGTGCCGATGCCCAGCAGCACCAGGAAGACCGGCACCAGCACCGGCGGCGGGATGGCCCGCATGAACGCCATCAGCGGCCCGAAGTAGTCCAGCGCGGTGCGGGAACGGCCGAGCAGGGTGCCCAGCGCGACGCCGAGCACCACGGCGATGAGCCAGCCCGCGGCGATCCGCCCGAGGCTGGCCAGCAGGTCGGAGAACGCCTCGTCGGTCAGGAACAGCGACGACGCCGGCCCGCTGAACCACTTCTCCGCGGCCGCGCCGACGATCGTCGTCGGGGGCGGGAAGAACGGGCTCTGCGCGGCGCGGGTGAGCAGCTCCCAGGCCACGATCGCGCCGATGAAGACCACCCAGCGCTGCAGGAATCCGCGCATCTTGATCACGCCGCCTCCCGGTCGACCGCGCTCCACCGGAGGCCGCGCTTGTGCACCTGTTCCAGCACCTCGTTGATGAGGTAGCCGACGATCCCCGCCACCAGCGTCCCGGCCAGCACCAGGTCCATCCGCCCGGCGCCGGTGCTCGCGTCGAGCACGAAGCTGCCGAGGCCGCTGCCGCCGCCGGCCAGGAACTCGGTGCTGACCACCAGGATCAGCGCCACCGCGGCGGACATCCGGATGCCGGTGAGCACGAACGGCGCCGCGTTCGGCAGCGCCACCGTGAACATGATCCGGCCCCGGCCCAGCCCGAAGGAGCGCGCGGTGTCCACCATCACCGGGTCGATCTCGTCCAACGCGTAGATGGTGTTGAACAGGATCGGCCACACCGCGGCGTAGACCGCGAGCGTGATCTTGGTTTCCGGCCCGGCGCCGACCAGCACGATCGCCAGCGGGATCAGCGCCACCGACGGGATCGGCCGGAGGAACTCGATGATCGCGCGGGTGGCGACCCGGACCCAGCGGACGCTGCCGAGCAGCAGCCCGGCGGGTACCGCGATGGCGATGGAGATGCCCAGCGCGATCGCCCAGGCCAGCACGGTGGCGATCAGGTCGAGCAGGAAGCCGCTGTCGCCGAGCAGTTCGGCGAACTGGGCGAGCACTGTGGACGGTGGCGGAAAGTATTGCTGGGGGACGATTTCGGAACGGCTGAAGGCTTCCCACAGAACCAGGAAGCCCACCAGACCGACCAATCCCCGGAGTGTTTTCGTCATTTCCCCGAGTTCAGCTCTGCGGCGGCGCGAAGATCATGCTCGCCACGTCGATTTCCTTGTCGATGTAACCGAATTCCAGCATCAGCCGCGGAATGCGCTGCAAGCGGGTGGCGTCGGCGCGGGAATTCATCTTCAGCAGCGTGATGATCGCCGCAGTCTCCTTGTCGATCTTGGCGAATTCGGGCAGCAGCGGTTCGATCTTGCTGCGGTCCTGCGCCTCGGTGACGGCGGAGTCCATGGCGCGCTGGAACGCCGCCACGGTCTTGGGGTTCTCGTCGGCGAACTTGGCCGCCGACACGTAGCCGCCCAGCGGCAGGTCCTCCAGCGGTCCGGTGACGGTGTCCACCACCGGGACGGCGCCCGCGTCGCGGGCGGACAGCGTCAGGAACGGCTCGACCACGAACGCCGCGTCGACCTGGTTGGTGCGCAGCGCGTTGGGCATGTTGATGAACCCCAGCGGCATCCACTGGACGCCTTCGTAGTCCACGCCGTTGGCCTTCATCGAGGCCTTGACCAGGAGTTCGGAGATGGTGCCGCCGCCGCTGATCGCGATCCGCTTGTCGGCCAGGTCCTGCGGCGTGCGCACGTTGGAGTCCGGCGACGCCATGATCATGCAGGTGTTCGGCGTGCTCGACGCGCAGTCCGCGACGATCTTCAGCTGCGCGATGCCCTTGGCCTGGGCGGCGAAGATGGGCACGTAGCTGCTGAAGGTGATGTCGTAGTCGCCGCCGATGGTGCTGTTCAGCGCGGTGGCGCCGTCGGGCGCGTTGATGATCTCGACGGTGAGGCCCTCCCGCTGGAAGTGGCCGTTCTTCGCCGCCAGATGCAGCGGCGCGAGTTCGCTGGTGGGCAGCCCGCCGACGCGCAGGTGCGCCTTCTCCACCTGCGCGTTGCCGCCCTTCTGCTCCTCCGAACCGCCCAGGAGTCCGCAACCGCTGGTGCCCATCAGGGCGCCTGCCGTGACCATCCCGCCGGCGAGTTTCAACAGGTTGCGGCGGGGAAGGGCGCGGGGAAGGGAACTCATCTGGATCCTCCTGGCATCGGGGTGCGGTGCGCGGTGTTCCGTTGTGCCCTGCGCCGGGAGCGGTACGGGTCGGCGTCGATTCCGCTGCCACGGGGTGTTTCTGGTGCGGGGTGGCCGGTTTCGTCGCGATGGTGACCCGGGAGGAAGAGCGGGTGAGCAACGACTCCGGGCGCGGTGGTGCCGCGTCCGGCGGCGGTGCGTCGTTTTCTCCCGGTGCGGTGGCGGGTCTTGGTGTCCCGAACCTTAGAAGGTCGGACCACATGCGACAACCAGGCGTAATTAGCTCGTTGTCACGAGCCACTCACAAGTGTTGGGTGATTCACGCCACTCGGCTCAAGGCCGGGGGCGAATTGTGACGGTGAGCTGAATAGCGCTGGGCAATTCGAGCGAACGCGGAATGTCGTCTGGACCAACGGCGCGCTCCGCCGGGTCCGCCGACCGTGCGTGTTCTGTGCTGCTACCGCGACACGAAGCGCACACGGTCGGCGTGACCAGCGAGAACGTCAGGCCTGCGGCGGCGTCGCGATCATGCTGGCGACGTCCAGGTCGGCGGTGATGAAGCCGAAGTCCTTCATCAGGCGCGGCACCCGCTGCAGGCGGGTGGCGTCGGCGCGCGAGTTGAACTTCAGCAGTGTGATGATCGCCGCGGTGTCCTTGTCGATCTTGGCGAATTCCGGCAGCAGCGGCTCGATCTTGCTGCGGTCCTGCGCCTCGGCGACGGCGCGGTCCATGGCCCGCTGGAACGCCGCGATGGTCTTGGGGTTCTCCTGGCAGAACTTCGCGGTCGCCCCGTAGCCGGTCAGCGGCAGGTCCTCCAGCGGACCGCCGGCGGTGTCCACCACCGGCACGGCGCCGCTGTTGCGGGCGGCCAGGGTGAGGAAGGGCTCGGTGACGATGGCGGCGTCGACCTGGCCCTGCTGCAGCGCGGCGGGCATGTTGATGAACGGGATCGGCGCCAGCTGCACCTTGCTGTAGTCCACGCCGTGGGCGGACATGGTGGCCTTGACCAGCAGTTCGGTGATGGTGTTGGGGCCGCTGATCGCGATCTTCTTGTTCGCCAGGTCCTGCGGCGTGTGGACCCTGGAGTTCGGCGAGGTCATGATCACGGTCGTGTTCGGCGTGGCCGACGCGCAGTCCGCGACGATCTTCAGGTCCGCGATGCCCTTGGCCTGCGCCTGGAAGAACGGCACGTAGCTGCTGTAGGTGATGTCGTAGTCGCCGCCGATGGTGCTGTTCAGCGCGGCGCTGCCGTCCGGGGCGGTGACGATCTCGACCGTCAGGCCCTCCTGCTGGAAGTAGCCGTTGCGGACGGCCAGGTGCAGCGGGGCGAGGTCGTTGATCGGCAGGGCGCCGACGCGCAGGTTCGCCTTCTCCACCAGCTCGTTGCCGCCGCTTTCCGACTGCGATCCACCGAGGAGCCCGCAACCGCTCGTGCCCAGCAGCGCACCGGCGGTGACGGCTCCACCGGCGAGCCTCAGCAGACTCCTGCGTGGCAGGGATCGGTGGGCGAGGGCGGGGCTCATCTGTTCCTCCTTGCATCGGGTGCGACGTGGAGCGGCGGCTGCGGTGGGTGTCGGTGGCGCAGCTTTGCCGAGACGGCGCGAAGTTCACCCCGCTGGAGGTCCGGGAGAAGCGTTGGTGCACAGTGGACTGAGCCACGGATCGGGCAGGCCCCGTCGGTCACGTGCGCCGGGGATGTTTCGGCCCTTGTGCGAAGTTTTTGCGTCTCCCGGGCTGTGGCGGGGTGCGGGTGCCCCTGAACTGTAGAACGTTGAACTAAACCCGACAACTGGGCGTAACTAGGCACAGGTCACACGGATGGCCCAGTGTTGTCCATACCACTCTTTCGAGTGATGAACTCTCTCTCTGGGGGCCTGACTTGTGACGGCCAGTTAAGTATAGTCTCGCCCGTCGAGGTGACTGGCCTCTGCTTCGGGGGATGCACGTTGTGACCAGGGAGTGTGATGGCAAGCCGGGCTGACAGAGTCTGGGTCGTCGGGGACTCGGCGCGAGCCGGAGAACCATCGACCCGCTCGTGGGTACCTGGCGCCGCCGCGTCGGATCGCGGGCACGTTCCCAGCACGAGGATCAACACTGTCGCGGCGCGGAGAGGCAGTTAGCCGTGGCGGTGTCGCACATGTCCGCCGCAGCGCAGGAAACAGGGATGCTCAACAACGACCCCGCTACCGGAGCCGACGCAGCCACCGAACCGGCTGGCCGGTCCAAGCAGTGGTGGCTGCGCAACTGGCGCCTCCGGTACAAGATGGCCGCCGTCCTGCTCGTCCCGACCCTGGCCGCGCTCGGCGTCGGCGGCATCCGGGTGTACGACGGCCTGGCCACCCAGTCCCGGTTGACCACCATCGTCGAGCAGGTCGAACTCGGCCAGCAGGCCGCGAACCTGACCCACGAGCTGCAGCGCGAGCGCGACTTCGCGATCGTGTTCACCACCGCCAACGGCGGCAACGCGGGCGCCGACTACGCCGCGCAGGGCCAGCGCGTCGACGCCGCGGTCCAGCAGCTCCGGGCCTACGACACCCGGGTGGCGGACTTCTCCCCGGAGGTCCGCAACGCCTACCAGAGCGCCACCCACCGGCTCGGCAGCCTCGGCGCCCTGCGCGCCACCATCAACGACCGGTTCACCGGCCCGCAGACGTTGGTCGCCTACAACTCGGTGCTCGACAACCTGCTGCAGATCAACCGGATGGTCGCGACCTCCGCGGTCAACACCCAGGTCAGCCAGACCGCCCGGGCCGCCGAAGCGCTCGGCCGGGCCAAGGAGCAGCTGGCCCAGCAGCGCTCGATCCTGCTCAGCGCCGGGATGCTCAACCGCTTCCTCACCGGGCAGACCGACGCGGTCCGCGCCGCGAACGCCCGCTTCGAGGCCGCCTACGCGGAGTTCGAGAACGCCGCCACGCCCGAGCAGCGCGCCCTCTACGCGGCGCGGGTCGCCGGCGCCGAGGTGGACGACTCGGAGCAGATCGAGCAGAGCGCGCTGATCGCGGCCGACCGCAGGCAGCAGTCGCTGGGCATCGACCCGCTGGAGTGGGGCACGCAGTCGGGCAAGCGCACCGACCTGGTCCGCTCGGTGGAGGACTCGGTGCTCGCCGAGTTCCACGACGACGCCACCGAACTCGCCGATTCCGCCTGGTGGTCGCTGGTCCGCGACTCGGCGCTGCTGTTGCTGCTGCTGGTGGTCGCCTTCGGTGTCGCGGCCTACATCGCGCGCTCGATGCTGCGGCCGTTGCGCACCCTCCGCTACGGAGCCCTGGAGATCGCGCAGAAGAGCCTGCCCGAAGCGATCGACAAGGTGAACGAGAACCCGAGCGCCGCGACCCAGATCACGGTGCCGCCGGTGCCGGTGCACTCCAGCGAGGAGATCGGGCAGGTGGCCCGCACCTTCGACGCGGTGCACCAGCAGGCGCTGCGGCTGGCCGCCGAGCAGGCGCTGCTGCGCACCAACGTCAACGACCTGTTCGTCAACCTGGCGCGCCGCAGCCAGACGCTGGTGCAGCGGCAGCTGGCCCTGATCGACCGGCTGGAGCAGGACGAGCAGGACCCGGACCAGCTGAGCAGCCTGTTCGAGCTGGACCACCTGGCGACCCGCATGCGCCGGAACAACGAGAACCTGCTGATCCTCGGCGGCACCGACCTGACCCGCCGGATGATGCGCCCGGTGCCGCTCAACGAGGTGCTCGGCGCCGCGGTGTCCGAGGTCGAGCAGTACGCGCGGGTCGCCGTGGTCGACGCGCCCGACCTGGCCATCCAGGGCCGCGTGGTCAACGACTTCGTGCACCTGGTCGCCGAGCTGCTGGAGAACGCCACGGTGTTCTCCAACCCGGACACCGAGGTCACCGTCCGGACCGCCTACCGCAGGCAGGAACTCGTCATCGAGATCCGCGACCGCGGCGTGGGCATCGACGCCAGCGAGATCGACGAGATCAACGACCGGCTCACCCGGCCGCCGGAGATCGACGTCGCGGTGTCCCGCCGGATGGGCCTGTTCGTGGTCGGGCAGCTGGCCCGGCGCCACGACATCCGGGTCGAGCTGCACAACAACGACAACCTGGAAGGCGGCGTCACCGCGACGGTGCACCTGGCCGGCGAGTTCGTCGTCCAGCTGACCCCGGACGGCCCGAAGCCGATGCCCGACGTGCCGCGCGCGGCGCTCGCCGAGGAGCGGCGCCAGGAGTTCAGCGAGACCGGCACGCACCTCGGGCTGGCCGCGGCCTTCGGCGGCCGCGCCGCCGGTTCCGACCGCGGGATCGACCCGCCCACCGAGCGCGCGCCGCTGCCGTCGCTGGCCGGCATCGAGCAGGCCACCGCGTTCACGCCGATGCCGCAGCAGGAAGAAGACGAACCGGACGTCGACGACACCGAGCTGTCGACCCAGTACTCGGTGACGGTGTCCAGCGGCGATTCGTTCGGCGCCACCGACGTTCCGGAGTGGGAGAACACGTCGAAGGCGCCCGCGGACGACGACGTCCGCGCCGAGGAGTGGCCGAGCGAGGAGAGCACCGGGGACCGGTTCGCGGATTCCCAAGATGGGCGGTGCGGGCCACCTGCCGAGTCCAGCGGACCGGCGGACCTGTTCCACAGCCCGTTCGAGGCGGAGAAGACGGCCAACTTCGTGCCGGCCGTGTTCCCGGCCGATCCCGCGCACAACGGCAGCGGACTGAACGGATCAGGCTTGGGCGGTGGCCTCTTCGGCACCGCGGACTCCGACGGCGCAGCGGACAACGGAACCCGGCAGGAGCCGGCCTCGGCGTCCTGGGCCCGAGGGGGCGGCCCGGTCGAAGGCACCGACGGCCCGGCGCCGGCGTTCGCCGACGACGAGCCGAGAGGGGCCGCCTGGGACATGGACGATGCGCCGACGCAGCGACTGCCGATCTACGAAGCCGTGCTCTCGCAGTGGTTCCGCGAGTCCGATGTGGACGATTCCGCGGCCGCGCCGGCGACCCCGGCCGCCCCGGTAGCGGCCGAAGCGCCGGTCGAGCCGGAGCGGCCCAGCACGCCGGAAGAACCCGTCGTCGACGAGGTGCCGCGCACCACGACCCCGGATCCCGGCTGGGGTTCGGCCGACGACGGCTGGCGGGCCGCCGAGGCGCTGCTGCAGACCCAGCAGGTCCAGGAGACCACCTCCGCCGGGCTGCCCAAGCGCGTGCCCAAGACGAACCTGGTGCCCGGCTCCGCCGCACCGCGCACCCCGCAGGCCCCCCGCCGCAAGCCCGCCACCCCGCGTTCGGCAGACGCCGTGCGCGGCCGGATGGCGAACTTCCAGCAGGGCGTCACACGCGGTAGGCATTCCAAGGCCGAACCGGTTTCCACCGAAACACCCCGCTCGAATCCGAGCCGTCCCGAGGAGCAGGAGTGAACGGGTCCGTGCAGCAACCGACGAGCAGCAACAGCTTCAGCTGGCTGATCACCGACTTCGTGCGTCGCGTCCCCGGCGTGGCGCACTCAGTGGTCGTCTCCGCGGATGGCCTGCTGCTCGCCGGGTCCCAGGGTTTGCCGCGGGACCGAGCCGAGCAGTTGTCCGCTGTCGCCTCCGGGCTGGTCAGCCTCACGCAGGGCGCAGCGCGCTGCTTCGAAGCCGGTGAGGTCACCCAGACCGTGGTCGAGATGGAGCAGGGCTACCTGTTCCTGATGTCCATCAGCGACGGTTCCTGCCTCGCGGTGCTGGCCGCGCCGAACGCCGACATCGGCCTGGTCGCCTACGAGATGACCTTGCTGGTGGAGCGGGTCGGCCGGCAGCTCACGCCGGAACTGCGGGCGCAGCTGCAGGGCATGGTTCGCCGGTGAGTCCGGTTGCGGAACGCTGAGGGGAGCTCGCCATGAACACCGGTTCCGAGCCCAGCTGGGACGGTGACCTGTTCCGCCTCTACAACAAGCGGCTGAGCGCCGAGTCCTGGCAGGACGACTTCGTCGACGACGGCGCCGCCGACCAGGCCGGCGAGTCGATCGGCGGGTACGACCGGGCGCTGTTCGGCGGCCCGGGCGCGGACCTGTTCGGCTCCAGCTACAACTCGGTTCCCGAGGTCGCCGGTCCCCCCAGGCCGGCCGACAGCGGGCCGCCATCGGTGTCGATGCCGTCGATCTCGCAGTCGATGTCGCCGATTTCGCAGTCCATGCCGTCGATCTCGGGGTCGATGCCGGCGATCCCGGCCATCGATCCGCAGGAGTCCGACGGCTTCGACGGCGGGTCGTTGGTGCGGCCGTACGCCCGCACGCGTGGGCGAACCCGCACCGATTATGATCTTGCTATCGAGACGCTGGTGACCACCAGCGAACGCGGTCGCACCCAGGCGACCCAGACCAGGGCCGAGCACCGCTCGATCTCCGAGCTGTGCATGGAGGCTCGTTCGGTGGCCGAGGTGGCCGCGCACCTGCGCCTGCCGTTGGGCGTGGTTCGGGTGCTGATCGGCGACATGGCCGACACCGGCCTGGTTCTGATTCATGACAGTGGCATGGTCGTTGGTGATCGGCCGTCCATGGAGTTCTTGGAAAGGGTGCTCAGTGGGCTTCGCAGGCTCTGATCCCCGATCGAATGCGGCCGGCCAGAAGACCTCGACGAAGATCGTGGTCGCCGGTGGTTTCGGGGTCGGGAAGACGACTTTCGTCGGCTCGGTGTCCGAGATCGTGCCGTTGACCACCGAGGCGGTCATGACCGAGGCGAGCGTCGGGGTCGACGACCTCAGCGCGACGCCGGGCAAGGTCACGACCACGGTGGCGATGGACTTCGGCCGGGTCTCGCTGGATTCGGACTTGATCCTGTACCTGTTCGGCACGCCCGGCCAGCACCGGTTCTGGTTCATGTGGGACGACCTGGTGCGCGGCGCGATCGGCGCGGTGGTGCTGGTGGACACGCGGCGGCTGGCGGACGCGTTCGCCTCGATCGACTTCTTCGACGACCGCGGCCTGCCCTACATCATCGCGGTGAACACCTTCGACGGCGTTCTGCACCACCGCCAGGAGGACATCCGGGAGGCGCTGACGATCGACGCCTCGGTCCCGATGATCACCTGCGACGCCCGGAACCGCGAATCCACCAAGCACGCCCTGATCACCCTGGTGGAGCACGCCATGCGCCAGCGCATGGCCACAGCACGCTGATCTCGCAGCGCTCGTGAGCGTTTTGGATCGCCGTGGCGATCCAAAACGCTCACAAGCCCTGACCTCGGTGCTCCGTCAGCGGATGTCGGCGCCGTACACGCGCTCGACCGCGATCGTGATGAGCACCCGGCGATCGGACACCATCACCGACCGGTACTCGTCCCAGTCCGGGTGCTCCCCGGCGGCCTTGCGGTAGTAGTCCACCAGCGCCTCGACCTCGGGGCCGTGCGGATCGGTTCCCGGCCGGGTGAGCGTCGCGGTGCCCTCGGCGGTGGCCCACGTCATGCCGTCGGGGCCGGTGACCTCCAGCGCGGCGCGCGGATCCCGGCGCAGGTTCGCCGTCTTGGCCAGCCCCTCCCGCGTCGAGATGTGGATGGCCCCGGATTCCTCGTCGTAGAAGGGCATGACGGGGGAGAGCTGCGGGCGGCCGTCCGACTTGATCGTCGCGAGGACGCCGAGCCGGCTGTCCGCGAGCAGCGCGCGCGGGTCGAACGGTGTGCTGGTCATGGTCGAACCTCCGAAGGCTTGCGGAACCGCTCGATCATCGCCGCGCGACCGTCCCCGCGCAGGGACTCGGCTTCGAACGGATTGGTCGTCACGGCACGATCATCGACCTTCACATCGATGTGAAGGTCAAGGGGAAGACCGCGATCAGTCCTCGACGAGCGCGACGGACATGATCCGGTGCAGCGGGAAGTTGCCCACCTCGTCGCTGCTGGTGTCGACGCCCTGCAGGATCCCGCCGCCGACGCGCACCGGCCGCACCACGCGCTGGCTCCGCACTCCGTGCGTGTCGACGAACCCCAGCCACACGCTCCGCTGCTGACGCGCCGCGTCGCGCAGCAGCTGCAGCGTCGCCTCGGCGCTCGGCCGCCCGCGTTCGGGGCTCACGGCGCTGCCGCGCCGCGCCGTCCCCGCCCGGTCGCCGGCTCGCAGCTGCGCCACGAGCTCGCCGAGCTGCTCCCCGCTCGGCCCGGCGATCGCCACCGGCGGAGCCGGGCGGCTCTTGCCGCGCACGCGCCGCCCGCTCTCCCGGAGGTCGAGCACGTTGCCGTCCGGGCCTTCGGCGACCGGCGAGAACCCGGCCGCGCGCAGCACGGCGACCACGTCGGCCAGCGGCAGCGGGCTGACCAGCACGGTGGGCGCGATGCGCCGGAGTTCGAGCTCTTCGGCTCCGGGCTTGGCCAGGATTTCGGCCAGCAGCAGCGGATCGTCGCAGCGCAGGAAGGCTGCGGCGGTGCCCGCGCGGAGCCGGCCGTGGCGGCGCGCGACGTCGTCGATGAGGTAGGTCAGCGACTGCGGGATCGGCGTGCGCGAGCGGGTCCGGAACAGCGCGTGCAGGTCGTCGGCGGTGTAGCCGGCGTCGAGGGCGCGCCGGATGCTGCCGTCGCCGACGCGGTAAACCGTTGCGCTGCCAGCGGATTCGACGTCCGCGACGAGCTTCATCTCGATGGCGAGGTCGGGTTCGAGGCGGCCCGGCGCGACGATGGTGAGGTCGGCCTGCACCAGCACGTGGTCGAGCGGTTCGGGCAGCGCGTCGGCGAGCTGGCGGGCCGCCTCGGCGGCGCCGTCGGCGAGCAGGACGCGTCCGGCGGTGGTCAGCGCGTGCAGCGCCACGACGCCGAGGGCGGTCGCTTCGGCGAGCGTCCAGCGGACCAGGTCGTCGCGCAGCCGGCCGCCGCGGCGCGGCGCGCGCCAGCCGAGCACGGCGGCGACGTCGTCCGGCCGGGCGCCGTACCCGCCGGGCAGTTCGTCGAGGTAGTCGAGGATGCGGCGGCGGTCCTTCGGCGCGAGCGGCTGGCGCAGGTCTTCCGACAGCGGGTTGAGCAGCCGGTCCTTCTCGTCGCGGGCGCCGACCAGGCCCGGCAGGCGCGGCAGGTCCAGCCAGGCCTGGGCCAGCGCGGCCCAGCGCTGCTCGGGCGGCGAGGCCAGCCAGGTGTCGGACTGGATGGTCGGCACCCACTGCGGTTCCGCGCCCTCGCTGTTGGCGATGAGGTTGGCCGCGACCGCGACCTCCACGAGCAGGCCGAGGAGGTTCTCGTCGATCTCGATGGCCTTGGCGGTGCGGCGCAGGTCGCGCACCCCGACCCCGCCGGAGCGCAGCACGTCGGGCGGTTCCTCGCCCCAGGCGTTCAGCAGCCCTTCGACGTGCCGCAGCAGTTCCAGCGCCGCACCGCCGGCCGTGTTGTCCACAGTGGATTGATCGGTGCCCGCCAGGTCCGGGATCGGCTCGTCGGGTTCGACCGCACCCATCGGCCGGTCGCCGCGCACGGCCAGCGCGAGCTGGCGCGGCAGCTCGACGGTCTCCGCGTCGCGCCGCAGCAGCAGGCCCTTGGCGAGCAGCCGTTGCACCGGGTTGGTCGCCTGCTCCAGCGGGACCTGCTTGGCCGCGTCCTTGGTGCGCCCGATCGGCGCCCCACCGGCGAGCTTCTCGACCAGCCGCCGCTCTTCCTCTCCGAGCTCGGCCAGTGCGGCTTCCGCCGCGGCCTCGGTGAGGTCTTCGGCCGGGCGTCCGAGCCCGGCGGGGAAGGTCGGCAGCGCCTCTCGCGCGGCCGAGGGCACGGCGAGCTCGGCGTCCTCGCCCCAGGCCAGCGCGAGGTCGCGCAGCTGCGCGATCGACCGGCGGGCGCGCTCGACCGTGACGTCCGGGCCGAGCATCGCGGCGACGGCGTCCAGCGACACCGGCGCGTCGTCGGCGTCGAGCAGCACCAGCGCTTCGAGCGTGGCGAGGGCGAAGGAGTCGAGGTCCTCGCAGGCCCGCGCGACCGACGAGCGCACGCCGAGCCGCGTCGCCAGCACCGAGGTGTCGGCCGGCGGCGGGGTCGCGAGGTCGGGCCGAGCGCGAAGCAGCGCGACCAGCTGTTCGTCGCTGCGCTCCCGCAGCCAATCCGCCAGTGATGACATCGGCTCCACGATACCCAGCCGGGCAGCGCCGGCGGGCCGTCTCGAATGCCGGGCGGCCGCCCCGGTGGGACATGCGTCGCAGGCCGCGCGCCCGCCGGAACGTTGCGCTGCGCACCCTTGGGTGAGGTTCGGGGCCCGATCCGGCAAACTGGAAGTGCACCGTAGCCGGAATGCCCAGGAGGAACGACGTGGCCGGCAAGACCAAAAAGGACCGCATTGACCCGTCTTGGCCGAAGGTCGCCGACGGCGAACACCCGGTGAGCGAGTTCCTGGCCGACATCCAGGGCGCGCTGTCGCCGTACGGCGACACCACCTTCCCGCTCCGCCAGGACGCCGTTCCCTACGTCCACCCGGTCACGCGCATCAACAAGTGACCCCCCTGCCGGCATCCGCCCCAGCGCGGATCGGCGATCGCCCGTAGACCCGCTCCGTCGTGGCCGTGCCGCTTCGGGGCGGGTTTTGTCAAGGGGAACCGGCCGGTAACGGGACCGGACGTCGCTCACACTCGGGAAAGTTTTAGGCTTTTTCGTGCTGGGTGAAGTTCCGGTCGCTTAGCGGGCCCGAAGGGCTTGCACCCCGGATGAGCGATCTGCTGCGACGGCCCCCGGGCCGCCCCGGGGACGGCACCCGCCAAGTCCATAGCCGATCAGCTCGACAGGGGTGTGCCATGCCGGTTCCAGGTCCGGGTTATTCGATCACCGTTCGCGTCGAGGCCCCGCCGTCGACGACCGCGGCGGGCGACCTGACCAGCGCGATCGGTCGCGCCGGCGGCGTCATCACGGCGTTCGACGTCGTGGAGTCGCACGCCGACCGCATCGTCGTCGACATCACCTGCAACGCGCTGTCGGCCGACCACGCCAACGACCTCGCCGAGGTCCTCGGGACGCTGCCCGGCGTCCGGGTCCGCAAGATCTCCGACCGGACCTTCCTGGTGCACCTCGGCGGCAAGATCGAGGTCAACTCGCGGGTCGCGCTCAACAACCGCGACGACCTCTCCCGCGCGTACACGCCCGGCGTCGCCCGGGTCTGCACCGCGATCGCGGACAACCCGGAGGACGCGCGCCGCCTGACCATCAAGCGCAACGCCGTCGCGGTGGTCACCGACGGCTCCGCCGTGCTCGGCCTGGGCAACATCGGCCCGGAGGCCGCGCTGCCGGTGATGGAGGGCAAGGCCGCGCTGTTCAAGAAGTTCGCCGGCGTCAACGCCTGGCCGGTCTGCCTGGACACCCAGGACACCGAGGAGATCATCCGCGCCGTCGAGCTGATCGCCCCGGTCTACGGCGGCATCAACCTCGAGGACATCGCCGCGCCGCGCTGCTTCGAGATCGAGGCCCGGCTGCGGGAGAAGCTGAACATCCCGGTCTTCCACGACGACCAGCACGGCACCGCGATCGTGGTGCTGGGCGCGCTGCGCAACGCGCTGCGCGTGGTGAACAAGGACATCACCGACTGCCGTATCGTGGTGTGCGGCGTCGGCGCCGCCGGTTCGGCGATCATCCGCCTGCTGCAGCACAAGAAGCCGGCCGACATCATCGCCGTCGACATCGACGGCATCGTCCACACCGGGCGCGGCGACACCGACCCGAACCTGCAGTCCATCGCCGCGGGCACCAACAAGGACGGCCGCACCGGCACGCTGTCCGACGCGGTGCGCGGGGCGGATGTGTTCATCGGCGTGTCCGCGCCGAACCTGCTCACCGCGGACGACGTGGCGACCATGAACACCGACGCCATCGTGTTCGCGCTGGCCAACCCGGACCCGGAGATCGACCCGCTGGAGGCGCAGAAGTACGCCACCATCGTGGCGACCGGCCGCAGCGACTACCCGAACCAGATCAACAACGTGCTGGCGTTCCCCGGCGTGTTCCGCGGCCTGCTGGACGCGCACGCGCACAAGATCACCGACGAGATGATGATCGCGGCGTCGAACGCGATCGCCGACGTCGTGGACGGGGAGCGGCTCAACGCCTCGTTCATCGTGCCGAGCGTGTTCGACTCGGCGGTGGCCCCGGCGGTCGCGGAAGCGGTGAAGAAGGCGGCGATCGCGTCGAAGGACGGCGACCCGGAGCCCAACGGCGGCGGAACCTCTCTGCCGTGGTCCATGGCCGAGGACGTCGACTACTGATCCACCGAGGTGCGGGGCGTCCTCTGCCGGGGGCGCCCCGCACTCGTGTTCTCGGGCCGCGATGGGCGGCGGGCCCGACGGACTAGGCTCGGGGCATGGCGCAGGACGAGCTCACGCATGTCGACGAGGCGGGTGCCGCTCGCATGGTCGACGTCTCCGGCAAGCAGCCCACCGCCCGCATCGCGGTCGCCAGCGGCGTAGTGCGCACGACGGCCGAGGTGGTCGCCCTGCTGCGCCGCGACGGGCTGCCGAAGGGCGACGCGATCGCCACCGCGCGGATCGCCGGGATCATGGCCGCGAAGCGGACCCCGGACCTCATCCCGCTGTGCCACCCGATCGCGATCTCGGGCGCCAAGGTCGAGCTGGAGCTCGGCGAGTCGGAGGTGCGGATCACCGCCACTGTGAAGACCACCGACCGCACCGGCGTCGAGATGGAGGCGCTGACCGCGGTGGCGGGCGCCGGCCTCACCCTGCACGACATGATCAAGGCGGTGGACCCGGCCGCGGTCCTCGACGAGGTCCGGGTAGAACGCAAAGAAGGCGGCAAAACCGGCACCTGGACCCGCTGACCACCCCGCAGTTCCGCGGTTTCAATTGAAACTGCGGACAGGGCGTCGGTGCGGTGTGCCACGGAGCGGGCGCGCTTGAGGCCATGTCGGTCGGTCGCGGAAGATGGCCCTGCGGCGGCCGAGCGGACTCCGGCGCCAACACACAGGAGGTCTCCATGACGAGGACAGCGCGAGTGATCGCCGCGTCCAACCGCGCCTCGGCCGGCGTCTACCCCGACCGCACCGGCCCGGTGATCGTCGAGTGGTTGCGCGGGCGCGGCTACGAGGTGCCGGACCCCGTCGTGGTGCCGGACGGCGACCCGGTGGGCGAGGAGCTGCGCCGCGCGGTCGCCGCCGGCGCGGACGTCGTGATCACCACCGGCGGCACCGGGATCAGCCCGACCGACCGCACGCCCGAGGTCACGGCGGCGGTCCTGGACTACCCGATTCCGGGACTGGCGGAGGCGATCCGCTCGGCGGGCCTGCCGGAGGTCCCGACGGCGGTGCTCTCCCGCGGACTGGCCGGCGTCAGCGGCCGGACGCTGATCGTGAACCTGCCCGGCTCGCGCGGCGGCGTCAAGGACGGGCTCGGCGTGCTGGACGGGGTCCTGGACCACGCCGTCGACCAGCTGCACGGCGGCGACCACGCGGCGCCGAACCGGGCGGTGGCGGACGTCCTGCGGGCAGACGTGACGGAGCAGGTGATCGACGTCGACGACCTGGCCAGGTCGGTGGAGCACCGGGCGGCGGGCGCCGTGGTGACCTTCGGCGGGGTGGTCCGCGACCACGACGGCGGACGCGGTGTCCGCGAGCTGGAGTACGTCGGGCATCCCAGTGCGTCCGACGTGATCGCCGAGGTGGCGCAGGACATCGCAGCGCGCTTCGAGGGCGTGCGCGCCGTCGCGGTGTCGCACCGGATCGGCCTGCTCAAGATCGGCGACGTGGCGCTCGGCTGCGCGGTGGCGGCGGAGCACCGCAAGCAAGCGTTCAGCGCCTGCTCGGAACTGGTTGACGAGGTGAAGCGGCGGCTGCCGATCTGGAAGCGCCAGGTCTTCGAGGACAACACCGAAGAATGGGTCAACTGCCCTTGATTGCATTCCGGGCTCGTCTTGCGTGGCGGTGCGGGTGGCGGCCCCCCTGCGGGAGTTGCTGCGGTCTTCTCGCTGTGGGATCCCCGGCTCATGAATGACCAATTCACCACGTCGGGGCTGTCCTCGCGAGAAGACCCCTGAGAACCCGCGGCGGTGCAAGCTGCGGGGGTGGGCTAAGCGGCTGCGCCGCTTCAAAGACGAAGAACTCGTACGGTGGCCGACGCTTGGAAGCGCTGTTCCGGCCCGGTGAGCCTCCCGATTCTGCCTGAAATCGGGATCTCCGCCCGTCACTCCGGGCGGAAGGCGCGGAGCGCCGCGTCGACCAGGGCGTCGGCGAAGGCGTCGTCGAGCGGGCCGGAGCGCAGCAGCCAGCGCTGGGCCAGCGGGGCGTACAGCACCTCCAGGAACAGGTCCAGGTCCGCATCGGCCGCGAGCTGGCCCGCGCGCTGGGCGCTGCGCAGGCGCTCCTTCTTCGCTTCCTCCACCGGCGCGGCCATCTTCTCGCGGTAGATCGCGGCCAGCTCGGCATCGTTGATGATCTCGGTGTTGAGCGCCCGGATCGGCGCCTCGAACTCGGGGTCGGCGAACTCGGCCGCCGTCGCGCGCAGCACGGTCTTGAGGTCCGCCTCGATGTCGCCGGTGTCCGGCAGCGCGATGCCCTCGCCGTCCGCGCCTTCGCTGAGCGCCAGCAGGGAATCGAAGACGACCGCGCCCTTCGACGACCACCAGCGGTAGATCGTCTGCTTGCCGACTCCGGCGCGGGCGGCGATGGCCTCGATGGACAGCTTGGCGTAGCCGACCTCGGCGATGAGTTCGCGGGCCGCGGTCAGGATCGCCACCCGGGACCGCTCGCTGCGGCGGGTCACGTCCGGCGTCTTCCGGGATGCCATGCCCACACAATACGCGCGACGAGACGGTCCGTCTTGACAGCCTGCGGGCGGGTGGTGCATGCTCGAGAACAACGAGACGGACCGTATCGTCTCAAATGTTTCGAGGAGTGCCCGTGCAACACGCATCCACCGGATTCGGACCCCGCACCTGGTTCATCACCGGCGCCTCTCGCGGTCTCGGGCGGGCGTTCACCGAAGCCGCGCTGGCGGCGGGCGACCGGGTGGTCGGCGTCGCCCGCGACATCACGCCGCTGGAGGAGCTCGTCGACGTCTTCGACGGCCGCCTGGTCGCGTTCCCGCTCGACGTCTCGGACCGCGAGGCCGTCTTCGCGGGCGTCGAGCGGGCGATCGCGGCCTTCGGTCGCCTGGACATCGTGGTGAACAACGCCGGCGGCGTCCTGCTCGGCATGATCGAGGAGCTCACCGAGGAGCAGGCCAGGGCACACCTGGACACCAACTTCTTCGGCGCGCTGTGGGTGAGCCAGGCCGTCGTCCCGCACCTCCGAGAGCGGCGCTCGGGCCACATCCTGCAGGTGTCCTCGATGGGCTCGGCCGGCGGCTTCGCGGCGACGGGCATGTACGGCGCGGGAAAGGCGGCGCTGGACTCGATGAGCGAGGCGCTGCAGATGGAGGTCGAGCGGTTCGGGATCAAGGTGACGATCCTGCAGCCGGGCGGCTATGAGACCGACCTGTTCACCCGCGGTCTGACGCAGACGGTGGAGCACGAGGCCTACGAGCCGCTGCGCGAATGGCTGGCCGGCCTGTGGGTGGAGTCGGAGGACTTCGACCCGGCGAAGGCGGCGGAGGTGGTGCTCCACGTGGTGACCATGGCGGAGCCGCCGAAGCGCCTGATCCTGGGATCGGCGGCCTACGACATGGTCGACGGGATGACCAAGGCCATGACGGCGGAGCTGGCCAAGTGGGAGCACCTCAGCCGCCGGGCCGAGTAAGAGCGGCGGCTGTCAGACCGGGGCCGTCAGTTCTCTTAGACCGGGGCCGGGAGTTCTTTCTGCTGTAGTAGCGGCGGTTTGGGACGTGCTGGGGTGAGTAGGGCGGCCTTTTGTCTTTGACGCGGCGAAGCCGCTCCTGCGCAACCGGCACCGCCGCGGGTTCACGGTGCCCGCCCCTGCGGGGTTCTCCCAGCGAGGACAGCCCCGACGCGACGTATTGGACATACGTGTGTCGGGGATCCCGGAGTCGAGAAGACCCCTGAGGTTCCGCTACTCGCACCGCTTCGCAGAACGAGCCGGAAAACAAGAAAAAGACGGAACCCCCGCCGCTGGGGGGTGCGGTGGGGGTTCCGAGAGGTGCGGAGCACGTGCCGTGTCGGGGGGTACGACACGTACTCCTCGCCGGCCGGCTCAGCCGACCGACCAGATCACTTGATGTCGAGCTGCTGGCCCGGGAAGATCAGGTTCGGGTCGTTGATGATGCTCGAGTTGCGCTGCGCGATGTCCTGGTAGGTCACGCCGAACTGCTCGCCGATCTTGCTCAGCGTGTCACCGAGCTGGACCGTGTAGTCCGCACCGTTGGTCTTCACCGTCGGCTTCGGCGTCTGGGTCTTGACCTTGGTCTCGGTGGTCTTCTTCGGCGTGGTGGTCTTGGTCGTGACCTTGGCGGTGACCTTGGTGCCGCCGCTGGTCCAGTTCAGCTTGGCGGTGCAGCCCGGCCACGCGTTGGCGCCCTGCGAGGCGAGGACCTTCTCGGCGACGGCGATCTGCTGCTCGCGGGTCGCCTGGTGCGCGCTGCTGGCGTACTGGGTGCCGCCGTAGGCCGCCCAGGTGGACGCGCTGAACTGGAGTCCGCCGTAGTAGCCGTTGCCGCTGTTGATGCTCCAGTTGCCGCTGCTCTCGCACTGGGCGAGCTTGTCCCAGTTCGGGGCCGCGTTGGCGGGGGCGGCGATCGCGATCGGGGTGGCGACCACCGCGCCGGCGACGGCGACGCGGGCCAGGGTGCGGCCGGTATTGGAAGGCTTGCGGTGCTTGCCTTGGTAGCGAGCCATGTTCCTCTCTCCTGCCGCGCCTGCGAGGTCAGCTGTCGGGTTCGGGCTGAGAGGCAGCCCGGCCGACTCGGGGGAGCCGGCTTCACCCCTAGGGCTTCGGGGAGCCCGGGTGTTGGGTCCCCCGCCCCTGTCCGGTTTTCTTCGTTTCGGGGTCTGGAAGCCCGCCGGACAGGGTTCGGCGCTGCGAGCTTCCGCTCCTTGCTGATCGGTTCGGGGCCGACCGAGGAGCGACACTACGTAACCATCGAGGAGATCGGAAACCTGAGATCATGTGACGCTGGTCACGTAACAACTGGGGTCAATGCTCCGATCCGGGGTGTTTGCGCTGATCAGAGCGTCGTTATCAAGTCGTTTCCAGGCCGATATCGATCACCGTAAGTGAGTCGTGGGTCACCTCGTTGCTCCCTCCGGGCCACCCTCGTCGCAGCGGTTCGCCGCTCGGGCGGCCCGTCCGGGTTCTCGCCCAGGCGTGCCATGACTCCACCGTGGTGGTCGCGAAGAGGATTCGCGTCAATGCGCACGGTAGTGATCTGTGTAGCTAGATCAGGGACTGTTAAGGCTGCCGAAGGACACGGCGCGTGAGTCAAGATCGACATGCTCGGAAGCGAGACCGAAATGTCACCTGGCCGAGCGTGTACGACACGCCGACGCATGTTGTATTCGCGTGCGCGCGCACGCCCGCGCGCGCAGTAATGCAGTGTCGCCCCGAGGGGCCGCTGAAGAGGGGGTTCAGCCGCCTGCGAACGGCGGGAGGACGTCGAGGGTGGCGTCGTCGGGGACCGCGATGCCGCGGTCCCGGACGGCGACTCCGTCGAGCAGGAAGCTGCACGCGGGCAGCACGTTCGCCAGCTTCTCGTCGTGCCGGCCGAGCGCGGCGGCGATGACGTCCGCAGCGGTCACGGCGGCGCCGTCCGGGCGCGTGACGTGCACCGTTTCCTCCGGGACCCCGGCGGCCGCGCGGGCGCCCGCGAAGTAGCGCACCTGCACCGCCACGGTCCCGATCTGCTCCGGCAGAGCCGTCATCCGGTCAACCCCCGATTGCGCTCATCGGCCGGGACGGCTGTGCGAACTCGCCCGAATCCATCCCGTGCCCGGCGGCCTTGGCCCACATCGTCTCCTGCCACAGCCGGATCAGTTCGGCGTCCTCGGCCCCGGTCCGCATCGGCCCGCGCAGGTCCGTCTCGGTCGTCGAGAACAGGCACGAGCGCAGCTGGCCATCCGCGGTGAGCCGGGTCCGGTCGCAGGCGGCGCAGAAGGGCCTGGTCACCGAGGCGATCACGCCGACCGTCGCAGGCCCGCCGTCGACCAGCCAGCGCTCCGCGGGCGCGGAGCCGCGCTCGGCGACGTCCGGGGTGAGGGCGAACTCGCTGCCGAGGCGGTCCAGGATCTCCTCGGCGGTGATCATCTGGCTGCGGTCCCACTCGTGCTGGGCGTCCAGCGGCATCTGCTCGATGAAGCGCAGCTGGTAGCCGCGCTCGATGCAGAAGCGCAGCAGGTCGCCGGCCTCGTGGTCGTTGATCCCGCGCATCAGCACCGCGTTGACCTTGACCGGCTCCAGCCGCATCTCCTTCGCCGCGGCGAGCCCGGCCAGCACGTCGTCCAGCCGGTCGCGGCGGGTGAGCTGCTTGAACACGTCGCGGTCGAGGGTGTCGAGCGAGACGTTGACCCGGTTCAGCCCGGCCCGCACCAGCGGTTCGGCGAAGCCGCCGAGGTTGATGCCGTTGGTGGTCAGCGAGGTCGTCGGGCGGCTCGGCAGCGCCGCGGTCGCCGCGATGACGTCCACCAGGTCCTGCCGCAGCAGCGGCTCGCCGCCGGTGAAGCGCACCGTGGTGACGCCCAGCTCCTCCACGGCGATGCGGATCAGCCGGTTCATCTCCTCGGTGTCGAGGAGTTCCGCGCGCTTCAGCCAGGGCAGGCCCTCGGCGGGCATGCAGTAGGTGCAGCGCAGGTTGCACTTGTCGATGAGGGAAACGCGCAAGTCGGTCGCAATGCGGCCGAACCGGTCCACCAGCCGGGTCGTGTCCGGACGTGCGGACGTGTCGGTCGTGCGGCGCACGAGCGGGATTCCCAGGTCCACCGCGGTCACCCCACGACCCTAGCGCTTAGCGGGAGGGGATTTCGATCGCGCGGCCCCAATTTGTGCGGAATCGCCGAGTGATCCGCTGCGGCGTCCGGAGTGGTCGGAGGAAGGCACAAAGTCGTTGCAAGATCCGTGTTTGCGGGCAATTTCGCTGGTTTTGCACGCAGCTGCGGAAGTAACGTGGGCGGCTGTGCCGCACTATCGGATTTCGGAGGCCGCCGGACTGCTCGGCGTCAGCGACGACACGGTGCGCCGGTGGGTCGATGGCGGACAGCTGCCTTCGGAGCGGGACGCCGCCGGCCGGCGAACCGTGGACGGCGCCGCGCTCGCCGAGTTCGCCCGCGCCCAGGCCCGCTCGACGCCGGACCCGTCCGGCATCGGCCGGTCGGCGCGCAACCGGCTCGTCGGGCTGGTCACCGAGGTGATCTCGGACCGGGTCATGTCGCAGGTGGAGATCCAGTGCGGCCCGCACCGGATCGTCTCGCTGATGAGCACCGAGGCGGTGCGCGAACTCGGGCTGGTGCCGGGGGCGCTGGCGGTCGCCGTGGTCAAGTCGACCAACGTCGTGGTGGAAACACCGGGAGAAGGATGATGTCGAAGCTCAAGATGATCGTCGGCGCGCTGGTGGCGCTCGTGGTGCTGGCCGGGTGCGGTCAGGCCGGGCAGCAGGCCCAGCCGCAGCGCACGCTGACCGTGCTCGCGGCCGCGTCCCTCACCGAGTCCTTCGACGAGCTCGGCACCCGGTTCACCGAGCAGCACCCCGACGTGCGGGTGCAGTTCGACTACCAGGGCTCGTCGACGCTCGCCGAGCAGATCAAGCAGGGCCGCGCCGCGGACGTGTTCGCCTCGGCGGACACCAAGAACATGGACAAGGTGCGGGACCTGGTCGGCACGCCGGAGGTTCTCGCGACGAACCAGCTGACGATCGTGGTCCCGCCGGGCAACCCGGCCGGGATCGCCTCGCTCGCCGACCTCGCGGCTCCCGGCCGGACGGTCGTGGTCTGCGCGCCGCAAGTGCCGTGCGGATCGGCCACGCAGAAGGTGGCGCAGGCCTCCGGCGTGCAGCTGAAGCCCGCCAGCGAGGAGGACGACGTGAAGTCGGTGCTGCAGAAGGTCGTTGCCGGTGAGGCGGACGCCGGGCTGGTGTACGTCACCGACGCGAAGGCGGCCGGGGACAAGGTGCAGGCGGTGGACTTCCCGGAGTCTCAGCAGGCGATCAACACCTATCCGATCGCGACGATCACTGCCGCGCCGGAGGCGCAGCTGGCGGCGGAGTTCATGGCGTTCGCGCGCGGCCCGATCGGCCGCGAGGTCCTCGGCAAGCACGGCTTCGGCGCTCCGTGAGCAGTGCTCCGTCAGGTGTGGACCGTCCGCAGTTTCAATTGAAACTGCGGACGACCCGGGTGTGAGGTGAGGTTTCAATTGAAACTGCGGGTATCCCAGGTGCCGGTGGTGCTGTGGGTGCCTGCCGCGCTCGCGCTGGCGCTCGTGGTCCTGCCGGTCCTGGGGCTCCTGACGCGCGTCGATCCCGCGCGCCTGCCGGAGCTGCTGCTCAGCCCGGCCGCGCTCGACGCCCTGCGGCTCTCGGTGATCACCGGGCTGATCTCCACCGCGCTCGCGCTGCTCCTGGGCGGCCCGCTGGCGCTGGTGCTCGCGAGGTCCCGCATGCGCGGGCTCCGCGTGGTGCGGGCCTTCGTGCTGCTGCCGCTGGTGCTGCCGCCGGTCGTCGGCGGCCTCGCCCTGCTCTACCTGCTGGGCCGCACCGGTCCGATCGGGCAGCTGCTGGACGTCGTGGGAATTCGCTTGCCCTACACGACAACCGCCGTGGTGTTCGCGCAGACGTTCGTCGCGATGCCGTTCCTCGTGGTCGGCCTGGAAGGCGCGCTGCGGACCGCCGGCGGGCGGTACGAGCAGGTCGCCGCGACGCTGGGCGCCGGGCCCTGGCTGACGTTCCGGCGCGTCACCGTGCCGCTGCTGCTGCCCGCGCTCGGGTCGAGCCTGGTGCTGACCTTCGCGCGGGCACTGGGGGAGTTCGGCGCGACGATCACCTTCGCCGGTAGCTTGCAGGGCACCACCCGGACCCTGCCGCTGGCCATCTACACCACGGCGCAGTCCGATGTGGACGCTGCGGTCGCGATGTCGTTGCTGCTGGTGGTGGTCGCGCTGCTGGTGATCGTGGTGGCCCGGCCCAAGGCGGTGGAGGGACGGCTGTGAGCGGATTGCGCGCCGACATCGAGTTCCGGCGCCCCGACTTCACGCTGCGCGCGGAATTCGAGGTGGCGCCCGGCGAGGTCCTGGCGGTGCTCGGGCCGAACGGGGCGGGCAAGTCGACGCTGCTGTCGGTGCTGGCCGGGCAGCTCGTCCCGCACCACGGGCGCGTCGAGCTGGACGGCACCGCATGGCTGGACACCGAGCGCGGGATCAACGTGGCGACGCACCGTCGCGGTGTCGGGCTGCTCGCGCAGAACGCCCTGCTGTTCCCGAACCTGACGGCGCTGGAGAACGTCGCATTCGGACCGCGCGCGGCCGGTGTCCGCAAGACCGAGGCGCGGGAGGCTGCCGGGCGCTGGTTGTCCGAGGTGGACGTCGCCGAGCTGGCGGCGCGCAGGCCCGGGCAGCTCTCTGGCGGTCAGGCGCAGCGCGTGGCGCTGGCCCGGGCGCTGGCGGCGAATCCGCGGTTGCTGCTGCTCGACGAGCCGCTGGCCGCGCTCGACGTCGACGCCGCTCCGGCCATGCGCGGGCTGCTGCACCAGGTGCTGCGGCGGCAGGAGAAACCGACCGTGCTGGTCACCCACGACGTGCTGGACGCGGTCGTGCTCGCCGACCGGCTCCTGGTGATGCTCGACGGCTGCGTCGTCGAGCAGGGCCCGACCCGCGAGGTGCTGGCCCGCCCGAAGGAGGCGTTCACGGCGCGGGTGGCCGGGCTGAACCTGGTGCCCGGGGTAGCAGCGGCGGACGGCGTTTCCTTCGGCGACAGCACGATCAGCGGCCGGATCGCCGAGGAGCTGGAGCAGGGCGAAGCCGCTGCTGCGGTGTTCGCGCCGTCGGCCGTCGCCGTGCACCGCGAGCGCCCGCACGGCAGCCCGCGCAACGCGATCCCGGTGCGGTTGGCGGCGCTCGAACCGCGCGGCGACGTCGTGCGGGTGCGCGGCGTGGTGCGGGACTGCTCGCTGGCCGCCGACGTGACCCCGGCGGCCGTCGCCGACCTGCGGCTCACCCCGGACGACGAGGTCTGGTTCGTGGTGAAGGCCGCCGAAGTAGCAATTCACCCCACATCAGGTGGATCATCTGGGGCGTGACTGAGCCATCCCCCTGGACGTACCTGATGGACATGGACGGCGTGCTCGTGCACGAGGAGCACATGGTGCCGGGCGCGGACGCCTTCGTGGCGGCGCTGCGCGAGAACGGCATCCCGTTCATGGTCTTCACCAACAACTCGATCTACACCCCGCGCGACCTGCGCGCCAGGCTGTCGCGCACCGGCCTGGACGTCCCGGAGGGCGCGATCTGGACCTCCGCGCTGGCGACCGCGCAGTTCCTGGAGAAGCAGCGGCCCGGCGGCACGGCCTACGTGGTCGGCGAGTCGGGGCTGACCACGGCGCTGCACAACATCGGCTACGTGCTGACCGATCGCGATCCGGACTACGTCATCCTCGGCGAGACCCGTACCTACAGCTTCGAGGCGATAACCAAGGCGATCCGGCTGGTCGAGGGCGGCGCGCGGTTCATCGCCACCAACCCCGACGAGAAGGGGCCGAGCCGGGAGGGCACGCTGCCCGCCACCGGTGCCGTCGCCGCGCTGATCGAGCGGGTGACCGGCCGCGCGCCGTACTACGTGGGCAAGCCGAACCCGCTGATGATGCGGTCGGCGCTGCGCCACCTGGGCGCGCATTCGGAGAACACGCTGATGATCGGCGACCGGATGGACACCGACGTTCGGTCCGGCCTGGAATCGGGCATGCAGACGATCCTGGTGCTGTCCGGGATCTCCGACGAGCACACCGCGGACCTGTTCCCGTACCGGCCGACGAAGGTGATCAACTCGATCGCCGACCTCACCGGTCACGTCCTGGATCCGTTCAAGGCCTGATCGCTACGACGGCGTCGCGGGCGGGGCGGGTTTCGGCACTGCGATGGCGCTGGTGACCTGGTTGAGCTCGTCGGCCAGGCGCTCAGCGGCATCGCGCACGAGCTCGGCGCGGCGGCTCAGCGAGCCCGACCAGTGGCGCTGCGCCGCCGCCAGGCGGTCGAGCAGGTCCGCCTGCAGCCGCAGCCGTTCGACGTGCGCCCAGTCCTGCCGTGCCGGACCGCGGAAGGCGCGCTCGATCGCCGCCGCGACCCGCTCCAGCTCCAGTTCCGTGATCATCCGAATCCCCAAGTCGCCGATTCCCTATGACTGTGGGACTGCATTGGGCCGATCGGTCGTACGCCGATGTGCCGTACGTCACCTAGTGCATGAATGCGTACGCGTCGTCGGCGTCCACGATGCGCTTGCCCAGCGGCAGCAGCGAGACCGGGACGAGCTTGAAGTTCGCGATGCCCAGCGGGATGCCGACGATCGTGACGCACAGGGCGATGCCGGTGAAGATGTGCCCGAGCGCCAGCCACCAGCCGGCCAGCACCAGCCAGAGGACGTTGCCGATACCTGCCATCGCGCCCGAGGTGGGCTCGTCGACCAGCCGCCTGCCGAACGGCCACAGCGCGAAGTTGGCCATCCGGAAGGACGCGATGGAGAAGGGGATGCCGATGATCGTGATCGCCAGGATGACCCCGGCGACCGCGTAGCCGAAGGCCATCCAGAACCCGCAGAGCACCAGCCAGATGATGTTCAGCAGCAACCGCATGCCTCCACGGTGCCAGCCTCACATCCCGGCCGCCGAACCGAGGTAGTGGATCACACACCGGACCGTCTCGCAGGTGTGCTCCGAGCGGGTGGTCCCGCAATTTCAATGGAAATCGGACCTCTGATTTCCATTGAAATTGCGGAAGTTGTCCACAGGCACCGGTGTGTCGTGGTGTGACACGCCGATGGGGTGCAGTTTCAATTGAAACTGCGGTGGATCGGACCAGGCCGTGGATCGGACCAGGCCGTGGGTCGGGCCAGGTGGTGGGTCAGACGAGGAGGTCGCCGCTGAGGACCGTGACCGCGCGGCCGCGGAGGCCTACGCGGTTTCCGCGGAGGGCCATCTGGACGATGCCGCCGCGCTGGGACGCCTGTTCTCCGACGAACGTCGTGTCGTGCTCGTCCTTCCCGAGCTTCGCCGCCCACCAGTTCGCCAGCGTGCAGTGGGCAGAGCCGGTCACCGGGTCTTCCGGGATGCCGACCTGCGGGGCGAACACCCGGCTGACGAAGTCGATGCCCGGTCGGTCTCCCGGCGCCGTGATGATCACCCCGCGCGATGGGACGTCCGCCAGCATCGCGAAGTCCGGCCGCACCGCGCGGACCTCCGCGGCGGATGCGGCGAGCGCCAGCACCTTGGTCTCGCCCTCCGCGGCCTCCTCGATGGTGATGCCGGGCAGCCCGGCGGCCAGCGCCGACGGCGGCTCCACCGGCTCGGCGCGGTCGACCGGGAAGTCCATCTCGATCCAGCCGTCGCCCTGCGCGGTGCAGGTGAGCACGCCGCTGCGGGTGTCGAAGCGCTGGTCGCCGCCGAGCACGTGCGCCGTCGCCAGGGTGGCGTGCCCGCACAGCGGCACCTCGGTCGAGGGGGTGAACCAGCGCAGCGGCTTGGGTTCGCCCTCCGGGCCGCCGGTCATGACGAACGCCGTCTCGGAGTGCCGCAGTTCGGCAGCGACCGACTGCATCCACTCGGTCTCGGCAGGGGCGTCCAGCAGCACGACACCGGCGGGATTGCCGGCGAAGGCGCTGTCGGTGAAGGAATCCACGACGAAAGCACGCATCCCTGAACGGTACGCAACCCCGGGCCGGCCACTACCCGCATCCGGGGGTGGCCGACGGGCGTCCGGCCAGGACAAGATGGGTGACCTGCATCACTGAGTTTTCGGGAGGTCGTCGACGTGGATGCCGTCGAACCAGCTCAGCCCAGCTACGCCTCGGGCATCTCGGACGTGCCGCTGTTGGGCGACACCATCGGCGAGAACCTCGACCGGATGGCGGCGCGCTTCCCCGACCGCGACGCGCTCGTGGAGTTCGCGACCGGGCGCCGCTGGTCCTACCGCGAGTTCGTCGCCGAGGTGGACGCGCTGGCGGTGGGCCTGCTGGACGCCGGGATCGGCAAGGGCGACCGGGTCGGGATCTGGGCGCCGAACCGCGCCGAGTGGACCACGACCCAGTACGCGACGGCGAAGATCGGCGCGATCCTGGTCAACATCAACCCGGCGTACCGGGTGCACGAGCTGGAGTACGTGCTCAACCAGGCCGGGGTGCGGCTGCTGGTGTCGGCGCGGTCGTTCAAGTCGTCGGACTACGTGGCGATGGTGGAGCAGGTGCGGGCGAAGTGCCCGGGCCTGGAGCAGGTGGTGTTCCTGGATTCCCCGGAGTGGGCGGAGCTGGCCGGCGGCTCCGGCGATCCGCAGCGGCTGGCGGCGATCCGGCTGTCGGCCGACGACCCGATCAACATCCAGTACACCTCGGGCACCACCGGTTTCCCGAAGGGCGCGACGCTGTCGCACCACAACATCCTGAACAACGGGTTCTTCGTCGGCGAGCTGTGCGGCTACACCGAGGCCGACCGGGTGGCGATCGTGCCGCCGTTCTACCACTGCTTCGGCATGGTGATGGGCAACCTGGCGTGCACCAGCCACGGGTCGGCGATGGTGATCCCGTCGGAGGGCTTCGACCCGACGGCGGCGCTGTCGGCCGTCGCCGCGGAGCGCTGCACCTCGCTGTACGGGGTGCCGACGATGTTCATCGCCGAGCTCGACCACCCGGACTTCGAGTCCTTCGACCTGTCCTCGCTGCGCACCGGGATCATGGCCGGCTCGCCCTGCCCGGTGGAGGTGATGAAGCAGGTCATCGGCCGGATGGGGATGGGCGAGGTGTCGATCTGCTACGGCATGACCGAGACCTCGCCGGTGTCGACGCAGACCCGCGCCGACGACTCGCTGGAGCGTCGGGTGTCCACGGTGGGCCGGGTCGGGCCGCACCTGGAGATCAAGATCGTCGACCCGGCCACCGGTCTGACCGTGCCGGTGGGCACGCCGGGCGAGCTGTGCACCCGCGGCTACTCGGTGATGCTCGGCTACTGGGAGCAGCCGGAGAAGACCGCCGAGGTGGTGGACGCGGCGCGCTGGATGCACACCGGCGACCTCGCCGTCATGGACGAAGACGGCTACGTGAGCATCACCGGCCGGATCAAGGACATGGTCATCCGCGGCGGCGAGAACGTCTACCCGCGCGAGATCGAGGAGTTCCTCTACACGCACCCGGACATCCTCGACGCGCAGGTCATCGGCGTCCCGGACGCGAAGTACGGCGAGGAGCTGATGGCCTGGGTGCGGCTGCGCGAGGGCGCCGCGTCGCTGACCGCCGAGGCGCTGCGCGAGTTCTGCGCCGGCAAGCTCGCGCACTACAAGGTCCCGCGCTACGTCCACGTCGTCGACGAGTTCCCGATGACGGTCACCGGCAAGATCCGCAAGATCGAGATGCGCGAAACCGCGAAGTGCCGCCGGAACACCCGGGACTGCGGCATCCGCAGTCGTGACCGCTCGGCCGGAGGAGCAGAATGCGCTCATGTCTCTCGGCAGCGTGATCACCG
>NZ_JBFAIN010000045.1:6961-62794 GCF_040654735.1 Saccharopolyspora sp. NPDC050642 | reverse complement strand
CGTAGAACTCGACCTCCTTGCCATTGGCCTGGTCGATTCCGGTCAATGGCTGGTCGGCGTCCAGGATGTGCGTGTGGCCGCTAGAGCAGCCACAACCACTCACGACTACTGACCAGCGGAAACATCAACAATAGGGAGAAAACCATGTTCTGGATCCAGCTCAGCACGTTCGTCCTGTTCAACCTGCTGATCCTCGCCATGCTCACCACCCAGATCCCCGCCCGCGCCATCGCCTTCACCACAGGCCAGCACGCCGGAGGCGGCGAAGGCGCCTACACGGTCTGGCACCTCATAGCCGACATCGAAGCCGAAACCCGCAAAGCGGCAGACGAGCACGGGCCGGAACACGAACATCCCCGCATACCACCGGAATTCCCCACCACCGACCCCGATGAGCCGACCGGGCGGCACCACCTGCGCCCGTAACAGGTCGTGAGTGCTTTGGATCGCTATAGCAATCCGAACCGCTCACGAACCCCGAGCAGGGTCGGTGCGGCGACCTCCCCCAACCCCCACCCGCACCGGCCCACCCCGGTGACCGGGCGCGATGCCCCCGACCCCACGCGCCCGGTCACCGGCGCCGCAACGACGTTTCAGGCTCGGTCGTGCGTTCAGATCACTTGAGCCGTTCCCGCAGGCCGCGCCACGGCCCGGCTCAGGAGGCGGTGTCGCGGAGATTCCGGATGCTGCCCAGGAGGTTCTCGGCGCGTTCCCGCCCGGCGGTGGCCTCGGTGAGGCGCCGGTTGACCGTCTGCAGCTGCCGGCTGCGCTCCGCGGCGTCCATCTTCAGCGCCTTGTCCACCTCGCGCAGCTCACCCTCGATGGCCTCGATCCGCCTGGTCAGGGCGTCGTCCAGGGCCAGCGACAGCTGCTGCTCCGCCTCGATCAGCTGCTCCGCCACGAGCTGGTCCAGCGCCGAGCGGGCATCCGCGATGGCCTCGGTCAGCCACTGCTTCAGGTGCTGCTTGTCCGCCGCGTGCTTGCGGGTCCGCGCCATCCACCAGCCGGCCCCGAGCCCGAGCACGATCGTCACCGGCAGCACCACCGGGTTCAGCGCCGCGATGCCCAGGCCCGCCAGCGGCATCGCGGCCGCCCGGCCGACGCCGAGCCCGCCGGAGACGCCCATGAACACCAGGAGCTTGTCCTCCGCGGTCGGCGGCCGCTTGTCCGGCGGGCGCAACGCGATCGGCGCCTGCGCTCCGCGCGCGAACTGCGAGCGGATCACGTCGAGTTCCTCGGCGGAGAACAGCTCCTTCAACGACTGCTCGGCGACCGCCGCCAGCCGCGCCGACAGCGTCGCCGCCACCCGGGTCGACGCCATCTGCAACGCCGCGTCGACGTGGCGGGGCAGCTCGGCCAGCTGGTTGCGGTCGGCGCTGTCGATGGCCCGACGGAACCAGTTCTGCACCTCCCGCACCTGGCGGGCCACCTCGTGGCTGGTCTCGACGCGGGTCCGCTGGATCTCGCCGCGCAGCTTCACCTGCCACCCGCGCGTCGACGACCGCCGCGCGGTGGACAGCTCGTCGCGCCGCGCGCGCAGCGACTCCGCCTCGTCCTCGCCGACGGTCAGCGCGCGCTTCTCCGCCGACAGCTTCGCGACCAGCTCACCGAGCACAGTGGACAGTGCCCGCATCGTGTTGGCCTCGCCGAGCATCGCGGCCCGCCCGCCGATCAGCCGCTCCAGCTCGGTGCGCAGCTCGACGATGCCGGACTTCTCGCGCAGCATGTCCGCGGCCTGCTCGCTGGGCGCCTTCCCGGCCAGCTCCTGCATCCGGGCGGACACCGGGAAGATCGGCATGTCGGCGAACCGCGGCGCGTGCTCCGCCAGCAGCTTCCGGTCCGCTTCCAAGACCTGCCGCCAGCCGCGGTGCTGATCGGTCTTGGCCAGCGCGAACACGACGGTCTCGACGCGCTCGGCGACCTTCTGCAGGAATTCCAGCTCGCCCCGGGTGAACGGGGCCGACGCGTCGACGACGAACAGCAGCGCCGTCGCCGAGGCCGCCGCCTCCATCGCGAGCTCGCCGTGCAGGGCGTCCAGCCCGCCGACCCCCGGGGTGTCCACCACGGTCACCCGGGCCAGCGCGTCGACCGGCGCGGTGATCTGCACGTAGCGCGGCGGCAGCTGACCTTCGGGCAGTTCGCGGCCCGCGCTGGCCCAGTTCGGCAGCTCCGCCAGGTCGAACGGCACCGGCTCCTGCTGGCCGGGGTAGCAGGCGTGCGCCGCCCACTGCTCGCCGTGGGTGAACTCCAGGTACGTGGTGGTGGCCACCTGGGCGTCCACAGGGGACAGTCCCGGGTGCTCCAGCAGGGCGTTGACCAGCGAGCTCTTGCCCCGGTTGGTCTCCCCGACCACCACGACGCTGGGCGTCTTCTGGCGGCCGCGCCGAACCTGCTCGACCCACTCCGCGGCGGTCGGGTCGGCCTCCCGCAGGAACCCGTGCAGCTTCTCCCTGGCCTGCTTGACCTGCTGCGGCAGGCCCACGGTGACCGCGACGCCCGGTGCCGTCATGCGCCTCGCTCCTCTCGAACCCCGCCATGCTCGCCCTCGGCGCGACCGCCGATTTCACGCGTTCGGTTGGTGGCAGTTTCAATTGAAACTGCCACCAACCGAACCATGCCCGCGGCTCCCGTGGCGGTCACTGCTGCCGCAGCTGGTAGACGGTCACCACCGGGGCGCGCAGCACGCGGTCCCGATCGGCGAAGCCCAGCACCTCGGTCTCGGCGATCACGCCGTCCAGGGCCGGGTCGTCGGTGGGCGTGATGCCACCGGCCTCGTGGTGCGCCGGGTCGAAGCGGGTGCCGTCCGGCCGCAGCGCCGAAACGCCGATGCCGCTGAGCCCCTCGGACAGCCGCTCCACCACTCCCGCGCTGCGCGCCCGGTCCATCGCGTACATGCACAGCTGGATCAGCGTCGCCCGCTCGGTCAGCGCGCGATCCAGCTGATCCGTGACGACATCGCTGGTCACGGCGGTCATGTCGGTTCCCACCTCTGCGTCGGCGTCCGGGGCAACTGCCGTGCCCTCGTCCGGATCGGACGCCTCGGGAACACCACCGGTTCCACTTTCAGGTGAATTCTTGCGTCGCCAGCCCCGCATCGCCATCACCCGGACCGCAACTGCTGCCAGATCAGGAAGTACGCCCGGTGCACCACGTGCGCGATGCGGCTCTGCGCGGGCGTGGCGCCGAACGACGAGAACGAGCGCCACCAGTTCGCCCGCTCCAGCGCGTAATCGGTCAGCTCGTTGCGGGGCCGACCGGGCAGGCCGAGCTGCTCGCCGAGGTCGTTGCTGCTGCCGACCCGCATCACTTCCTCGGCCAGGTCCACGGGCATCGCCACCGCACCGGCCGCGACCAGCGTCAACGCCTCCAGCACCCGGAGCTGGTGCGCCTCCGGCTTGGCCAGCAGCACCTCGATCGCGTCGTGCACCCGCTGCCGCTCGCCCTGGTCGCCGGAGGCGTGCGCGAGCGCGGTCACCGAGGCCAGCGCTGCCGCGGCCTTGATCCCGTCGGCCCGCGCCCGGAACACCGTGTCCAGCCGGTTCAGCACCGAAGCCAGCCCGGAGGAATCCAGCAGTCGCCGCCGAAGCGCGCCCGCGGTGATCTCCGGGTCCGCGTCGATCGCCTCCAGCGCGCTCCGGATCCCGAAGAGGTCCATCCGCTCCAGCAACCGGTTGCGGGTGCCGGCAGGCACGTCGCACTCCCAGCTGGTGAACAGGTCCGCGGACAGCAGCAGGGTTTCGCGGGTCGCCTCGTCCAGCTGGGCGAGGCCGCGCAGCGCCTCCGCGTCGGCGGCGGTGAACTCGCCGGATTCGGCGGTCTCCGCGAGCAGGCCGATCACCGGCAGCACGTCGGCGACCTTGGGCTTGAGCAGCTGGGCCTGCTTCTCCGCGAGCAGCGACGCGGCCTTCCACACCTCGCCGCCCGAGTCCTCGACCGAGCTCGGCTCGATGGTGTCCGCCTTGTTCAGCACCGCGATCGCGTTGACCGGCCCGGCCTCGCGGCTGGCGGTGGCGGCGGTGAACGCGGCCAGGGCCTGCTCGTCGTCGGCCCGGACGCCCTGCGTCACGACGTAGAGGACGGCCTCGGCGCCCGCGACCGCGTTGCGCGACACCGGATCGAGATCGGAGTCGGCGTCGTCGGCGTCCTCCTTGCGGGTGCCCAGCAGTTCTTCGGTGCGCGCCACGGACGCGGCGTCCAGCGAACCGAGCCCGGGGGTGTCGATCACCGTCAGGTCGCGCAGCACCGCGTTGGTCAGGTAGGCCTCCAGGTGCGAGACCTCGTCGATGTCCACGCCCAGGTCGGCCGGGATGCCGCCGTCGGCGTCGAAGGGCACGGCCTGCTTCTTGCCGTCGTGGAAGACGACCTCGACGCGGTCCACGGTGCCGTACTGGAAGCGGGTGACCAGCCGGGTGCACTCGCCCACGTCGGTGGGCGCGACCCGGCGTCCGATCAGCGCGTTGACCAGTGTGGACTTGCCGGACTTGATCCGGCCCGCGACGGCCACCTGCAGCGGCGCGGAGAGCCTGCGCAGCACCTCGGCGAAGCCGGCCGCGGTCCGCTCGGACACCTGCGGCTGCAACCCGGTGCACAGCCGGGCGACCGCCGCGGATAGCGGGCCAGGCCAGTGCTGCTGCTCGGTTGCCGTACTCAAGTCCGACCTTCCCGATCGTGCGACTCGCTGCGCGCTACATCCTGCCACGCACCCGCACCGAACCGGACCAAGTGCGCGCGATCACGGACCGGCCCAGCAGGCCGCGGTCGGATCCCCGCCCACGACGAAGCACCTCCGCGCGGGTGCGACCTGAGGCTGACCCGGGTCGAGCCCGTGGGATGACGCCGGACCACGTATGCGGCGCATAACCTCGCCAAGTGCGGAAACTGAGCCTCTGGTTGCGGGCGCGCCCGTTGGTCGGCGACAGCGGGATCGCCACCTTCATGCTGCTCGTACACCTTGGAGAGCTCGACGAGGGCAAGCCTTCGATCGGCATGCCCGCCTGGCTGTACGTCGTGGCCGGGGTGCTGCTGACCGTGCCGCTGGCGGTGCGACGCATCTGGCCGGTGCCGTCGGCGTACGTCGCGCTGCTCGGCATGGCGATCATGTCGGTCGTCAACACCGGCCCGGGCTCGACCGTGGCCCTCATCGCGCCGTGCATGATGATCTACACCCTGGTCGCCTGCGAGGGACGCCGGATCGCGGCGCTCTACACCGCGCTGACCGGCGCTTTCTACCTGGCGCGGCTGTTCACGGGCGGCCAGCGGGAAGGGAACCTGGCCGAGCTGATCTTCGTCCAGGTGCTCTTCTTCGTCATGCTGGCCGGTTTCTGCTGGGTGCTGGGCGAGTTCATCGGCGCCCGCCGCGCCTACCACGCCGAGGTGGAGAGACGGCTGCGCAACCTGGAGTTCGAACGCGATCAGCAGGCGCGCATCGCGGTCGCCGAGGAGCGCAACCGGATCGCCCGGGAAATCCACGACGTGCTGGCGCATTCGGTCAGCGTGATGGTGACACAGGCCGACGGCGCCGGATACGCCCTGCGCAGCAACCCAGATCTCGCCGAGCGCGCGTTGCAGGCGATCGGCAGCACCGGCCGCGAGGCCCTCGGCGAACTGCGGAGCCTGCTCGGCGTCCTGCGCGACAGCGACGAGCAAGACCCCGGCCGCATCCCGCAGCCCACCGCCGCGGACCTCAGCGACCTGGTGAACCGGGTGCGCGGCCTCGGGCTCGCCGTGTCGATGGAGCTGACCGGCGATTTCGCCGGGCTGCCGACCAGGATCGGGCTCAGCGTCTACCGGATCGTGCAGGAGTCGCTGACCAACGTGCTCAAGCACGGCGGCACGGGCACCACGGCCTCGGTCCGGGTGGACAACGACGGGCAGCGCATCGAGATCGAGGTGCTGGACGACGGCATCCGGAAGGAGCCGTCCGGGCTGGCCTCGGGCGGCAACGGGATCATCGGCATGCGGGAACGCGCCGCGGTCTACGGCGGCACGCTGGAGGCCGGTCCGCGACCCGAGGGCGGCTGGCGGGTGCACGCGGTGCTGCCGCTCGATCCGGGCGCGCAGCCTGGGGCATCGGCCGAGAAAGGTCGCTGAGAAACCCGAAACCCCAGCTCGGATAGGGTGTACGGCATGGTGCGGGTGCTGCTGGTGGACGACCAGGAACTGATGCGCATGGGCTTCCGGATGGTGCTCGACGCGCAGGATGACCTGGAGGTCGTCGGCGAGGCGGGCAACGGCGAGGAGGCGATCGAGCTCGCCGAGCGGCTGCGGCCGGACGTGGTGCTGATGGACGTCCGGATGCCGGTGCTCGACGGCGTCGAGGCGACCCGCCGGATCGTCGCGGCGGACAGCGCGAAGGTCCTGGTGATGACCACCTTCGACCTGGACGAGTACGCGCTTTCCGCGCTGCGCAACGGAGCCAGCGGTTTCCTGCTCAAGGACGCCCCGCCGGAGAGCCTGGTCACAGCGGTGCGCTCGGTGGCCAGCGGCGACGCGGTGGTCGCGCCCAGCGTCACCAAGCGGCTGCTCGACCGGTTCCTCGGCGAGCGCGGCGGCCAGCTGCGGGACGCGTCGGTGCTCGACGTGCTGACCGAGCGGGAGCGCGAGGTGCTGGTGCTGGTCGCGAAAGGACTGTCGAACGCCGAGATCGCAGGCACGCTGTTCCTGTCCGAGGCCACCGTGAAGACCCACCTCGGCCGAATTCTGTCCAAATTGGACGTTCGGGACCGAGTGCAGGCCGTGGTGCTCGCCTACGAAACCGGTCTGGTCAAACCGGGCGAGGCGTGAATTGCGCCTCCAGCCACCCACGAACGCGCTGGTGGACGGCTAGCCTGCGGTGGTGAGCGACGCCGCGTGGAAACCCCGACTCATCGCCCTCGACATCGACGGAACCCTGCTCGACCCCGCCACCCAAGCGATTTCCGCCGAGGTCAAGGCCGCGGTGCGCCGCGTCGTCGAAGCGGGCACCCAGGTCGTGGTGTCGACCGGCCGGAGCATGCTCGGCACCCTGCCGATCCTGGACGAGCTGGAGCTGACCAGCGGAGTCGCGTTGTGCTCCAACGGAGCGGTGCGGGTCGACGTGGCGGCGCGGGAGCCCGTGTCGATCGAGACGTTCGAACCGGGGCCGGTGCTCGCCGAACTGACCAGGCGGCTGCCCGGGGCGATCTTCGCGAGCGAGGACGTCGGCGCCGGCAGCCTGGTGACCAGCAAGTTCCCCGAGGACGAGCTGCACGGACCGCAGCAGCTGGCCACCTTGGACGAACTCGTCGACCACCCGGTGCCGCGACTGATCGCGAACTGGGTGGATCACGAGCCCGCCGAGCTCATCGCGGCGATGGCCGGGGTCCGGCTGCCCAACTGCACCTGCACCGTGGACCACTACGAGCCGTGGGTCACCGTGGTGCCGGAAGGCGTGACCAAGGGCGCGGCGCTGGAGAAGCTGCGCGCCGAACTGGGCATCGCGAGCGAGGACACCTTCGCCGCAGGTGACGGGGACAACGACATCGAGATGCTGCGCTGGGCGGCGCACGGCGTCGCGATGGGGCAGGCTGCGGAGATCGTGCGCGCCGCGGCCGACGAGGTCACCGGGCCGGTCGCCGAGGACGGGCTGGCGGCGGTCCTGGACCGCTGGTTCCGGTGAGATCTCCGGGACATCCCTGAGGCTGTCATCCCGCAGGACGGGGCCGACTACGACTCAGGTCTGACCCGAGGTCCAGACGCTGGGTCGATGCAGGCGCACGGGTCGACCAGGCACGCTTTGTGGTGTGGCCCGGTTGGGCCGCGGCATTGTCGGCTTACAGGAGTGATCATGATCGAGGCGATCGGCCTCACCAAGCGCTACGGACCGAAAGTCGCGGTGAACAACCTGTCGTTCACCGTGAAGCCCGGCCGGGTCACTGGTTTCCTCGGCCCCAACGGGGCAGGCAAGTCCACCACCATGCGCATGATGCTCGGCCTGGACCGGCCGACGTCCGGTGAGGTGCGCATCGACGGCAAGCCCTACCGCGAGCTGAAGAACCCGCTGCGCACCGTGGGCGCGCTGCTCGACGCGAAGTGGGTGCACCCCAACAGGTCGGCGCGCACCCACCTGCTGTGGATGGCGAAGTCCAACGGCCTGCCCGCGAAGCGCGTCGACGAGGTCCTCGGCATGGTCGGCCTGGAGGAGGTCGCGAACCGCAAGGCGGGCGGCTTCTCGCTGGGCATGTCGCAGCGGCTCGGGATCGCGACCGCCCTGCTCGGCGACCCGAAGATCCTGTTGTTCGACGAGCCGGTGAACGGGCTGGACCCGGAGGGCATCCACTGGATCCGGCGGTTCATGCAGAGCCTGGCCGCCGAGGGGCGCGCCGTGTTCGTCTCCAGCCACCTGCTTTCCGAAATGGCCCTGACGGCCGAGGAACTCGTGGTGATCGGCCGCGGCGAGCTGATCGCGCAGTGCAGCACCCAGCAGTTCGTGGACAACGCAGGCACCCAGGGCGCGCTGGTGCGCTCGCCGGGGGCAGCGCAGCTGCAGCAGCTCCTGAGCGCGCAGGGACTGAGCGTGCGGTCGACGGCCCAGGACACGCTGGTCGTCGACGAGGCCGAGACCGAGCAGATCGGCGAACTCGCCGCACAGCACGGGATCGTCCTGCACGAGCTCACCGCGCAGCGGAGCTCGCTGGAGGAGGCCTTCATGCAGATGACCGGCAACGCCGTTGAATACCAGACCAATCTCGGCGCCGCCGCGTCCGCGCTGAACACCTCGGGGGTGGCCCGATGACCCTGCTCGCCGTCGAACGCATCAAGCTCTTCTCCACCCGGTCGCCGTGGTGGTGCACCTTCCTCGCGCTGGCCTTGACCATCGGCTTCACCACGCTGTTCGCGTCCCAGCTCGAGAACGAGATGTCGCTGTCGATGACGCAGGTCGGCTACCAGTTCGGCCTGATGGTGGTCCTCGTGCTCGCCGCGTTGTCGATCACCACCGAGTACCGGTTCGGCACGATCCGGGCGACCTTCCAGGCGGTGCCGAACCGGACCGCCGCGCTGCTGGCCAAGACGGTCGTCGTCGCGCTGGTGGCGCTGATCATCGGCGAGGTGGCCGCATTCGGCTCGTGGGGAGTCGCGAAGCTGCTGGCACCGGGCGCGGATCTCGCCTTCGCCACGGGCGACGACTGGCGCCAGGTCGCCGGGGTCGGCCTGGTGTTCGCGATCGGCGCGGTGCTGGCGGTCGCGGTCGGCGCCATGCTGCGGCAGACGGCCGGTGCCGTCGCCCTGCTGCTGCTCTGGCCGCTGCTGGTGGAGAGCCTGGTCGGACTGATCCCGAAGATCGGCGCCGACGTGCAGAAGTGGATGCCGTTCAACGCCGCCGGCCACTTCCTCTCGGGCACCGACGGGGTGGGCGACATGCCGTTCGGCCCGTGGGGCGCGCTGGCCTACTTCGCGGCCGTCGCGGTGGTCCTGTGGGTGATCGCTTTGATCATCGTTCGACGCCGCGACGCCTGACCAGCGAGAACCGAAGCGGCTGTGGAACCTTTCATGATCAACTATAGAAATGCCCAGTTGGGCGCGGGATAGCAAAACGTTACCCGGCCCGGCCGAGAGTCTGATCACGTCAACCGATAGGATCAGCGGCAAGATCGAGCCGCAGACGTCGCCTCCCGGTGCGTGCGGCACCGCAGGGTCCGCTGTGGACACCGCGCGAGGCTGACGACGGGGCCGACTAGCACAACCGAATTCGACCGACTGCAAAGCGCTCGGGGGCGCCGGCGGTCGGGACGGGGGAGGGCCCGGGCTGTCATTCGGGGGATGGCCCGGGCCCTGTGCTTTCCGGATTACCGCAGCGGACCTCGCGCGGCGTCCCGCGTCAGACGCTGGGGCGGACCACCAGGACCGGGCAGGCCGCGTGCCGGACGCATTGCTCGGCGACCGAGCCCAGCATCAGGCCCGCGAACCCACCACGCCCGCGATGGCCGACGACCAGCAGGTCCGCTCCCCGCGATGCCGACAGCAGCGCCTGCGGCGACGGCGAGTGGACGACGTGTATGTGGACCGGGAGATCGGGGTGTTCGCCGAGCTTGTTGACCACGATGCGTTCCGTGTCCGCTTGGACCGACTGCTGAAACTCGTCCATGCTCGGCACGACGTTCGGCGGGCAGTCCGCCGGTCGTGGCGCGGTCCGGAAGCTCCAGGCCCGCACGACGTGCAAGGGGACGCTGCGGCGCCGGGCCTCCTCGGCCGCCACGATCAAGGCGCGCAGCGACGATGCGGAACTGTCCACGCCGACGACGACACCGCCGTCGATCTCCACCTGTTGGATCGTCTGGTCTGGCACCCCCCCACTCCAACCGCATCGGGGTGACTTGTCGAGTCGACCTGCGGTGGATGGGCCGAACACGTTGTAAACATGTGACTTTTGACACAATCGATATGCTCGCGTCATTCTTTGCATTCGTTGTGGTAAGGCATGAGTAAGGGATGTCCCGAACCAGCGTCGCTTGGGGGCATGCGCTGGCCGAGGGCGAGTTCGTGGCTCGCAACTTTCTCAACAGCAGAAGGGTGGGCCGATGGTGCAATCGAAGGAAATCCCGGCAGTTCCGGCGCAGCAGGACGGTGCGCGAGTTCGTTCGACGGACGACGTCCAGCTGGAACCGGTGCCCAGGCTCGAATGGTCGCTGGCCACCGAAGCACACCCGCCCGCGCTGGAGGCGGCGACACCGGCATCGCTGCGGCGGAGCTGGATCCACACCGCGCCCGAGCACCAGGTGCTCGAACTGTTCCGCAAGCTGCACGGCGCCAAGCGGCGGCTCCCCGCCCCGTGGTGGCTGCGGGCGCTGGATCGCGGCGAGATCGAATCGCGGAAAGCGGCGTTCGAGATCGAGGACGAGGCGCACGCGGTGCTCGGCACGCGACCGGGCTGGGTCTTCGTGCCCTGGGCCGGCATCGGCGAGGCCGGGTACTGGGAGTTCGCGCCGTCGGACCGGGCGCCGATGCGGATGCCGACCACCGTGGTGCTGACCGACGAGCACCGGGGCTGGCTGAACGTGGTCCCGGCGCACGGCGAGACCGAGCCGGTTCCGGTGCCGGTCAAGCGGTCCACCGGCCTGGTGTCGATGCTGGGCCAGATCGAATCCTGGTGATCCACCGGCCCCGCCGCCCGGACGAGTGGGTTCGGTCGTCGGGGCCCGGCACCGGTTTGCGATACTGAGTCCCCGTGAATGCCTCTGACCAGCAGGTTCCGTTTCGTCGTACCGTCGTCAGCTACGTCCAGCGCGGCGAGCGGATGACGGTGGGCCAGCAGCGCGCCTGGGATCGCCACTGGCCCGAGCTGGGTTCCGAGGTGACCGCGCTGCCCGAGGGCCCGCTGGACCTCGCGGCCTGGTTCGGCCGCTCCGCGCCGACGGTGCTGGAGATCGGCTCCGGCATGGGCGAAACGACCGCGCAGCTCGTCGCCGCCCAGCCCGACGCCAACTACGTGGCGGTCGAGGTCTACAAGCCTGGGCTGGCCCAGCTGATGCTGCGGGCCGAGAAGCTGGAGATCACCAACCTCCGGTTGCTGCGCGGCGATGCGATCGTGCTGCTTCGCGACCACATCGAGCCCGCGTCGCTGGCCGAGGTGCGCATCTACTTCCCCGACCCGTGGCCGAAGAAGCGCCACCACAAGCGCCGTCTCGTGCAGCCCGACTCGGTCCGGCTGATCGCATCCCGGCTCGCGCCCGGCGGCGTGCTGCACCTCGCGACGGACTGGGAGAACTACGCCGAGCAGATGCTGGAGGTCTGCCAGGCGGAACCGCAGCTGCGCAACCGGTACGCCGGCGAGCCTGGCGGTTGGGCGCCACGGCCGGAGTGGCGACCGATCACGAAGTTCGAGAACCGGGCGCACGAAGAGGGCCGCGAAATCCACGACCTGATCTTCGAGCGCGTCTAAGCGGTTCCGCGGTAGACCTCGGCGAGCTGCTGCCGCCCGGGATCGGTTGTCGTGTCGGACCTTGCTGCCATCGTGTGCTCGGAACGAGTTGCCTGAGCAGAGGGGACGAGCGCGATGACCAGCGACCGCCAGCGCGCAGCGCAGCCGGAGGACCTCAACCGGTTCGTGCTGGAACGGCTCAACGCCGGCGACGTCGACGGACTGGTGGCGCTGTACGAGCCCGACGCCGTGCTGATCGTCCCGACCGGCCGGGTTGTCGGGCACCGGGAGATCCGCGCGGCGTACGAGCAGCTCGTGGCGGCCAAGCCCGAGTTCGCGCCCGGCGAGACGCAGCCCGCGATCCGCAACGGCGACCTGGCGCTCACCTCCGTGCGGCTGGCCGACGGCGGCGTCACCGTCGAGGTGGCCCGCCGTCAGCCCGACGGCACCTGGCTCTGGGTGATCGACCAGCCCAACCTGCTCGGCTAGGCCTCGTCGCGCCGATCGCCGGAAGGCGCTTCGCCGAGACCGTGCCGCTCCTCGAACTCCGGGGCCGTCACGCCCATGACCACCAGGTCGTGGTGACGACCGGCGAAGAATTCGTGTTCGCGCAGCAGGCCTTCCTCGATGAAGCCGAGCGTGCGGTGCAGCGCGAGCGACGCCTCGTTGTCGGCGTAGATCTGCGCCTCGCACTTGTGGTACCGGCGCTCGCCGAACATGAAGCGCAGCAGGAGCACGACCGCTTCGGCCGCATAGCCACGCCGTTGGTACTGGTCGTCGATCGCCACGCCGTGGGAGAACCGGCCGGTGCGCGGATCCGCGTCATGGGTCGAGACGGACCCGACCAGCGCACCGCTGTCCAGCGCCTCGATCACCAGGCGGAGCGAGTCGCCGACCGGTTGCGCGGCGGACTGCTCGGCCGTCCACGCGCGGTATCCGTCGGCCGAGCGCGGCGGGTAGAGCGTGTCCGCCGATCGCTGGTGCTCGGAGTGCGAGTCCATCCGCATGAACGCTCGCCAGTCCTCGGGCTCGATGCCACGCAGCCGAACGAGCCGGCCCGTCCAGAAGGAACTCATCCGGCTATCCCAGCAAGCGTTTCGCCCTCGCGTCCAAGGCTTTTCCGCTCTCCGCGCGCAATGTCAACCGGCTCGGACGAGCGCTGGTCACGCGTTCGTGCAAGCTTCCGCGATCTCTGCGGTGTCCCAGTAGAACGGGCGGATGTCGACGATCTGCCCGTCCTGGATCTCGATCGTCTGCAGGATGGGGAATTCGAGCCCGCGGCCGGTCGCCCGGGAGCGCGCTCGGACCTGGGTGAGCACCACCAGCGGCCCGGTCGTGTCGCTCGGCGTCAGGAAGTCCTGCGCCAGCATCTCGAACGATTCCCAGGTTCGGCTCATCTCGAGGAAGAACCGTTCCATGCCCTGGTGGCCCCGCCAGCTCCCGCCGTAGGGCAGCGCCTCTGCCTGGTGCAGGACGACCTGCGGCGAGAAGAACTCGGCGAGCGGTTCGAAGCTCGCTTCGCCGGGCCCGCCGGCCGCCAGGTACTCGGCCTCCGCCGCGTACATGCCTTCCAACACCTGCATCTTCGTTTTCATCGCCGTCACGCGTCCAGCTTTGCCGCGCGGGAGGCCGGGTGCTGGCGGTGATCAGACACCGCACTGGGTCTGGCCATCCACGACGAACAGCAAGATGTTCACTCAATTGGGCGATTAAGCGCCGTGACCTGCGCGTCGATGGAAGTCACGATGAGTGGGTTGTCGCGCGATCGTGGTGGTGTGAATTCACCGAAAAGAAGAATGCTCATGTAGTGACGAGTGAGCGGCGATCGCGACTACCTTCCGGCCCGTGACGGATATCCGTGATGAAGTCATCCCGACCCAGCAGCGCCCGCCGGACATCGGTGGCGAATACGCCACGGGCACGAGCCGACTCGTCGCCGATCGGTCCGAACCGACCACGGATATCTCGGCGGCCGAGCAGTTCCTGCGGGCCTTCCACGACGCTCATCCCGAGGCAGGCTCCCTGTCCCAGCGTCTAGCCGAGGTGCGCCAGGAGTTCGCCGACACCGGTACCTACCGCCACACGAGCGAGGAACTCGCCTACGGCGCGCGCGTCGCGCTGCGCGACAGCGGGTGGTGCACGAGCGGTGTGTCATGGCGCCGGCTGAAGGTCCGCGATCTTCGCGGCCTGCGCAACGCCTCAGCGATCGCCAGCGAATGCTTCGAACATCTCCGGCTGGCCACCAATGCGGGCCAGATCCAGCCGCTGATCACGGTTTTCGCCCCAGACTCGCCGGATGGTCCCGGCCCGTGCATCTGGAACGAACAGGTCGTCCGGTACGCGGGCTACGCGTTGTCCGACGGCGGCGTGCTCGGCGACGCCCGGTACAGCGGGTTCACCGCCGAAGCCCAGCGCCTCGGCTGGAAACCGCCGACCCAGCGCGGGCGCTTCGACCACCTGCCGCTGGTGGTGGAGACCGCCCACGAAGGCCCCAAGCCGGTGGCCGTGCCGCGCGACGTCGTGCAGGAAGTCCCGTTGGAGCACCCGGAGTTCCCGTGGTTCGTCGAGCTGGGCCTCCGTTGGCACACGGTGCCCCTGATCAGCAACATGCAGCTGCTCATCGGCGGCATCCGGTACCCGGCCGCGCCGTTCAACACCTGGTTCGTGGGGACCGAGATCGGCACCCGCGGCCTGGCCGACGAGAACGCGTACGGCGTCACCCGGCACGTGGCCGAACGGCTGGGCATGGACACCTCCACCGAACGAACCCTCTGGCGGGACCGGGCGATCGTCGAGATCAACCGGGCCGTGCTGTTCTCGTTCGACTCCGCGCGCGTCACGATCACCGACCACCACAGCGAGGCACTGCACCGGCTGGCCTGGTTGCGTTCCGAGCCCCGGACCGATGCCTCCCGGCCGATGTTCACCGTCACCAAGGAAGCGACCCGGCGTGCCCGGCAGGGAGCACCGAGTGGCTTCCGGTCCCCCGAACCGAGCCGGCCGCGGTACGACGTGCTGGCCCGGATGAACCGGCGTTGCCTGGGAACCGGCCTGCCCGAGGACTGACCCGCGCACCGGCCGTCGACGCACCGCGCCGGGCCGCGAAGCGGTCCATGATCTCGGGGAGAACCGCGCTGAGGGACATGAGCAGCAGCACCGCGAGGGCGATGAAGGCTCCGATTCCGGAAACGATGTTGGCGAGCATCTCTGACCTCCCTGGTCTTTCCTTCCGACTCTTCAAGCATCACGTTCGGGACAGGTCCGGCGGATCGGTCATGTGGTCGGCCCCGGATGGCCATCCGGCCAGTCCCGCGCGGGCGGAACTGGCCGGATGGTTGCTGACAGGGCGCTCGCCCACTACTCGTCGGCGATGGGTTCGCTGCTGATCCTGCGCAGCATCGGGCCGCTGCTGGAGGCGGCGAGCACCGCGACGGCCACGCCGATCACGACCGGGGCGAGGATCCAGCCGCTGATCACCATCGGGGCGTCATCCCCGAACAGGGTCAGCATCGAGACCCCGATCGCGATACCGCCCGCACCGGCGGTCAGCGTCGCGACCAGCGCGGGCAGCGCCGCCTCGGTCCGCAGAGCGCGCCCAAGCATGCGCACCGGGGTTCCGGCCGCGATCAACGCGCCGAAGGTGCGTCGGCGATCGACCACCGACGACGCGGCCGTGATCGCGGCGCTGCTGCCCGCGAGCAGGGCGGCGAGTCCCAGGCCGATGGCGGTCACCCGCTTGAGGTCGCCCAGCATCGTCTGCTGGTCCTCCAGCCGCAGCTCGCGGCTCATGAAGCTCTCGGCGGGCAGTGCCGCGGCGAGCGCGGTCCGCACCTTCTCCCGGTCGGCGTCGGTCGCCGGGTTCACCACCAGCGTCGACTCCCCGACGTTCGCGACCTCGGGCACCAGCTCGGGGTCGATCAGCACCGAAGAGCTCAACTCGGGATCCTGGCCGCCGAGCGGCCGCGTCACGACGTTGGCGGGCAACCCGAACGTCGCCGGCTCCTCGTTGGAGTCCCGGGCCGCGTAGGCCCGGATGCGCAGCCCCGAGTCCGGCAGCCCGGTGGCCGGATCAGCGCGGATCGCCGGCGGTCCCGCGCACACGCCGACGGCCATCCGGGTCACCGCCGCCGCTTCCGGGCAACTGATCACCAGGCCGGCGTACTCGCCGCCCTCGGAGGTCTCGAGGGTGACCTGGTTCGCGCTCACGACGGTGGCGTTCGCGCCACGGCGCTCCAGCTCGCCGACGACGCGCTTCTTCTGGTCGGCCACCGTCGCGGACGGAACGTCCAGGTACAGCACGGAGTCCTTGAAGGAACGCCCGCCGCCCGCGAATGCCTCGAAGCTGGGCAGCAGCGTCAGAGCCATCGACCCGACGAACACCGCGAGGACGATGCCGGACACGGACCGGTAGGCGGCCTTCGGGTCGCTGCGCAGCCGCCGGCCCGCGAGCAGCATCGCAGGCCGTCGCCACGTGGTGGCGAACAGCTTGCCGAGCGCGCCGGTCAACCACGGACCGACGATCGAGGCGGACAGCAGAACCGCCGCGAGCGCCGCGAGCATGAACGTCAGGCCGCCGGTCTCCTCGGCCGTGGAGAGCCCGAACGCGAAGAACCCCGCTGCCGCGGGCAACGCGAGCAGCCGCCACGCCTTGGGCGCCTTCCGCGACTGGTTCATCGCCGCGCCGACCGGTGCCTGCACGACGCGGCGCAGACCCAGCACCGCAGCCAGCACGACCAGCAGCGGAATCACGACCGCCACCGCGACGACCGTCGGCACCGACGGCGTGAAGTCGCTCGGCAACCAGGTGCCGCCACCCCACGGGACCTGCGCCCCCACGAACCGCAGCGGCCAGCTCAGCAGGAGACCGACGACGGTTCCCGCCGCAGCGGAGATGGTGGTCTCGGCGGCGACGGTGCCGACCACCTGCCCCGGCGTCGCACCGGCCAGCCGCAGGGCCGCGAGCCTGCGCTCCCGTCTGGCGGCGGTCAGCCTGGCCGCCGACGCGACGAGCACCAGGCTGGGAATCGCGAGCAGCACGATCCCCACCCCGGACAGGAACTTCAGCAGGAAATCGTCGGTACCGGCCGCGATCCAGCCCGATTCCTCGGCCTTGACGGCGTCCAGCGTGCCCGGCTGGTGCCCGACCACCGCGACGAGCTGCTCCGGGAACTTCAGCGAGGTCTCGTCCAGAACTCCGACGACGTTGCCGTCGAAGCGGTTGGCGAGCTCTTCAGGCGGGCGCTGCTTCGCCAGCTCGGCCAACCGCGGCGACAGCAGGACCTCGCCGGCACCGGGGAAGCTCGGCGCGCCGTCCACCGCGGGCCGTTCTCCCGACACGTCGAGCCGGATGATCTTCTCGTTCTCGAAGAAGTCCAGGCTCGCCTGCGAAACCGCCCCGGAGGGATCGGCGGCACCGCGCATCCAGGCCGCCCGATCCATTCGAGCGTCCGTCGCGTTCGGCAGGGTCGCCAGGAACAGGACCAGCGCGGTGGCGACCGCGACCCCGGCGGCGGTGAGCAGCGCCGACAGGCGGCTGCGCGAGTCGACGCGCAGCACCCGCAGCGCCAGCTGCACGGGATTCATCCGACCATCACCCCGCCCGCGATCAAGCCGTCGCGGATCTCCACGATCCGCCCCGTCTTGGCGGCCAGTTCCCGGTCGTGCGTCACGATGACCACGGCCGCCTGGGTCGCCGCAGCGGCGGCGAACAGCGCCTGCGTGGTCTCCTCGCCGGTGCGGGTGTCCAGGGCGCCAGTCGGCTCATCGGCGAAGATCACCTTGGGGCGGTGCGCGAGCGCCCGCGCGATCGCCACCCGCTGCGCCTGACCGCCGGAGAGCTCGCCGGGCAGCCGCTTCTCCAGCCCGCCGAGACCGAGCCGGCCCAGCCAGTCCCGCGCGCCCTCCAGCGCCTGCTTCCGGTTGGCACCGGCCAGCAGCAGCGGCAGCGCCGTGTTCTCCTCCGCCGTCAGCTCGCCGACCAGCATGCCCTGCTGGAAGACGAAGCCGAACTCGTGGCGCCGCAGCGCGCTGCGCTTCGCCTCGCCGAGCTGGTCGATGCGGTGCCCGTCGAGGAGCACCTCGCCGCCGTCCGGGCGCAGGATCCCGGCCAGGACGTGCAGCAGCGTCGTCTTGCCGGAGCCCGACGGCCCGACGATCGCCATCACCTCGCCCGTGCGGATCGCGAGGTCCACCCCGGCCAGCGCCCGGTAGGAGCCGTAGTTCTTGACCAATCCGCGCCCCACCAGGAACGGCTCCCCGGGCCGCCGGTCGACGATTGAAGCCGACATCTTCCTTCCTCCTGCTCGTTTCGCGCCGCTAACGCCGTTCGTCGCCGTGCTGGCCCGTGCTCGCCGTGCCTGCGGTTGTGTTCGGGCTGCGGTCCGGATCTCGGGGCCCCACCGGTGCGGGACCTGCTGGATTCGAGATTGGCGGTCGGCGCCGGATTCCGGATCGGCCTCGGGGCCGCTGATCGACGCGCGAGGGTCGGCCGATCGGTCAGGGCATTCGAACCATTCGGCCAAGGTGTTCGAATCGGGCCACCGGTTACGGTCGAGCCGTGAGCAACATCGCGACGAGCCCCGGACCCGGGCCGACCGCCCCGTGGTGGCGGCGGCTCGGTGATCTCCTGCGCGAGCAGTGGATCTTCGCCGGGCTGCTCGGGTTGATCTGGCTGGGGAACACGCTGGGGTTGTTCGAAGACGACATCGTGCTGATCCCAGGGATCACCGCGATGGCGCTGCTGGCGATCCTCGGTCGCCGCGCGCCAGTCTGGTGCGGGCTCGCGGCCACGGCCGTGCTGTGCGGCAACACGGTGGTCGGCCGGCTGAATGGCGCGTACTTCCACTCCCTGGGGCTGGAGAAGATCACCCCGACCGAGAACCTGGCGGGCCTGCTGCTGGTGCTCTACCTGTTCCGGTTCCGCCCGCTGCGCAAGGCCATTCCCGTCACCGCGGCGCTGGTGGTGGCCTGCGTCGCATCGGTGCTGGTGCGCCTCGACTCGTCGTGGGCCTACCCGGGGATGGTGTTCGGCCAGACGCTGAGCTTCGGCTTCCTCCAGCTGATGCTCACCGCGGGCACCGGCATCTACCTGCGCAGCCGGCGGTCCGCGCCGGAAGAATCCCGGGACACCCCGTTGCGCGCGCTGGTGCGCCGGCAGTGGCCGGTGATCGCGGTGCTGGGCGCGCTGGTCTTCCTGGAATTCACGAAGACCGGGTACGACTCGCTGCTCAGCGGCGTGGTCTTGCTGCTGTGCGGTGTCGTGATGTCGGTGCTGGCCGTCGTCGGGCCGGTCCGGCCGTTCGAAGCGGCGGTGCTCGGAGCCACGGCGCTGGCGCTGACCGCGTTGATGATGCGCTTCTGGGGGCTCGCGGCCGACGTCAGCATGATCGGCGGAATCCCGTTCGCCTCCACCGGAGCGGGAATGCTGCTGATGACCTACGCCACCAGGCACGCGGAGCCGCAGCGCGCGTTGCTGGCGGGCGTCTCGCTGGTCGGTTCAGCGCTGTTCGCCCTGTTCGTCATCCCGGTCGAATCGTCGTCGCTCAACGAATTCAACGACTACCTGCAACCGGTCTTCATGGGCGGGTTGCTGCTGGTCATCTCCGTCGGCACCGGGCTGTACTTCCGCGCGCGGGACACGGAGCGCGCGAAGACCGTGCGCAGCGCGGTGTCGGATGCGCAGCAGGCCGAGCGGATGGCCTTGGCGCGGGAACTGCACGACGTGGTGGCGCACCACGTCACCGGCATCGTGGTGCAGGCCCAAGCAGCCCAGATGGTCGCGGAGAAGAACCCGAAGGCGGCGACCGACGCGTTGGCCCGCATCGCCGACAGCGGCACCGAGGCGCTGACCGCGATGCGCCGGCTGGTCGCGAGCATGCGCGGCGCGGAGCCGGCCGGCGCGTCGACGGCCACCGAGCAGGCCACCACCGACCTCGAAGCGGACCTCGAAGCCCTCGTGAACGCCACCCGGCGGGTTCCGGTCGGCGATCACCGGCCGACCACTGTGGACCTGCGCATCGACCTCGGCCGGGAGATCCCGCCGGAGGTCGCCCGGTCCACCCTCCGCGTGGTGCAGGAATCCCTGACCAACGCCGAAAAGCACGCGCTAGACGCGAGTTACGTGCAGATCGACGTCCACGCCGACCCGGTGAACATCTACGCGCGGATCACCGATGACGGCACGGCGGTACGCCAGCAACCGGTCGGCGGCTCGGGCGGATACGGTTTGGTGGGGATGCGGGAGCGGATCGAGCTGCTGGGCGGCCGGTTCCGGGCCGGTCCCGGAGACCACATCGGTTGGTGCGTCGAAGCAGTTCTGCCGTTGGCGGAGCAGAGCGGGGAAGTGGGACAGCGATGATCCGGGTGTTGATCGCCGACGACCAGGAGCTGGTGCGCGCCGGTTTCCGGATGATCCTGGAATCCCAGGACGACATCGAAGTGGTGGCGGACGTCGCGAACGGCGTGGACGCGGTCCGGGTCGCGCGGGAGAAGCGGCCGGACGTGTGCCTGATGGACATCCGGATGCCCGGGATCGACGGGCTGGAGGCCACCAAGCAGCTGGCCGGCCCCGATGTCACCGACCCGATCAAGGTGGTCGTCGTGACCACCTTCGATCTCGACGAATACGTCGACAGCGCGTTGCGGAACGGGGCGAGCGGCTTCCTGCTCAAGGACGCCGGACCGACGCTGCTGCTGGAGGCGATCCGGGCGGCGGAGCGCGGCGATGCGCTGGTCTCGCCGCAGATCACGGTGCGCCTGCTCAAGCACTTCTCCCAGCCCCAGGTGCAACGTCGCGCGGTGCAGGCGCCGAGCGTGGACCTGACCGAACGCGAGCTCGACGTCGTGCGGGCGACCGCGCGCGGCCTGACCAACGGCGAGATCGGCCAGGAGCTGTTCATGTCGCTGTCGACGGTGAAGACGCACCTCGCCTCCGCGCAGGGCAAGATCAAGGCCCGCAACCGGGTGGAGACCGCGGCTTGGGCCTGGCGCAGCGGGCTCATGGACGAATGATCTTCGCCGTGGCGCGCGTTGGCGCGGCTTAGCCGGCCGATTCCTGTCGGCGCGTGCGCCGCGTTTGTGTGCCACGCCGTTGGTTTCTTGCGGTGTAACAGCATTGCCCGGCGAGCCGCGGCGCTGCTGCACCGGCACTGCTGCACGGCCGAACCCGCCTGCTGCGCCTACCCGTTCGGGGTCGGTCGAACGGTCGGCTGGGACTGACCGATCGAACGAGGTCGACGGGCCGATCAGCCGAGGTCCAGGGGCCGGAATCCGGCGATTCTGGAGTCATGACGAGGCGCACGCAAGACATCTTTTTCATGGCGGTGCTGGGCGGTATCGCGGGGCTGGCGGGGGTGATCATGTTGCTTGTCATAAGCACGGCGGGCGGCGGATGAGCGTCGGGCAGAATGCGGGCATGTCGATCGCACTGCGCCTGCACGCACCGATGGTTCTGCCCTGCGATCCCGGCTGCTCGGTGATCCGGGACGCCGTGGTGGACGTCGACGGCGAGGGTCGCATCGTGTACTGCGGGCCGCGGGCCGGGGCGCCGGAACGCCCGAACGACGCGACCGTCCGGGAATGCAGCGGAATCCTGCTGCCGGGCCTGATCAACGCGCACGCGCACAGCCCGATGACACTGCTGCGGGGGATGGGTGGAGACCTGCCGCTGCTGCGTTGGCTGCACGAGGTGATCTGGCCCGCCGAGGCTCGGCTGCGTCCGGCGGACGTCCGCGCCGGGATGGAGCTCGGGTGCGTCGAGATGCTGCGGGCCGGCGTCACGACGAGCGCCGAGATGTACTTCATGGGCGAGTCGGTGGTGGAGGCCACCCTGGCGGTCGGTTCGCGCGTGGTGTTCGCATCGGCGGTGATCTCCACGCCGGCGCTGGAGAAGCTCGGCGGCTGGCAGGGCATGGTCGACGGGATCAACCGGTGGATCGACTCCGACGGCCTTCGGTTCGGCCCCGGTGACCGGGTGGAGCTGGCGTACGGGCCGCATTCGGCTTACACGCTGCCGCCGGAGGCGCTGCAGACCATCGGCGAGTCCGCGCAACAGCGTGCCGCCCTGGTCCACACGCACGTGGCGGAGAGCGCCGCCGAAGACGCCGAGCAGCGCAAGCAGTTCGGTTCGGTGCCCGCATTGTTGGAGAAGCTCGGCGTGCTCGACGGCCGGGTGCTCGCCGCGCACGGCGTGCACCTGTCGGACGACGACATCGAGTTGTTCGCGCGCCGCGGGGTGGGCGTGGCGCACTGTCCGGGATCCAACGCGAAGCTCGCGTCGGGGACCGCACGGCTGGTCGACATGCTGGCCGCCGGCATTCCGGTGGGACTGGGCACCGACGGGCCGTCCAGCAACGACGATCTGGATCTGTGGGAGGAGGTGCAGTTGGCAGGACTGTTCGCACGGACGGTCACGGGCGATGCGACGGCGCTGAGCTCGCGGGCGGCGCTGCTCGCGGCGACGCGAGGCGGGGCCGAGGCGCTGCACCGCGACGACATCGGTGCGCTGGAACCCGGGCGCTGGGCCGACATCATGCACCTCGACATCGACAACCCGGCGTTCGCCACGGGCCTGGACGCGCCGGACGATCAGGTGCTGGCCAACGTGGTGTGGGCCGCCGGTTCCCGGTGCGTGCGGGACGTCTGGGTCGCGGGTGAAGAAGTGCTGCACGAGCGCGAGCCCACGCGGGTGGACCGGCGCACCGTGCAGGCCACGGCACGCAAGTCCGCGCAGCACATCCGGGGCTGAACCCGGCCCACCTGTTCCGGCCGGATGCTTCGGCCGGCCCTGGGGCAGGGCGCGCTTCGCGAGGCGGCGTCAGCCGCTTGCGGCATGCGGTGCTGCTCGGACTGCGGTGAGGTCGTCCGGCTGGGACGGCTCCGACGTAGCGACCAGGGCTTTCGCCACGCCGGAGCGGCCACAGCGAGACTGCGGCTCCCGCAAAGGGCCTAGGTACCCGCGGGGGCACATGCGGGTCGGCCCTTGCGGAACGGGCCTCAGGACGGCCGGATGACGATCTCTGTGAGGTGTGCGTCGCCGGTGGCCCGCACCGCGGACACGATCGGCGCGGCGACCGACTCGGGGCGCAGGTAGTGGTCCGGCTCGAACGCCCCGCCCTCCTGGTCGCGGACGGTGCGCTGCATGTCGGTGGCGGTGCGCCCCGGGAACACCGAGGTGACCCGCACGCCGTGCCCGGCTTCCTCGGCGCGGAGCACGTCGGCGAAGGCGCGCAGCGCGAACTTGCTCGCGGCGTACGAACCCCAGTTCGGCTTCGCGGACAGGCCGGCGCCGGAGTTGACCAGCACCACGTGGCCCTTCACTGCGCGCAGCGCGGGCAGCAGCAGGCGCGTCAGCTCGGTGACGGCGAAGAGGTTCAGCTCGAAGGTGCGCCGCCAGGAGTCGCTGGAGGCTTCGGCGACCGAGGCCAGCTCGACCAGGCCGGCGCTGTGCACCACCACGTCGAGCCGTTCGATGTCGGCGACCGCAGTGGCCACGGCGTCGTGGTCGGTGAGTTCCACGGGCCACGATTTGGCACCGGGGAGCTCGTCGACGAGCTCCTGCAGCGCGTTGGCGTCGCGCCCGCCCAACAGCAGGTCGTGCGTGTCGGAAAGCGAGCGGGCGACGGCGGCACCGATGCCTCGCGAGGCGCCGGTGACCAGGGCAATTGGGCGTTCGGGCATGTCCTAACGGTATCGCCGTACGGTTTCGGCCCGGCGACCGGCCGTCCCAATCAGCGGACTACCCCTTGACCCATTGGGGGTATGAGGCTTAGGTCACCCGAGTGAGCAGTGTCGACGCCGCCCCTGCGGGTGCCCAGAACCGCATCCTGCGCAAGGTCGCGGTGCGGTTGATGCCCTTCCTGATCTTGCTCTACTTCGTGAACTACCTGGACCGGGTCAACATCGGCTTCGCCGGCCCGAACGGCATGAACGACGAGCTGGGGCTGACCGCGACCGCGTTCGGTTTCGCGTCGGGCATCTTCTTCATCGGCTACCTGGTGCTGGAGGTGCCGAGCAACCTCGCCCTGCACCGCTTCGGGGCGCGGAAGTGGCTCGCCCGCATCATGATCACCTGGGGCGTGGTCGCGACGGTGATGGCTTTCGTGCCGAGCCCCACCGCGCTGATCGTGCTGCGGTTCCTGCTCGGCGTGGCCGAGGCGGGGTTCTTCCCGGGCATCATCCTGTACCTGACCTACTGGTTCCCGGCGGTGCAGCGGGCGAAGGCGGTCGCGCTGTTCATGACCGCGGTCCCGGTGTCCAGCGCCATCGGCGCCACCGTGTCGAGCGCGCTGATCAGCACCGGGCACGGGATCTTCGGCCTGTCCGGCTGGCGGTTCATGTTCCTCGTCGAGGGCATCCCGGCGATGCTGCTGGCGGTGGTGACCTGGTTCTACCTGACCGACCGGCCGTCCCAGGCGAAGTGGCTGTCGCCGCAGGAGCGCGCGTGGCTGACCGAGCAGCTGGAGGCCGAGCGCGCGCAGACCGAGACGGCGCACGGCTGGCCGCTGCGGAAGGCGCTGACCCACCCGCGGATCCTGGCGCTGGCGTTCGTGTACTTCGGCATCGCGTACGGGCTGTACGCGCTGGGCTTCTTCCTGCCCACCATCATCAAGGGCTTCGAGCAGCAGTACGGCACCGACCTGTCGACGATGGAAACGGGGTTGATCACGGCGGTGCCGTACGTGATCGGCGCGGTGGCCATGGTGCTCTGGGCCGCGCACGGCGACCGGACGCGGGAGCGCGTGTGGCACGTCGCGCTGCCGATGCTGCTCGGCGGCATCTCCATCCCGATCGCGCTGTACCTGGGCAATCCGTTCAGCGCGATGGTCGCCGTGACGATCTGCGCCGTCGGTGTCTGCGCGGCGCTGCCCACCTTCTGGGCGTTGCCGAGCAACTTCCTGGCGGGCGCGGCGGCGGCGGGCGGTATCGCGCTGATCAACTCGCTGGGCAACATCAGCGGGTTCGCGGCGCCCTACATCACGGGAGCGCTCAAGGACGCGACCGGCTCGCAAAAGACCGGCCTGTGGGTGGTGGGCATCGTGATGGTCACGGCGGCGATCACGGTGGTCGCCCTCCGCGCCGCGCCACGCGGGGAGCAGCGGGAATCGACCGGCAGCCGATCCGAAAGCTGACGCACGGCATCCAAAGTGGACGCAGCAGCGTGCTTCAGGAGCGAGCAGCGGCGTACAGCCGCAAGAACGCCCGCACACCGCTCACGATGAGCTCGTCGGCCTCGGACTGCGGAATCGGCATCGAGCCGTAGAACGTCCGCTGGAGCACGGCGGTGATGGTGAGCAGGTTGAGGTGCAAGGCGGCCCGCTCCGCATCGTCGAATTCGAGCAGGCCGTTGTCGGCGATCTTCCGGAGGTACGGCGCGAGCCGCTCGTGCGCCGACTGCGGGCCCGCGGCCAGCCACTTCTCCAGCACCGCCGGGGGAATCCGGGTCACCTCAGCTTCCAGCGTCCGGACGAGCGCGAAGTGGTCCGGGAACTCCGCCACCGCCGCGACCCGGTCCCGGCAGAAGGCGACGAGGTCTTCCTCGAGGTCGACGATCTTCCGCAGGTGCAGCTCCATCAGCCGCGCGATGGCGTCGGTGACCTCGTGCGCCCCGTCCAGCGCGACCGACAGGAAGAGCTGTTCCTTGTCGGCGAAGTGGTTGTAGATGGTGCGCTTGGACACCTGCGCTTCTGCGGCGATCGCGTCCACGCTGGCCCGTGTGTAGCCCTCGCGGCCGAACACCTTGCGCGCCGCCTGCTCGATGGCGCGGCGCTTCTCCGGTCGGCCGGTCGGTGACACCGGAGCCCCCTTCCAACGAACTGCACTACTCCGTGCAGTCTACGTCGGGCCTCACCGGGAGTTGCCGCTCTTGGGGCCGGACCGCAGGTCGGTGAAGTAGCTGTCGTGCTCCACGAAGAACCGCTCTCGCTCGGCGTCGCTCAGCGCCGCGATGTGGCCGACGCCTTCGAAGTACTCCTCGCGCGGGGCGCCCGGCGCGAACAGCATGAGGAACGACGCCGGCTCGTCGGACCTGTTGTAGAAGGAGTGCAGTCCGCCCGGGGGCACGTAGAGGAAGTCGCCCTTGGTCGCTTCGCGCCACTTCGCCCCGTCGTAGACCTGCAGCGATCCGTCGGTGACGAAGAACGATTCGGACATCGCCTTGTGGAAGTGGGTGCCGGTCCCGGCGCCGGGAGCCAGGTCGACCACGTGGTAGAGCCCGAATTCGCCGTCGGTGGCGATGTCGTGGGTTCGGCCGGTCGGTTTCCCCGTGGCCAGGTAGTAGGTCCTGGTGCCGGACGGGTTGACCAGCTCCGGATCGGCGTCCGCCGGGCGGAAGGAAGCGCTGATCTCGCCGGCGTCGCCCCGGTACCGGTCTGGTGGGTAGGACATGGTGATCCTCCTCTGGGTCTCACCACGAAATTACACTCACCAGTTCACCATCTCAACTGCACCGTGTAGTTTACTTCCTGACGACCGGACCGGAGCACGATGATCGCTGGTGCGAGCCGCGCGTTTTCCCAACGTGGCTCAGAAATAGCGATAGCTCAGGCCGGTGGCGGCCCAGGCGACGCGGGCGTCGATCAGCCGGGTGAGCGTGTAGCGCGCGGGCACGAAGCCCCGGCCGCGCCAGAAGGCGTCGCTGACCGGATTCGCCGACGACCACTCCGCACCACAGCTGCGGAAGCCGCGGCGGGACGCCCAGCCGAGGACGCCGGACACCAGCGCCGTGCCCACTCCCCCGGATCGCGCGTCGGCGGTCACCACGGCGAGGCCGATCGTGGCCGTGGCCGGGAAGCGGTTGTCACGGCCCGCCTGGATCATCCCGATCGGCCGGTCGCGCTCCGCCGCGACGAGGACCACCCGGTCGGCGTCGACGAGGGACGCCCGGAGGTCGTCCCGGATAGCCCGGAGGTCCAGGAGCGCGGGGCGCAGGATCGGCGGTGCGGCGTGGAACCGCTGCAGTTCCACGGTGAGATCCAGCAGTTCCGCGAGATCCTCCGCATCGGCCTCGCGCACCTCGACCGCCCCGGCGGCACCGATCGGCTCCACCTGCCGAAGGCCCTTGACCTGGTCGATGCCGAAACCCAGCTCGAACAGGCAGCTGATGACGGGTCGGTGCGCGGCCGCGACCACCACCGAATGCTCGAAGGCGCCCACCGCGGTGAGCTGCCCGGACAGCGCCCCGTAAAGGCGGCGGTAGATCTCGCGCCTTCCCTCCGGCACCGAGGCGTGTTGCTGGAGGCGGATCCTGGCCAGCTGGCCTCCCGGAGATGCCGGTGCCGATGCCGCCATGAAACCGGCGAGTTCGCCGCGGGCCACGGCGGCCACGGCCGGCCCGTCGCCCTGCCACTGCGCCACGAGGCGTTCGGCCACATCCGCCTCGGCGAGGTCCGTCCCCGTCGATGCGTGGTCACCGGCGATCAGTCGCGCGGCCTGCCCGGTGAAACGGCCGTCGAACGGCACGATCTCCAGATCCACCCGGCCTCACCCCGCCGACAGCCGAAAGTCGTTGCCGTACCTGCGAAGCAGCGCATGGACGTCCGAAGCGAGCTCGTGCAGTCGCGGTTCCCGAGCGGCGGCCGCATCGACGAGCGCGTCGATGCGCTGTGCCCACCCACCGGCCGGATCCGGCTCACCGATGCGGTGAAAACCCCGCGACAGCAAGCCTTCCGCCATCTCGGACCGACCGCGCAGCACTGCTTTGCACGCCCCGATCGCGTTCATCGCCGCGCTTTCCGGAAGCGACCAGTCGGTGCCGCTCGCCCGCGGAACGTCGGCGTCGAAGGCGTGCGAGGCGGCCCAGATCTGCAGGTCGAGCCGCCAGAACAACGGCACGCCGCGAAACCGCGCGAAGACCAACCGGTGCAACGCGGATCGCTGGAACTCCGGAGCCGACCGCACGGACGCGACCTCGGCGACCGCACCGAGCGCCGCGCCCAGCCGATCGGCTGCACTCGACACCGCGCCGTCCGGCACCACCCACGCGAGGTCGATATCGCTGTACTCGTCGTCGGTTCCGGCCCCCAGCGACCCGATCAACGACACCCGCGAGCCCGGCATCGCATCGGCGAGCGCGCGGCTGATCGCCGCGGCGAAAGCGCGCTGGTTCGAAAACACCGCCACAGCAACGAGGTTAGCCGTGCTGGTGATCCCGCGACCGGGCGAAATCCCGCACAACGCAACGAGGGCCTCCGGACTTGCCGGAGACCCCCGCGCTCGCAAGGTGGATCAGCGTCGGCCGATCTCACCGCCGTCCTTGCGCCAGACCGCCACGACCGACGGACGCGGCTGCGAGTTGCCGCCGTCCGGCCAGTGCGAGGCCGGCTTGTCCGCGCTCGCCCCGTCGAGCTCGCCCGGGTGCTGCACGCACACGGTCACCACGGTGTCCCGGACCACCGGGCCGCAGGTCTCCGCGCCGTGCGGCACCGTCAGGAACTGCTTGACCCGACCGCGCTCCGGGCCGTCGACCGGCACCGCGAACAGGCCGTCGTTGCTCTTCAGCGCGTTGCCGTCGGTGGAGATCCACAGGTTGCCGTGCCGGTCGAACGCCACGTTGTCCGGGCACGAGATCGGGCTGACCTGCGACTTGTCGAACCCGCCGAAGTAGGTGCCCGCGTCGTTCGGGTCGCCGCACACCAGCAGCAGGTCCCAGCGGAACTTGGTGCCCGTCGCGTCGTCGTCGACCTCCAGCACGTGGCCGTGCTTGTTGCCGACCCGCGGGTTGGCCTCGTCCGGCGCCGCGTTGCCGGTCGAGCCGCGGTTGGAGTTGTTGGTCAGCGCGCAGTAGATGCGGCCGTTGACCGGGTTCGGCTGGATGTCCTCCGGCCGGTCCATCTTCGTCGCGCCGACCTTGTCGGCGGCGAGGCGGGTGAAGATGTAGACCTCTTCGGCGGTGAAGCCGGGCACGAACGACTTCTTGCCGCTGGCCAGCGGAATCCACTCGCCGGTGCCGTCGAAGGCGCCGTCCGACGGCAGCTTGCCGGTGCCGTCGATCTCGCTCGCCGGGCTGTTGCCGGCGAACCGCGCGACGTACAGGGTGCCGTCGTCGAGCAGCGTCATGTTGTGCCGGCGGGCGTGGGCGCTGTTGCCCCCCTTCACCTTGCCGTTCGACACGAACTTGTAGATGTAGTCGAAGCGCTCGTCGTCGCCGGAGTAGGCGACCACCCGGCCGTCGTCGGCGATCTTGACCGCCGCGCCCTCGTGCTTGAACCGGCCGAGCGCGGTGTGCTTGACCGGCGTGGAGTCCGGGTCGTGCGGGTCGATCTCGACGATCCAGCCGAAGCGGTTGGCCTCGTTGGGCTCCTGCGCGAGGTCCCAGCGCTTGTCGAACTTCTCCCACTTGCGGGTGCTCGCGGTGCCCTTGATGCCGTAGCGGGCGTAGCGCGCCTTGGTCGCCGGGTCGGTGACCGAGTCGGCGTTGGCGAAGTACTGGTTGAAGTTCTCCTCGCCGGAGAGGATCGTGCCCCACGGCGTCAGGCTGCCCGCGCAGTTGTTCTGCGTGCCGAAGACCTTGGTGCCGGTCGGATCGACCGACGTCTTGAGGTGGTCGCTGCCCGCAGCCGGGCCGCGCAGCTCGAACGGCGTGTTCAGGGTGATGCGCCGGTTGTACCGGCTCGGCTTCGGCTTGAGCCCGCCGCCCCGCTCCCGCTCCACGTACACCACCGAAAGGCCGTGCGCGGCCCAGGCGATGCGCACCTGCTCCTCGGTCGGGTTGTTCTCGTCGTAGCCGACGAACATGTGCGTTTCGGTGGTGTACTCGTGGTTGACCACCAGCAGGTTCTGCTTGCCGCTGCCGTCCAGCGGGACCAGTTCGGCGAAGTCGTTGTTGTAGCCGAACTGCTTTTCCTGCGCCGCCGCGGTCTGGTTGCCGAAGTCGAACTCCGGCGCGCCCGCCACCACCGGGTCGCCCCAGCGGATCACGATGCCCTGGTCGTAGCCCTCGGCGGTGACCACGAGGTCTTCGGTGTTCGGGGCGACCGGGGTGAAGTCGGTGCCCGGGACGTTTCCGCTGCCGGGGCGGGGCATCGGCGCCGGGGCTGCGGTCGCGGTTCCGGTGAGCGCCGCTGCGCCACCGACGGCCAGCGCGATCACGCCGCTTGCCTTCAGGGCGGACCGGCGGCTGAGCACGCTCTCGACGATGTCGCCGAAGTAGGCGTTGGCCGAGGTGTTCGGGGCCTCGTGCGCGCATGCGTTGCCGCAGCGGTACTTGCAGGTGACCGAGGCGCGGTTCGCGGAGTGGTGGGAAAGCAGGGGGAGCGGGATTACCCGCCCGCTGTCCGGTCGGGAAGGCAAGCGGACCTCCAGGTGCTCGTCGGGGAACATCTGGAAGTTAGGTCGATCAGGCGATGGTTCCTGGACGCGAAGGTGAACGAGGCCTGAACAAGCGACGCAGAGTTATCAAAACGGCGCCGGGGCAACCGAAAAGGCCCAACGCAGCGTATCCGGACGAACACGGATCATCAGCAATAGGGCCGCTGGTCGGTGAGCGAGGCGGCCACGTTCAGCCACACCCGGAACTGCCGGTAGACCTCCGGAACGGGGCCGCTGATCGCGACGGTGCGGTCGTCGCGGCCGGTGACGCCGGGGAGGTTCAGCAGCGTGTCGGCCACCGAAGCCGACTGCCAGCGCACCGCGAGCGTCGTGGTTTCCGGCGCGGGCTGCGGAGCCGGGAGCTCGCCGGTCAGGGCTGCGGCGGTCGCGGTTTCGATGGCATCGCGAGCCTCGGCGAGTGGCAGCAGCTCGGCGGCGAAGCGGCCGCGCGCGTACTTCACCGCTGCGGTTCGCACGCCGGAATCCCATTCGGCCATCTCCGCGCACGCGGTGTCGTCGCCGGAGAGCAGCACCACCGGGACACCGAGCGCGGCGGCGGTGGCGTGGGTGAGGCCGATCTCGCCGGTGGGGCGGTCGTCGAGCCACATGTCCTCGATCTCGTGGCCCATGAAGCTGTGGCTGAGCACGCCCGACGTGCCTGCGCGCGAGTGGTAGCCGATGCAGAGCGCGGCGTCGAAGGTGGCGTCGAGCCCTTCGAGCATGCCCATGTTCTTGGGCTTGCCGCGGATCAGCCGAGCCGACGGGTGCAGCATGTCGGAGCGCAGGTTGCGCATCGGTCCATGCGCGTCGTTGACGGTGACCTCGGTGGCCCCCGCGGCGATCGCGCCGCGGATCGCCGCGTTGACGTCCTCGGCCATCATCTGCCGACCGTGCTCGTAGTCGCGCCCGGCGGGCTGGACGTCTTGGGCGTCGACGAGGCCGGTGACGCCTTCCATGTCGACGCTCAGGTAGATCCGCATCCGCCACCTCCGAAGATCACCGGTCACCGCATGGTTTCACGGCGACCGGTGCTCAGCGAAGAGGATTGGCCCGCAGCCAGGCCAGAACCTGCTCGGCGTGCTCGTTGGTCGGGAAGATCGGGTAGTGGACGTGCTCGATCACGCCGTCGCGGATGATCAGCGTCAGCCGCTTGTAGAGCGTCATCCCGCCGGCCTCGAACGTGGGCAGTTCGAGCGCGCCGGCCAGGCTCAGCGCGGGGTCGGACAGCATCTGGAACGGCAGGTGGAGCCGCTCGACGACCTCGCGCTGGTAGTCGGTGGACTGGCTGGACAGGCCGAACACGCGGGTCGCGCCGGCGTTGTGCAGGTCCTCGTGGTGGTCCCGGAAGCTGCACGCCTCGGGGGTGCAGCCACGCGCTCCGGGGATCGAGTCCCAGCCTTCCGGGAGGTCGGTGCCGGGACGACCGGTGAGCGGGTAGATGTAGAGCACCGCGCGGCCCGGACCGAGCGCGTCGACGCGGACGGTCTCGCCTGCTGTGCTCGGGAGTTCCAGGTGCGGCATCCGCATCCCGGGCAGGTGGTCCGCCGCGCCGTCGTCCTCGGGCACGGGCAGGTCTGCGGGCAGGTTCAGGTAGTCGTTCATCGGGTCCTCTCCGCTGGTCGCGCAGCTGTTGCGGTGGGCGGCTTCTTGCAGGTGCGCGATCAGCACCGCACGACGGGAGGTGAGCGCCTCGATCCGCTCGGTGAGCTCGTCGATCGCCTCCCGGTACCCGGCGAGCGAGGCCGGGCAGTCGTCCGCGTGCTGCCGCCCGGCCGCGAGGCAGTCGAGGAACGGCCGGGTGCGCTCGACGGGGATGCCCAGGTTGCTGAGGGCCTTGACCTCCCGAACCAGCCGCACGTCGGCCTCGTCGTAATCCCGGTAGCCGTTGGGCAGCCGTTCGGGTGCGATCAACCCCAGCGATTCGTAGTAGCGCACCGCTTTGGTCGTCACGCCTGCCCGCCGGGCCAGTTCGCTGATCCGCATTCCTGTCACCTCGACGAACGCTAAACCCCGCCCCTGGGGGCAAGGTCAACCCGAGCGGGAAAATCGGTGTCGCCGGCGGTACGCGCGTTGCTACGTTCTCCCGCATGGCTTGTCCTGCTGCTTGTGCCTTCTTCATCCGGCTGCGTTCCGCTTAGGCGGCGCCGGATCCATTTTCGCGTCGCCTTCCGCGTCCGGGCTCTCGTTTCCCGACGCGCGGTTCGTCGTGCGGTGATTCCACGCTGACCTGCGCTCGCGAGGGCCCGGTTCCGACCGGTCCGCGAACGCAGGAGCAGCCAACATGCCTTACCGCCGGAATTCGGCGCGCGATCGTGCGCGCCGCGAACTCGGCCAGAACTTCTTGATCGACCGCGGCGTCGCCCGCCGCATGGCCGATCTGCTCGATCCGTCGCCGGTTCCCGTGGTGGAGCTCGGCGCGGGACGCGGGGCCATCACCCGCGAATTGGCCCGCACCGGACGGCCGATCACGGCCGTGGAGCTCGACCCGCACTGGGCCGACGAGCTCCGCGGGAAGTGGCCTCGGGTGCACGTGATCACGGGCGACATGCTCGAATTCCGCTTCCCCGACGCGCCGCACGCAGTGGTCGGCAACCTCCCGTTCGGCATCACGACCGCGGTGACGCGACGGCTGCTGGGCACGCGGTACTGGTCGGAGGCGGTGCTGCTGGTGCAGTGGGACGTCGCCCGGAAGCGAGCCGCGGGCGGCAACCAGCTGATCGCGCAGTGGTCACCTTGGTACGAATTCCGGCTCTGCGGCAAGGTTTCCGCGCGTTCGTTCCGACCGGTGCCGGCGGTCGACGGCGGCGTGCTGAGGATCCTGCGCCGCGCGGGTCCGCTGGTGCCCTTCGGCGAACTCCGCCGCTACCAGCGGTTCGTGGAGGCGGTGTTCACCGGCCGCGGGCGGGGCCTGGGCGAGATCGTCCGCAATGTCACGGGATGCCGGGTCTGCGACCTGCCCGCGCTGCCCCGGGATCTCACGGCCGAAGGCTGGGCTCGCCTCTACACCGAAACCACCTGACCGCAGGCCGGTTCGGAGTGAACGGACCCTTCGTCCCGATAGACGAAGCGAACAGGCCGTTCACTCCATCCACCCGACACCCCACGCACACGACCAGTGTTGGAGTGAACGGACCCTTCGCCTCGATAGACGAGGCGAACAGGCCGTTCACTTCAACGCTCGTCTCCCGGGCGCGTTGGGTCAGGACTGCCGCTGCAGGAACTCTTCGAGGGTTTGCAGCGCCGGGTGCTGTTGGCGCAGGGCCGGGATGTCGGCCTGGTAGCCGCTCTCCTCGAACCACTCGAACATCCGGTCCCGCCCTTCGAACGGCGCGGGTTCGTAGCGGGTCGGGGTGCCCGTGACGCGCTGGATCGCCTCCGCGACCTGCTGCAGGGTCCGCTCGTCGCCCGCGATCTCGATCTGCTCGCCGAGGTAGCGCTGCGGGTCGTCCAGCGCGTTGGCCGCGAAGAAGCCGATGTCGTCGGGAGCGATCATCTGCACCGGAGTCGCCGGATCCAGCGGCATCGACAGGACCTGCTCGCCGCCATCGCCGGTGCTGGTGATGCCGGCCAGGTTGGCCATGAAGAACACCGGGCGCAGCACGGTGGCGGGCACGCCGATGCGCCGGATGTGCTCCTCGATCGCGAACTTGCTCTCGAAGTGCGCGATGCCCGAGTCGCGTTCGGCGCCGCCGACCGAGCTGTAGACCAGGTGCGAGACGCCCGATTCCAGCGCGACATCGGCAACCGTCGCGCCCTGGCGGACTTCGGCGGCCAAGCCGGCCTCGTCCAATGCCAGCGGCTGGACGCTGAACACCGCGTCCACCCCGGCCATCGCCGCGCGCAGCGAATCGGCGTCGTCCAGATCGCCCCGGACCAGCTCCGCGCCGGAGCCCTGGAGCTCCCGCGCTGCGGGCTTTTCCGGATCGCGCACCAGCGCGCGCACCCTCCAGCCGCGTACCAGCAGGTGGCGGGCGGTCGCGCCGCCTTGCTTCCCGGTGGCACCGGTGACGAGAGCGGTCCGGCCGTCGGTCGTGAGAACTCCTATGTCGTGGCCTCCGAGATCACCCCAACTCTCGAACTTCGACCTGGCTCGAGCTCAATTCGGTGTGACGCAGTGCACAACATGTGATCGCCGGGGTGGGTGGCCGGGCGCCGGGTCGGGGGCGGGGTGCCCGGCCACCATGCGGTCCGGCGAGGGGGAGGGGGTTCGCCGGACCTGGTCTCGGGGTCAGATGCGCAGGCGCGCGAGGGTTTCGGTGTTCAGGCAGTGCCGCCCGGTGGACTCCGCTTCCCGTTGTCGCTCAGCCTCGACCTCTTCGATCAACTGCCACACGTTGAGCGCGCCATCGCCCGCGCCGGCGTGCTGCGCGCGCGGAGCGCGGACCAGCAACATGCTCGCGATCAGCACGTTCACCAGGACCAGAGTGCTCACCTGAAGCCAGAACATGGGTTTCTCCTCGCCTTGAAGTTGACGTTTCCGCTGGTCATCAGTCGTGAGTGGCAATGGCTGCCATAGCGGCCACAGCCACTCACGACCACCGGACGCTGATGCGGCGCCAGCAGTCCATGCAGGTGTCCTCGTTGATCCACTCCAGCTCACGCGGCAGCCGCTGCACCTGCCACGCCCCCACCTCGACACCGCAGAACGATGTCACCGACGCATACGGCTCGGCCCGCTTCGCGGCCACGTCGAACGCATGCCGCCCCACCCCCACCGGCCGCCAAAACCAATCCACACCAGCCTTTTCGAACATCCCCGCCTTTTGGTGACAGTTACTTAATGTGGTGCTGGCACCACTATCTCGAAGCTGTCACCTTGTGTGCAATAACACTTACGGGCGGTGAGGATCTCTCTCTAGGATCTGGTGCATGCCTGGCACCAGTAGCGGGAGTCCCAGGGCCCGCGCCCTGGGAGCAGAACTCAGAGAAGCGCGTCAGCGACAGAACCTCTCAGTGCGCGAGCTCGCTCGACGGCTTGGAACATCGCACACGCTGATATCGCGCTACGAGACCGGCGCAAGGCTCCCGAGACCAGAGGATGTGGCGAGCATCCTGCAAGAACTCGGCATCACGGGTGAGAATCGAGAACGCGCTCTGGATCTAGCCCGACAGGCAGGCGACCCGAACTGGTTGGCGCTGGGAAACTCCGGGAGCGGTCGTCCGCTGGCGAGTTACATCGATTTCGAACGAAGTGCCACGGAGATCATCGACGTCGCACCGCTTCTGATTCCAGGTTTGCTGCAGACCGCCGACTACGCGCGGGTGGCCATGACCGGCAGCCGCTCCGGAGAGGCCGAGACCAGACTGATGCTTCGGCTGGCGCGGCGCGAGATTCTCACCCGGCGCAATCCCGTGAAGCTACATGCCTTGATCTGCGAAGAAGCATTGCGCCGCCCGTTCGGCGGCCAGCAGGTTCAGCACGAGCAACTGCTGCACCTGTCCTCAATGACAGAGATGGCCAATGTGGACATCCAGGTGCTTCCTGCGCAGGACTCGAAGTGGAATGCGTCCTTGGTCGGCCCGTTCGTCTACCTGAGCTTCCCGAAGGCACTGCCCATCGTCCACCTGGAGCACTACAGGTCTTCCGTCTTCTTGTACGACAAGAAAGTGGTCGCAGACTACCAGCGCGCGGCCGATGAACTGCGAGAACAAGCGCTGAGCTCTGAGGAGTCGTTGCAGCTGATCAAAGCACTGGCCGCTGAGATTGGAGAGACCGACTGATGCTGGAACCTGAGATAACGTGGCGGAAGTCCAGCCGCTCTGGACCTGACACCAACTGCGTCGAAGTCGGCTGGCGGAAGTCGACCCACTCTCAAGGGCAAGGCACATGTGTCGAGGTCGGCCTCGGTGTGGATGCCGTCGGGGTTCGGGACACCAAGGATCGGGACGGTGGGCACTTAGCCGTGCCGGTGCGTAGTTGGCACCGGTTCATCGGCGCGGTCAAGGGCGGCACCTTCGACCGATAGCGGGGGTGGCGAGGGACACCTTTGCCCCGGAGCCCGCTTCGGTGCGCTGCGGGGCGGACACCGAGCGTCGCGTTCCGGGCGCGGAAAGCACCAGGTCCTTCATTTGCGGAACCCGCGGCCTCTACCCTGCGTCCTAGGCGTTGCAGTTGATCGGCGGCTGAGAGGTTGCGGACGTGTACATCGAGGAGACCGGCGCGGGAGACGGTGACATCAAGGTCACCGTCGAGGGCGAGGAGTACACCGCCGAGGCCAACTACGACCTCGACGGCGATGGCATCGACGAGACGGTCGCCGTGATGACCGACGACGGCTACGTCGCGTACATCGACGAGAACGGCGACGGCCAGGCCGACCTCATGCAGTCGATCAACAGCGATGGCGTGGTCGTCGAGCAGGCCCGCTTCGACGCGGAGACCGGCGGGTGGGCCGGCGAGGCTCCCCAGCAGCACCCGGGCGGCGCCGACCCGGAGGACCAGCAGCACGGCCGGTCGATGGTCATCGACACGCCGCAGGGCGACATGCAGGTCGGCCCGGCCACCGAGGACACCAACCAGGACGGCATCGCCGACACCGCGGTCGTGGAGACCGAGGCCGGCGGCACCATGCTGGTCACCGACGTCGACGGCGACGGGTCCGCCGACCAGGTCGTGGAGATCAGCCAGACCGGCGACGTGACGATCTCGCACCACACCGGCGACGGCCAGTGGACCGTGGTCGAGCAGGGCAAGATGACCGACGACGGGCACTACGCCCCGAACCAGGCGACCGGCGCGACCGACGACGCGGCCTGGACCTTCGACGACGCGGCCCAGCCGCACGCCGCCAACGTCGACACGCACAGCGGCGGAGCCGGCGGTGGTGCGGGCGGCGGAGCCGGCGGTGGTGCGGGCGGCGGAGCCGGCGGCATGGGCGGCGGACAGCGCGGCGGTGCGGGCGGCAAGGCCGACTCCGACGAGCTCTGGGGCTGACCGCTCGACTCGATTCCCACCCCGCTCGATGCGCATCGGGCGGGGTTTTTCACGTCCGCGGCGGGGAGCAACCGCCATTCGGTCGATGCCTGCGCGTAACCCGGTGTTCGCGAACACGTCCGGTTCGCCGGAAATTCTGGATCCAAGCGATCCCGGCACGGCGAGATTTTCGTCCAGACCACTACTCAGGTCGCTTCTGAATCGATTCCCTTATCGTTCTTGTGAGAGAACGAACATGGCTGATCTCCATTGCGCGCCCGATCCGCCGTTAGCCTCGGTGCATCCCTTTTTCACTTCGCCCGGTCTTCGGGGCGGGCGAAGCTTTCCCTGTAAAGGCCGACGGGAGACCCCGTCGGCGAATCCGGGCTGTGGCGCCCAGTCAGGAGACGCGGAGCGATGACCGCATTGACCATCCCAGGTCTCGACCAGGCACCGACCACGCACGAGCGCCTGCTGTCGTGGGTGCGTGAGGTCGCCGAGCTGACCACACCCGACCAGGTGGTGTGGTGCGACGGTTCGCAGCAGGAATGGCAGCGGATGACCGATCGCCTCGTCGAGGCGGGCACCTTCACCCGCCTGACGAACAAGCCGAACTCGTTCTACGCGGCTTCGGACCCCTCGGACGTGGCGCGCGTCGAAGAGCGCACCTACATCTGTTCGGTCGAGGAGAAGGACGCCGGGGTCACCAACAACTGGATGGACCCCAACCAGATGAAGGCGACCATGACGGAGCTCTACCGGGGCTGCATGCGTGGTCGCACCATGTACGTGATCCCGTTCTGCATGGGCCCGCTGGACGCCGAGCCGCCGAAGCTGGGCGTGGAGATCACCGACTCCGAGTACGTCGTGGTGTCGATGCAGATCATGACCCGGATGGGCGCGAAGGTCCTGGAGCGGCTGGGCGAGGACGGCGACTTCGTACCCGCGCTGCACTCCGTGGGCGCGCCGCTGGAGCCGGGGCAGCAGGACGTGCCGTGGCCGTGCAACGACACCAAGTACATCACCCACTTCCCCGAAGAGCGGATGATCTGGAGCTTCGGCTCCGGCTACGGCGGAAACGCGCTGCTGGGCAAGAAGTGCTACTCGCTGCGCATCGCCTCGGCGATGGCCCGCGACGAGGGCTGGCTGGCCGAGCACATGCTGATCCTGAAGCTGATCTCGCCGGAGGACAAGGTCTACTACGTCGCGGCCGCGTTCCCGTCGGCCTGCGGCAAGACCAACCTCGCGATGCTGCGGCCCACCATCCCGGGCTGGAAGGTCGAGACCCTCGGTGACGACATCGCGTGGATGCGCTTCGGCGAGGACGGTCGCCTGTACGCGGTGAACCCGGAGGCCGGTTTCTTCGGCGTCGCGCCGGGCACCAACTGGAACACCAACCCGCACGCGATGGAGACCATCGAGAAGGGCAACTCGCTGTTCACCAACGTGGCCCTCACCGACGACGGCGACGTCTGGTGGGAGGACCACGAGGGCGACCCGCAGCACCTCACCGACTGGAAGGGTCGCGACTGGACCCCGGACAGCGGGGAGAACGCCGCGCACCCGAACTCGCGGTACTGCACGCCGATGTCGCAGTGCCCGATCCTGGCGCCGGAGTGGGACGACCCGAACGGCGTGCCGATCTCGGCGATCCTCTTCGGCGGCCGCCGCAAGACCACGGTCCCGCTGGTGAACGAGGCGTTCGACTGGCAGCACGGCGTGTTCATGGGCGCCACCCTGTCCTCGGAGAAGACCGCCGCGGCGGCCGGCAAGGTCGGCGACGTGCGGCGCGACCCGATGGCGATGCTGCCGTTCATCGGCTACAACGTCGGCGACTACTTCCAGCACTGGGTGAACGTCGGCAAGTCCGCCGACGCCACCAAGCTGCCGCGGATCTTCTACGTGAACTGGTTCCGCCGCGGTGACGACAAGCGCTTCCTGTGGCCCGGGTTCGGCGAGAACTCGCGCGTGCTCAAGTGGATCGTGGACCGGCTGGAGGGCAACGCCGCCGCCGCCGACACCGCGATCGGCCGGGTGCCGTCGGCCGAGGAGCTCGACCTGACCGGGCTGGACACGCCGCAGGCCGACGTCGACGAGGCGCTGAAGGTCGACGTCGAGGAGTGGAAGGCGGAGCTGCCGCTCATCGAGGAGTGGTTCGACACCATCGGCGAATCGCTGCCGAGCTCGATGCGCGACGAGCTGGAGGCCCTGAAACAGCGTCTCGGTCACTGACCGAGCGACCCCCGGACGGGTGGATTCGCGAAGCGACGTGGGAAGCTTCGCGTCCACCCGTCCGGCGCGGAGCTCCCGCGCAGTGTGCGCATTCGTGCGGCGTTTCCCCAAGAGAGCTGAAGCTCTTTCGGGGAAACGCCGTTTTCGTTTTCGTCGACGGGTGGATCTACGCAGCCGGGGGGAGCAGATCCGGGGATTCCAAACGATCAGCAACCCGGCGGACACTGTGTGCGTCCCAGTGATTACCGCCGAAAACGGCGCGCCGATACGAGGGGGTGTGTCATGGCTGATCTGGCCATGTTGGCGTTGTCCCTGATCGCGGTCGCTGCGGTGTTCGTTTCGCTGCGCAGGGATGACGCCGAAGTCGACGAGCAGTCGGAGGCCGGTGAGATCGACCGGCTGCACCGGGACACCATTCCGATCCGGAGGAGGCCACAACTGCGATGAGTGCAAGGCGTCTCAACGGCCCGCGGGCGGCGAGCGGATCGAATCCACTCCCCGCCCGCGAGCTTTTTGCGCGACGCCAAGCCCTTTTCCGAGATCAGCCGAGCACGCCGGACAGCCGGTCCAGCTCGTCCAGCAGGCTCCGGACGCCGGACTCGAGGCTGCGCATCCCCGCCGGCTCCGGCGCCGGCGTGCCCTGGCAGGTCAGGTCGCGCCCGGGCACCACGCCGTCGAGCAGGTACGCCGTGGTCGCGTCGTCGACGCAGGCGTTGCCGATGCCGAAGACCCCGTGGTCCCCTTCGCCGCGGACGCTGATCATCCGCGAGCCCTGGAACTTCCGGTGCGCGACCTCCGCGCCTTCCCACGCGGTCGCCGGGTCGTTCTCCGACTGGAGCATCAGCACCGGCGGGAGGCCCTTGCCCGTGATCTTCGGCAGGTTCACCTCCGGGCGCTCCCAGAACAGGCACGGCTGCACGATCGAGTTGTAGCCCACGGTCGGGAACAGCCGCCCCTCCACACCGGACCGCGCCACCACCGACTCGGGGGAGCCCCGGAACTCCGTGTCGTTGCAGCGGATCGAGTACAACGTCGCCGCCATGCTGTCGTTCGGATCGGCCTGCATCGGCATGGCGCGGGCCCGCGCCTGCGCGAGCACCGGGGCGGCCTCGCCCGCGCTCTCCCGCAGCGCCGCGAGCGTGCCGCCCAGCTTCGGGAACGCGAACTTCGAGTACATGCTGTACACCACCAGGGCGTCGAGCGCGGCGTGGTCGACCGGCGGGCCGTCCGGCGACGGCAGCGGATCCGCCTTCAGCGCCGCGCGCAGTTCGTCCACAGTGGCCTGGACCTGCTGCGGATCGGCGCCCAGGTGGTAGGTCGCGTCGTGCGCGGCCAGCCAGGGCAGCGCGTCCTCGCGCCAGCGGCGCTCGAAGGCCATCGGCTGCCAGCCGAAGACCTCCTGCCAGCTGCCGGTGAACTCGGTGTTCGAGTCGAGCACCACCTTGTCCACCGACTGCGGGAAGTAGGTGGCCAGGTAGGCGCCGAGCCAGGTGCCGCCCGAGACGCCGTACCAGTTGATCTTCTCGCGCTGCTCGACCTGGCGGAGCAGGTCGAAGTCGGCCACCGTCTGCTCGGTGGTGACGTAGCGGCCGAGCTCGCCGCTGTGCTCCTGGCAGTCGGCGGCGAGCTGCCGGGTCATGTCCATCAGCGCCCTGATGCTCTCCGGGCTGCGATCCCGGACGTCCATCCCGAGCCCCGCCTCCCGCGGTCCACAGGAGACAGTGCTGCTGTTCCCGGTGCCGCGCACGTCGATGCCGTAGACGTCGAAGGCGTCCATCACTTCGGGAATGCCCATGGTGAGCATCGCCAGCGGCATGCCGAGGCCCGCGCCGCCGGGGCCGCCGGGGTTGGTGAACAGTGCGCGGTCGCTGGGGCCGTCTGCGGGCGACAGCCTGGTGACCGCGATGCTGATTTCCTTGCCGTTGTCCGGGTTGTGCCAGTCCATCGGCGCGGTCATGGTGCCGCACTGGAGGCGCTCGGATCCCGGCGGCAGGTCCGGCGGGAGTTCGGGCGGGAAGCACGGTGCCCACTGGATCCGCTGTTCCGCGAATTTCGCCGGCACCTCGAACGGCGGCTGGGGTGGCGCCTGCTGGGCGAGGGCGGGCTGGGCGGCGACCAGCAGCACCCCCAGGGCTGCGGTAACCCCTAACGCGCGCAAGGATTTTCGCATCGGATCCCCTCTCACGTTGCGTTCACTTAAAGCTGCAAGATCATTCGATCAGGTGAACACAACAGCGAGGTACTGCCGCTTGTCGAAACTATCCGTGACAAATGTCAGGAGCTTTCGGCCGCCGGAACGCAATTTCTCGATCGAGAAATGTACGTTCACCCCGATGAACGTCGATTTCTCGGGAAATCGCACCCCGACTTCAAAAAGTGATCCAGGTCACCTGGAACTCGGGGGTCGTCGCGGACAGGACTGGGCGTGGGAGAGACATTGCGCAGCCGGGTGCGGGCCGGGGATCCGGCCGCATTCGCGCGGCTATTCGACGAACACGCCCGGGCCGTCTTCCGCCACGCCGCCCGGCTCACCGACCACGCCACCGCCGAGGACATCACCCAGCTGACGTTCCTGGAGGCCTGGCGGATCCGGGACCGGGTGCACGCCGACGGCGAATCGCTGCTGCCGTGGCTGCTCGGCATCGCCACCAACGTCCAGCGCAACGTCTCCCGCGCGGCGCGGCGGCACCAGGCCGCGCTGGCCCGGACCCGGCCGCAGGACACCGTCCCGGACTTCGCCGACGACGTGGCGGGCCGGATGGACGACGCCGAACGCGTCGCGGCCGCGCGACGCGCGCTGGCCAAGCTCCGCCGCGGCGAACGCGAGGTCTTCACGCTGTGCGTCTGGTCCGGCCTGGACTACGCGGCCGCTGCGGAAGCCCTCGGCGTCCCGGTCGGGACGGTGCGCTCCCGGCTGTCGCGCGCCCGTGCGCGGCTGCAGAAGCTCGCCGACGCCGAAATGCAGAACCTGCGCGTGGCGGCGGAACCCGCGACCGCAGCCGGACAGGAAGGGGGTGGACGCCCGATGGCGTCCCGTTCGCCGCAAGGGAGGAACCGATGAAGGCCATGCGACGCGGGTCGCGCGAAGAGGTCGACCGCGCCGAACTCGCTCACCTGCTGCCATCCCCGGCCGAGCCCGAGCTGTCCGGCGAGCGGTTCACCGTCCTCAGGGAGAACCTCATGCAGGAGATCCACCAGCAGCCCCGGACCCACGCCCGCCCGGCGCGGAGCAGGCGGTGGGCCCTGGCCGCCGTTCCGCTGACGATCGCCGCCATCACCGCCGGCGTGTTCGTGCTGCAGTCCGGTCCGAACGCCGGTCAGGCCGCAGCGGCCGAGCAACTGGGCCGGATCTCGGCGGCGGCCGCCGCGAAGCCCGAGCCCCAGGTCCGGCCCGACCAGTACGTCTACATCAAGAGCGTCGGCGCGGACTCCACCGCCGACGGCGACACCGGCGGGCCGTTCGTGCTGGGACCGGTGCAGGAGCGGGAGATCTGGTTCGCGCAGCGGCAGGTCGCTCCCGGCGCGCCCGTCGGCGCGATCCGCGAGGGCTCCGAGCCGATGTTCGAGCTGATCAAGCACGCCGACCAGACGCCCACCTACGAGGAGCTCAAGAAGCTGCCGACCGATCCCGACGCACTGCTGGCCTGGGCGCGCGAGAACTCCGGCAGCGGCGGTTCGAAGGACCGGCGGACGTTCGACAAGCTCGGTGACCTGATCCAGGAAGCCCTGCTGCCGCCGGACCTGGCCGCGGCGGTGTACCAGGCGGCGGCGAAGATCCCCGGCGTGGAGCTGGGCGGCCAGGCGCAGGACGCCGAGGGCCGCACCGGTCTGGTGGTGAGCTACCTCGACGAGGACGCCAGCATGCGCAAGCAGTGGATCTTCGACCCGCAGACCCTGGAGTACCTGGGGAAGCGGACCGTGCTCGCCGAGGACAGCAGCTTGGGCGCGGGCGGATCGCTCGTGGAGACGAAGGCCGTGCTGGAGCGGGGCGTGGTCGACGGGATCGGGCAGGTTCCGGGCGGGCGGTAGGAGCGCCGGTGGCGGCGGTTTCGCGCGAAACCGCCGCCACCCCTCACGAGATCCGTCGGGCGCGGCGCCGCTTCCGACGGCAAGGGAGTTCGGCGTCAGATGCTGGACAAAATATGTAGACCGGTCTAGTTTTTCTGCATGATGATCGAGAGCGGCAGGCCCATCGGGGCACCGGACGCAGTGGTGTTCGGTGCGACCGGCTTCATCGGCCGGTGGACGGTGCTGCACCTGCTGGACCAGGGCCGGACGGTCGCGGCCGTCCTCCGGGAGCGCGGCGGGATGAGCCGGGAGGCGGAATTGCGCGGGTGGCTGCGCGATCGCGGCGCGGCCGACGACCGGCTCGTGGTCGTCGCCGGTGACCTCACCGGTGGTCCCGGCCTGGGGCTCAGCGCGGCCGACGACGAGCGGCTCGCCGACGTGCGGGACGTGTTCAACACCGCCGCCCTCTACCGGTTCGGGCTGCAGCGCGAGGAGGCCAGGGCGGTCAACGTCGAGGGCGCCCTCAACGTGCTGCGCTGGGCCGCCGCCCGCCGCGATCTGCGCAGGCTGGTCCACGTGTCGGGCTACCGGGCTGGGCTGGACCGGCAGGCGCGGTATCCCCTCCCCGAGGCCGAACTCGCGGCGCTCTACCGGGACAAGGGCGCGTACGAGGGATCCAAGTTGGAGGCGGATGCGGCCGTGCGGGTCGTCGCCGCCCGGCTGGCGGTCCCGCTGACGGTGGTGAACCCCAGCAGCGTGATCGGCCACTCGGCCACCGGCGAGGCCGGTCAGTACATCGGCCTGGCCGAACTGGTCCGCCAGCTGTGGACCGGGCGGCTGCCCGCGCTGCCCGGAACCGCGCGCACGTTCGTCCCCGTCGTGACCGTGGACCACTTCGCGAGGTTCATGGCCGCCGTCCCCGAGCACGATCCGGAGCCCGGCGGCCGGCACTGGGTGCTCGACGCGGACACCCCGGACCTGCCCGATGTGGTCCGGATGCTCGCCGACCACCTGGGCGTGCGCGTGCCGCGGACCCGCGTGCCGGTGTCCCTGGTCCGCCGCCTCCCGACCGCGCTGACCGGGGCCGACCCGGAAACCTTGGACTTCCTGATCGAGGACCGCTACGACACCGCTTCGGCGGAGCGGGTCGCCGAGGCCGCCGGGCTCCGGCAGCCGCCCGCCGGGACCGCGCTGCGCCGCTGGGCGGACCGGCTCGTGGCGGACCGGTTCGGCGCGACTTCCGCCGCGCTCCCCGGCGGCTTCCACGACGTCGCAGGCTCCCGGACCTACCTCGCCGGCGACCGGACCTCGCCCGATTTCGTGCTCCTGCACGGGCTTCCGCTCGACGGCGAGTCCTGGCGGGGCGTGCTCGGCGAACTGGGGGACTCTCGCGCCCTGGTCGCCGATCTGCCGGGCCTCGGCCGCTCGGCCCCGACCGGGGCCACGCCGCTGGACTGGCTCGCGGACCTGCTGGCACCCGTGCGAACCCGGCCCGTGATCGTCGCCCACTCGGCGGCCACCGCGCCGGCGCTGCGCTTCGCCGCCGCGCATCCCGACCGCATCGCGGGAGTGCTCCTGGTTTCGCCCTACTTCCTCCAGGCCGAAGCCTCGAAGCTGCTCCGCGCGCTCGCCGCGCCGCTGCTCAAGCGGATCTCCGTCCAGCGCCTCACGGCTTCGCTCCTCGGCGACGCTCCGCCCGCCGAAGCCCGCCAGGCCGTTGCGAGCGCCACCGCCCAGCTGCGTCGGCCCGCCGTCGCCCGCCGCACCGCCCGCTGGCTCAGGGACGCGAACCGGCCCGAGGAACGCGCCGCCCTCCGCGCCCTGCTCGGCGACACCGCGGTCCACATCGTTGCCGGACAACAGGATCCGCTGCTCGACGACCCGGGATCGGCCACCGTCACCACCATCCCCGGCGCCGGGCACAACCCGCAGCTCACCCACCCCGCCGCGGTCGCCGCCGTCCTGCGGCGGATCGGTGCTTGACGAGTCACCCACGCGCCCGCCCCTTCCCGCGATTTCCCTTGAAATCGACGGTTCGGTTGCAACGAGCCTCGTGAGTGGCGATGGTCGTTATAGCGACCATGCGCACTCACGACCCCGGGTGCCGCACACGCATGCCGCCACCAGCACTGGCAAGGATGAAACGGCTCAATGCGAACGGATCAGTGCTTGATGGCGCCGGCGAGGTTGAAGGCGCCGCCGAGGGTTCGGCCGACGATCAGGTACAGGGCGATCGCCGGGGCCGTGTAGAGGATCGAGTAGGCCGCCAGCTGGCCGTAGGCGATCAGGCCGCCCTGGCCGAAGAAGGTGAACACGCCCACCGACGCGGGCTGCTTCGCCGGGTCCAGCAGCAGGACGAACGGCACGAAGAAGTTGCCCCACGCGGTGATGAACGTGAAGATCGCGACCACCGCCATGCCGGGCACGATCAGCGGCAGCACCACCGCGCGCAGCGCCTGCATCGCCGACGCGCCGTCCACCCACGCCGCCTCCTCCAGCTCGATCGGGACGCCGTCCATGAAGTTCTTCGTCATCCAGATCGCGATCGGCAGCGACGTCGCCGCCAGGAACAGGGTGGTGCCGAACATCGAGTCGATCAGCTCCAGCCGCACGAACATGCTGTACACCGGGACCATCACCGCGGTCATCGGCAGGCCGGAGGCGAACAGCACGACGTACAGGAAGGGCCGCCGGAACCGCAGCTGGTAGCGCGACAGCGGATAGGCGCACAGCACCGCGGCGACGACCGAGATCAGCGCCGCACCGCCGCTCATCAGCAATCCGTTCCACAGTGGACGAACGCTGGTCTCCCAGTCGAGCACCTGGCCGAAGTTGTCGAGGGTGAGCGCGGCGGGCAGCTGCGCCGCCAGCGGCGCATCGGCGTCGAACGCGGCCGTGACCAGCCAGAGCAGCGGAGCCAGGAACGCCAGGGCGATGGCCGCGAGCACCAGGTTGACCACAGTGGACACCGAGCGCCGCCGGGCGGAGGTCACCGAAACCATCAGGCACCTTCCCGCCAGTTTCCCGGCTCCCTGAGGCTCTTGGCGTACACGACCGCGAAAATGCCGCCGATCAGCAGCAGCACCAGGGAGATCGCGGCGCCGTAGCCGATCTCGTCGAACTCGAACGCCGAGTCGTACATCAGCAGCGGCAGCGTCTGCGTCGCGGCGCCCGGGCCGCCGGCGGTCAGCACGTAGATCATCGTGAACAACCCGATCGTCTGCAGCGTGATGAGCATCAGGTTGGTCAGCACCGAACGCCGGATGATCGGCAGCGTGACGTGCCAGAACCGGCGGAACACCCCGGCGCCGTCGACCTCCGCGGCCTCCACCAGATCGGTCGGCACCTCCGACAGCGACGCCTGGTACACCAGCATCGAGAACGCGGTGCCCCGCCAGACGTTGCCCAGGATCACCGCCACCATCGGCGCGCTGTAGAGCCAGTCCTGCGCGCCGAGCCCGAGGCCGGTGAGCAGCCGGTTCAGCGTGCCGTCGGCGTTCAGGAACGCGTACACGGCGAAGGCCGCGACGAGCTCCGGCAGCACCCACGCCGACACCACGACCGTGCCGACCGCGCTGCGCACCCAACGGCTCCGGTGCTGCGTCAGCACGGCGATGAACATGCCCAGGCAGTTCTGCCCGATGACCGCCGAGCCCACCGTGAAGACCACCGTCAGCCAGGCCGAATGCCACAGCGCCGGATCGGTGAGCAGCCGCCGGAAGTTCTCCAGCCCGACGAACTCCGGCGCGGTCGCCGCGGCCCCGGTCAAAGCCGCGTTGGTGAGCGAGACGTAGCCGCTCCACAGGATCGGACCGGCGACGAACAGGCCGAGCAACAGCAGCGCGGGTGCCATCGGCACCAGCCAGCGCCCCACCCGCGCCGCCATCAGCCCGGCCGGGTGTTCGCCGGCTGCACGATCCGCGACACCTGCTCCGACCAGCGATCGGCGACCTCGGCGGGCGGCTTGCCCGCCACCACGTCGAGCACCGACTGCTGGATCGCCTCGGAGACCTTCGGGTACTCCGGCAGCGCGGGCCGGTAGTGCGTGTTGTCCAGCAGGCCGATCCAGAACGGGTTGAGCGGGTTGGCGCCGACCACCCGCGGATCGGCGGCGGCGTCCGCGCGGGCCGGCAGGTTGCCGCTGGCCGCCGCGTAGGCCACGACGTTGTCCTTGGTCATCGCCTGCTTGATGAACTCGAACGCGTCGTCCTGCTTGCCGCTGGACGAGCTGATCGCCAGCGTCCAGCCGCCGGAGAGGGTGACCGTGCCCGGCGGCTGCCCGTGCTGGGTGGGCATCGGCGTCGCCGCCATCGTCCGGCTCCAGTCCTGCCAGCCGGAATCCACCCAGTTCCCGGAGGCGAAGCTGCCGTCCAGCCGGATCGCGACCTTGCCCTCGCGGGTCAGGTCATCGCGGAACACCTTGTCGTACTGGGCGTCGGCGATCTGCGCTCCGCTCTGCGTCAGGCCCTCGGCCAACGCGGTGGACAGGAAGCCCATCGCATCGGCGAAACCGCTGCTCGGCGCGATCCACTTCTGCTGCCGGTCGTCGTAGAGGGTGCCGGTTTCGGTGCCGTACAACAGCATTTCGACGGTCTGCATGCTCACCGACTCGCCCTCGGCCTTGCCCAGCGCGAGGTCCAGGGCGATGACGTCCGGGCGGCGCTGCTCGACCTGCCGGGCGGCGGCGAGGACGTCGTCCCAGGTCCGGGGCCGCCACTCGGCGGGCAACCCGACCTCGGCGAACAGCTCGCGGTTGTACCAGAGGCCGCGGGTATCGGTGTCCAGCGGAACGCCGTAGGTCTTGCCGTCCTGCGCCCGGCCCGCCTGCTTGGTGGTGTCGATGTAGTTGTCCCAGTCGGGCCACTGCGCCAGCCGGTCGTCCAGCGGCGCCAGGTATCCGGCCGCGACGTCGGAGTTCACGTTGAAGCTGTCCTCGTAGAGCACGTCCGGCGCGGTGGACGGCGAGCGCATCCGCAGCTGCAGCTTCGACAGGTACTCGCTCTCCGGCGCGACCACCGGATCCAGCTTCACGACCTTGCCCGGATGCGCCTGCTCGTACTGCTGCTTGACCCGCTGCATCCACTGGTCGACCTGCAACGTGTTGCCGTACCGGTGGTAGGCCACGCTGATCGTGTTCGGGTCGTCGGCCGCGCCGCCGCACGCGGCCAGCACGACGAGCAGGGTGGTGGTGATGAACGCGGACATCGCCCTGTTCCGACGCATCGCGGCCTCCCGCCGACAGTGGTTGCGCCTGACCTGAGATCCGGATCACACTCTTGGGCAAGATAATTCCATTCGATGGAACAAGTCAACGATCTTGCTGCCCCAGACGAGGAGCGTCGATGGCGAAAGCGTCCTGGCAGGGCACGAATCTGCCGCGGGTGGGCGGGTTCAACCGGGCGGTCGTGCTCGACGCGATCCGGCAGCACGGCGAGGTCAGCCGCGTGGAGCTGGCGCGGCGCACCGGGCTGACCGCGCAGACGATGTCCAACATCGTGCGCGCGCTGATCGACGACGGACTGGTCACCGAGAACGGCCACGCGCCGTCCACCGGAGGAAAGCGCCGGGTACTGCTGAAGGTCGTGCCGGACGCGTACTCGGCGGTCGGCCTGCACCTCGATCCGGAGCGGATCACCGGCGTCCTGCTGGACCTGGCGGGCGGCGTGCGGATGCGCAGCCGCCGCCGCGTGCCCGACGACGCCTCGCCCGAGGCGGTCGGGGCGGCGCTGGCCCGCACCTTCCACCAGCTGGTGCGGCGTTCCGGCATCGCCGACGGCCGGGTGCTCGGCGTCGGACTGGCGGTGCCCGGTCCGCTGGACGCGGCGAACCGGCGGGTGCTCGGGCCGCCGAACCTGGCCGGGTGGGCGGATGTTCCGCTCGCCGACATCGTCGAGGGCCGCGCCGGGCTGCCGGTGGTGATGGACAACGACGCGACGGCCGCGGCGATCGGCGAGCGGTGGGCCGGCCGCGCGGACCGCGCGGGCTCGTTCGTCTACGTCTACCTGGGTTCCGGGGTCGGCATCGGCGTGGTGCTGGGCGATCAGGTGCATCGCGGGGTCAGCAACAACGCCGGCGAGATCGGCCACGTGCACAGCGGCGGCGGGCGCGAATGCCATTGCGGCAGAAAGGGATGCCTGGAGGCGTACTGCTCGATGCGCGCGATCGTCGCCGACTGGCGGGCGGCGACCCGGGAGGAGCCGAACGGGGAACCGGTCGCGGCGACCTACGAGCGCCTGTGCCGCTCGGCGGCCGACGGTGACGCCACGGCGACCCGGGTGCTGCGCGTGGCGGCAACCCGGTTGGGCCAGGCGTTGGCATCGGTGGTGAGCGTGCTGGACGTCGACCGCGTGGTGCTCGGCGGGCCCGCGCTCCGGCACGTGGCGGATCTGGTGCGGGCCCGCGTGGCGAAGGTGGTCGACGCGCAGGTGTGGGCGCCGAAGGTGCGGCCGGTGCGCGTCGAGACGGCGCTGATCGGCGACGACGCCGGAGCGGTGGGCGCGGCGTCGCTGGTGCTCGACCACGCCTATTCGCCGCGCCTGACCACCCTCCTCGGCTCCTGACCGACCCCCGGACCCAGCGGCGAACCACTTGACGCCCGCAATTTCAATGGAAATCGGACCTTCAATTTCAATGGAACTTGCGGACCGTCGGCGTGTCGCACCCCGACACGCCGACGCTTGTGGACAACTCTCGCAACTTCAATGGAAATCGGAGCTCTGATTTCCAACTAGAACTTCTTGAACATGTCGCCGTACTGGTTGTCCCAGACCGACTGCTTCTTGGTGCCCGGGTAGCAGTGGTAGCTCACGTCGTTGGAACCGCCGCTGAAGTTGCCCGACACCTGGTAGCGGACGCCATCGACGCTCTGCGCCGGATTGGCGCCCTCGTAGATCGATCCGTCCGGGCGCCTGAAGCCGTCGTGGCTGATTTTCTCGAGATTCTTGTACGCCGCGTCGTCCTTCCTCGCGGCCTCCTGGTAGCGGTCGTTCGCAGCCTTGTACTCGGCGTAGGACTTCTCGCCCTTCCGGAGGTCCTCCCAGGCCTGATCCCGCTCCCGCTTCGCCTCGAAGCGAGCGTCGGCGGTGCCCCCGTCCTTGTAGGCCTCCAGCTTCTCCTGGCGCTTGAGGTCCGCGATCTCCGCGGCGTTCTTGCCGAAGTAGTCCTTGTGCGCCTGATCGCCGACGTTCTCCGGGAACTTGTTGGCGCCGGAGTTGCTGACGTTCTTGTTGTCCATCCCGGTGATGTGGGTGGTCTGGTGCTTGTTCTGGTGGGCTTCGACCTCGACGTTGTACTTCTTGCCGTTCACGTCGTACGTCCCCACGGGCTTCTGCTCGAGCGCCTTGGGCTCCGGCCGGTCCGTGTTGCTGCCGCCCTGGTTCGAAGGGCCTTGCCCGTTGTTCCCGGTCTCCGGCGTGTTCGGGGCCCCGTGCTTGCGCCCGGTCTTGTCCTTCGACCCCGCGGTGGCCCCCTGGCCCTGCCCGCCCTTCCCGCCGCCGCCCTTCTTCGGCATCAGCCCCAGCGGGTCCTTGGCGCTGTGCGGGTTGCCGACGTAGGCGACGGGGTTCGGGGCCGGGGCGAGTCCCAGCGGGTCCTGGCTGAGGTAACGACCGGTGGCCGGGTTGTAGTAGCGGTAGACGTTGTAGTTCAGACCGCTTTCGCGGTCGGCGTACTGGCCGGGGAACCGCAGCGGCGTGCCGGCGGCGGCCGGCGGAGCAGGCAATTCCCTGCCCCACAGGCTGTTCCGGCCGTGCCAGGTGAGCATTCCGCTGGGATCGACCAGATCGGTCGCCGTCCCCACCTGGTCGGTGATGACCGAGTGGAACCGCTCCTGCGCACCCGCGCCGCGCTCGAGCTGGGCGACGGGCGCGTCGTCGTCCGGATGATGCGCCCAGGTCGTCACCGTGCGGCGGCCGCCGGCGTCGGTGTGCACCTGCTCGATCAGCGTCCCGCCGTCCCAGACGAAGTCGGTCTGCTCGGCCACCGTGGACAGGTCGGGAGCGAGTCGCTGCTTGGCGATCCGCCGGCCGACCGGGTCGTACCGGTACCGCCAGATGACGCCCTCCGGGGTCGTCACCGCGACCAGCCGGTCGTAGGAATCCCACGCATAGCGCCAATTCCGGCCGGTGTTGTCGGCGCGGAGGACCAGCCTGCCCTGCGCGTCGTGCTGGAAGGTGACCGCCCCCGCGGCGATCAGGCTGTTGCCCGCATAGCGCCGCGGACCGGTCTCGGCATCGTTGAGGCCGTTGGACGCGACGACGTTCCCCGACCCGTCATACCGGTAGCTCTCCCGCCGGTCCGGTGCGATGACTTCGACCACCCGGCCGGACGGGTCGATCTGGTAGCGAATGCTCCCGGAGAGCCCGTCGTCGGTGCCGATCAGCTTGCCGTCGGGTCGGTAGACGAACCGTCGCCGCAGCACTTGCTGGCCCGAGCGTCCCGTGACCGCCTGCGAGGTGAGCCGCTGCTCGCCGTCGTACGACTGCACCAGGGTCACCGCGCCGTCGATCGAGCGGTTGATCTGCTGACCGGCGGCGTCGTAGCCGAAGTTCAGCGAATGCCCGGCGAAGGACAGGCCGGTCGCCCGGCCGGCGGCGTCGTAGTTCCAGGCACTGGCCACCCCGGACGGCGTCTGCCGCCGGATCACGCCGTTCTCGCTGTCGTAGGCGAACGTGACCGACCGGCCGTTGATGGTCTCCGCGGTGATGCGTCCCTGGTCGTCCCGCTCGAACTCGAGGACGGCGTCGTCGTTGGTCGCCCGGATCAGGTGGCCGACGGGTGAATAGGCGTACTTGGTGACGCCCGAGGGAGCCCGCCACTCGACCAGGTTGCCGAGCGCGTCGTAGACGTATTCGGTCTCCTCGCCCGCGCCGTTGACCGAGCGCACGAGCTGTCCCGCCGGGTCGTAGGCGTAGCGCAGCACCCGGCCGTCGAAGTCGTGCTCCTCGACCACCCTGCCCGCGAGGTCGTAGACGTAGCGCCAGGTCTGGCCCTGCGGATTGGTGACGGAGGTCAGCCTCCGCTCGGTGTCGAAGGTGCGCGTGGTGCGCGCCCCGGTCTGGTCGACGCTGGCCAGCTCGACCTCGAACGGGCCGTACTCGGTGGCGGTCACCCCGCCGATCTCGTCGACCTGCGCGATCTGGTTGCCCTCGGGGTCGTAGCGCCACTGCACCCTGTTGCCCAACGAGTCGACGCGCCAGGAACGACGGCCTTCCACGGTCCAGCCGAGCTGGATCCGCCCGCCACCCGGCGTCGTCGTCTCCCGGGGGCGTCCGAACAGGTCCAGCAGCCGGGGATCGGGCTCGGTGAGTTCCGGTTCGGTGGTCTCGGCGCGTCCGGATCGGATGCTCTCGACGCTGAGTCGCGGTGCTACGCCGACCTTTCCGCTGAACGGGTCCAACGCCTCGCCGTCGTAGGCACGCGCCCAGGTGCGCTCACCGTCCTTCACCTCGATCGAGGAGACGGTGCCGTCGTCGGCGAGGTTCAGCCGGACGGTGCTTCCGTCCGGGCGCGTGATCCACCGCGGCTTGCCCAGGCTGTCGTACTGGTAGTACGTGGTCCGGCCCAGCGGATCGGTCCGGTCGAGCAACCGGTCGTAGCGATCCCACGTCGACAGCGTGGTGTTGCCGAGCGCGTCGGACTCCCGCACGAGCTGCTTCGCGTCGTTGAACTCGAATTCCTTGACGCCGCCCAGGGAATCGGTGTACCGGGTGATCGACCCGTCGTAGGTGAAGGTGGAGTCGAAGAAGCCCTTGTCGCCCACCGTCCGGACGCAACGGCCGTGCTCGTCGTAGATGTAGCGGAACCAGAACCCGTTGCGGTCCTGCCACTCCGTCAGCCTGCCCGCGCCGTCGTACTGGAACAGCAGCGCCTTGCCCGAGGAGTTGACCACCTCGGCCAGGCGGCCCTTGGCGTCGTAGCCGTACCGCATCACCAGCACGTCGAGGTCGCGTTCCGGGTCGACCACGCGGAGCGCGGTGATTCGCTCCTGCTCGCTGTCGATCTCCACCCGGTACCCGTCGGAATGCTGGATCGCCTTGGGCGGGCCGAACCGGCGGTGCTCGACGTCGAGCCGGCGACCGTCCTCGTCCTCGACCGACAGCAACGGCAGCACCGGGTCGCGCCCGGTCGGCGAGCCGAATCGGAGGATCTGGTTCAGCTGCGTGTTCTCCAGGCTGTAGCCGCCGTCCTCGTCCAGGTGCAACGGCCACCGCGGGCCTTCGACCGGCAGCGCCGGGGCTTCCGCCGACGGCAGCGGGTAGACCAGGATCATCCCGTCCGGGGAGAAGTAGCAGACGTTCTCCGCGTCGACCTCCAGCCGCTGGTCCAGCGTCGAGGCCCACGACTGGCCGAACCACCGCCCCGCCCGGTACGACGAGACGTACATCCGCTGCAGCACCAGGCTCAGCGGGCCCTGGATCTCCAGGTCCTTCTCGGTCATCACCATGTGACCGGTGGCGAGGTCGACCGGCTCGGAGCCCCCGGTGCAGATGTCCTCACCCTTGACCGACCGGTCCCTGGGGTTGTCCGGCTTGTTGCTGGAACCATCCGGCTTGTTGTTCGACCGCGTCGAAGCAGGGGAGTTGCCGCTCGGCGTCGGGCCCGTTTCCGGCCCCGACCTCGTTGGCGGGCCGTCGTTCGGAGACTTCGACGGCGGGCCGTCGGGGCTGTTCTTCGTCGGCGGGCCGTCGCTGGACGTCGATGACGTCGAGGCCGGGCCGTCGTTCGGCGACGACTTGGGGGGCGGGCCGTCGGGGCTGTTCTTCGTCGGCGGACCGTCGCTGGACGTCGACTTGGTCGACGCCGGGCCCTTCGGGGTCGGGGCCGAACCGTCGCCGGACTTGATCTTCTTCAGGGCGTCCTTGGCGTCGCCGAAGGAGGAGCCGAGCTTCTTCAGCATCGGGGCCAGGGCCTTGATCGCCTTGACCAGCTTCGTGGTGATGTCGGCGATGCGGGCGGCGACCTTGGCGACCTCCGCGACCACCTGCGGCACCACCCAGGCCATCGCGATGCCCAGCGTGGCCAGCACCTGCAACGCCCAGCTCACCAGGTGGCCGACGAGCTCGGCGATGATGTCGCGCACCAGCGTCCGCACCGCCGCGACGACCTCGCCCGCCGTGCCGATGCCGCTCGACGCGCCGTCGGCCGCCGCCTGCGCGGCCGCGATCAGGTTGGCGGTGTCCTCGCTGCGCTTCCGGTAGGCATCACCGGCCTCGCCGATCCAGCTCCCCGTGTCGTTGTTGACCAGGTTGGTCATCTCGGTGCCGATCTCGCCCAGCTCCGCCGAGATGTTCTTCCACGTCTCCGAGTGCGCCTTGATCTCGTCCGGATCGCCGGTAAGGGCGTCCAGCGCGTCCGAGACCGGGCCGACGTGCTCCATCAGCCAGCCCACGCCGGCAGCGAGGATCGAGCCGAACGGATCCATCGCCATGCCCAGCGCGTCCAGGCCGGTGCTCACCGCCCCCATGACGCCCGACGCCCAGTCCCCGGACTCGATCGCCTTCTTCGTGTCGTTGACCGACTCCAGGATCGGCACACCGCTGAACGACTGCGTCGAGTCCTCACGCTGGGCAACCAACGGATTCGTCACGACATCACCCCAGGTAACAGGAAACGGGAAGGAAAGGGCGGGAGGTCAGTCCCGCAGCGGATCGAAGTCGGGGCCGAACTCGTCGTCGTCCTCGAAGCGGGGCCGCTTCGGCGGCGCGGCGGGCGGCGTCGGCCCGGCCGCCGGCGGTGCGGGCGGTGCGGGCGGCGGCTTCGGGGCTTCCTCGTCGTCCGGGAGCGCCCACTTCGACGAGGCTTCCGACGGTTCGGGTTCCGGGTCCTCGGGCTGCTCGGGGAACCGTTCGCGCAGGTTGTCCAGCATCATCGCGCGCGTCTGCAGGTCCTCGTCGCCGAGGTGGGCGGCCATCGTCTCGCCGACCTTGCTCGCGATGTCGGACTGCGCCCGGTGCATCGTGGACAGGATCTGCGCGGCCAGCTCGGACGGCGCCATCGTGCGGACCTTGTCGGTGAACTCCAGGTCCGTCACGCTGCCGTCGGCGCGGACCGTCACCTTGATGCGGCCGTCCGGGCTGGCGGCGGTCAGCCGCAGCTGCTCGGTCTGCTGCTGCACTTCCTGGTAACGCCGCGCCTTGTCGGCGAAGCCCTGCGCCCACTGCTGGATCCGCTGCTCGGCCTCGTCGGGGTCGGACCCGATCGCGGCGAACCCGCCTCGGCTTTCGCCCGGCATCGCACTACCTCCAAAGAATTGCTACTCCGCGGTCTGCCTGCTGCGCTGAGCCGCCGACCACTGCGTCGGAGCGACCACCGTTCCGCCCTCAGCCACGCTGAAAACGCGTCGGCGCCTGCTGAGCAGCCGTCTCACCCTCCGGCGCGCTAAACCCTGTCGGCGCCTGCCGAGCCACCGTCTCACCCTCCGGCGCGCTAAACCCTGTCGGCGCCTGCCGAGCCACCGTCTCACCCTCCGGCGCGCTAAACCCTGTCGGCGCCTGCCGAGCCA
>NZ_JBFAIN010000045.1:0-6863 GCF_040654735.1 Saccharopolyspora sp. NPDC050642 | reverse complement strand
CACCGTCTCACCCTCGGCCATGTTGAAAGGCGCCGGCGCCTGGCGAGCAGCCGTTTCACCCTCCGGCGCACTAAATCCCGTCGGCGCCTGCCGAGCCACCGTCTCACCCTCCGGCGCACTGAACCCCGTCGGCGCCTGCCGAGCGGCCGTCTCGCCCTCCGGCATGCTGAAACGCGTCGGCGCTTCCGTGCCGCGCTCGGACGCGCTGTACCCGGTCGGCGCTTCCGTGCCGCGCAACGCGACCGCCGACTCGCGCACCTTGACGCCTTCTTCCAGCGGGGTGAAGGAGTCCGCGCTCGCCTGGTCGGTTTCCTCGTACTGCTTGGCCGTCGTGCGCACGTTGTCGGCGGTGGTGCTGACGCCCTCCTTCGCGGCCTTCAGGGCGTCGATCCCTTCCTCCTCCATCGGGTTGACGATCGGTGGCAGGAAGGAGCACAGGATCCCGTAAGCCTCGTCGGACATGCTCACGGTCTCGGCGGCCGAGATCGCGGTGTCCAACCGGTCGGTCAGCCCGTCCAGGTGACTCGCGTGCGCGGTCAGCTCCTCGGCGACGACCTCAAAGGTCATGGTGCTTCCCCTCGGTTGTTCAGGCCGCTGTGGACACGACTTCGGCGAGGCGGCGCTCGATGCGCCGGTTGTCGGCCGGAGAGATGCTGAGCCAGGCCCCCTGGCTGACCATCAGGTACCGGCCCTGGTGCGTGTCGAACCAGGTGACCAGCGTCGACGCCCGTTCGGAGCCGCGGGAGACGCCGAACTGCCCGCCCGCGCAGCGGGTGTTCGCCAGCTCGGCCAGCGCCGCGGCGTCCTGGGCGGGCACCCCCGCCCTGGCCAGCGCCACCTCTTCTTCGAGATCGCCGCCGAAGGGATCGTCGTCGTCCTCGTCGAGCGCGCTGGCCAGCTGGTCCTGGCGAACCGAGATCGACCGCAGCGGCCCGGGTTCGTTGGGCGGCAGCACGCCGACGGCCGCGATCGCCAGCGCGGTCGGGCGGATCTCCGTCAGGTGCAGCTCGCCGGCCACCTGCTGCGCGAGCACGCCGGTGCGCCCGGCGACGGCGGCCAGGGCCTGCACCGGGCCCCCGATGTGGCCCACCACGTCGACCGAGGTTTCGTTCTCGTGGAGCAGCCGCAGCAGGTCCGCGAGCCGCGGGTCGAGCTGGTCGCCATTCGCGTACCCGCGGCCGGACAGCGACCGGAACGCATCGGCGGCGAGCTCGGCGCGCTCCTCCATCGTCGCGCCGAGGCTCGGCACCTCCAGCGGGAACGGGACGCGGCCCAGGCCGAGCGCGCCGTGCACGAGGTCGAATTCGGCGGCGGAAAGCGCGAAGTCCGGCGCTGTCGTCGTGGTCATCACTGGCCCTGCTGCTTCTTCCGCTTGCCCTCGCCGATCACCGGCGGCGGCAGGTCGGCGCCAGGCACCTCGACCACCGGGCCGCCCTCGACGTACTTGCTGGTGCGTTCCTTCTCCTGGCCTTCGCCCTGGCCGCGCTGGGCGCCGCCCATCGGCCCCATCCCGGGGGCGCCCGCCGCGCCGGACTGTCCGGGCATGCCGGCGCCTCCGCGACCGGCGAACCCGCCGTCGGGTCCGCGGCCGGTGCCCGACACTCCGCCGGGACCCACGCCCGACGTCCCGCCCGGGCCCACACCGGAACCGCCGCCCACACCAGAACCGCCGCCCGCGCTGGACAGGCCGACCGGTCCGCCGCGGAAGCCCGAGCCACCGCCGGGGCCGGAACCGGGCATGACGGGCCCGCCCGGGCCGCCACCCGTGCCGGGGATCGGCGGGATCGGCCCGCGCCATCCGCCGGGTCCGGTCTGGTTTCCGGGCCGGTTGGGCTGGTTGGGACGGTTCACGCGCGGCCCGGTCATGTAGGGGCCGCCGTCCGGCCCCTGGAACGGCCGCGGCTGGTGCTGCCGGTCGTCGCCGAGCGGCGGCAGGTTGCCCGGCGGGTGGACACCGCCCGTGCCCTGGGAAGTCGTGGTCTTGGGCTGGTAGTCCCCGAGGGGCGGCATCTCCGGTGGCCGGAACGACCGCGTCGGGCCATCCATCGACGGGGTGCTGCCCAGCGGCGGCGGGGTGTTGCCGAGCGGCGGGGCCGAGAAGGACTTCGTCGGCGGATCCATCGTCGGAGTGTTGCCGAGCGGCGGAGCCGAGAACGTCTTCGTCGGCGCATCCATCGGCCCGGTACCGCCGGGGCCCGGCCCCTGGAACGGCGTCGGGGCGCCACCGGGCTGGCTGCCCTGCAGCGGCTCGACCTTCGCGGTCAGCCGCTGTGTTTCCATGACGTCGCCCGGCGCGGAGTTCGGCGAGGTCGAGCTCGGCGCTTCCGGATCCGTGCCCACGTTCTGGGGCTTGAGCTCGGCGCGCTCGGCCACGTGCTGCTTCTGCAGCGGCACCGGCTCGTCGTTCGTGACCGGGTTCGGCGGGGGAGTGAACTTCGGGGTGTCGCCGTCGATGTTGCGGGACTCGCCCTCCATCCAGGTCATCACCTGGACCGCCTGCTCGTGGGCGGAGGCGGACCGGTCCTGGTGGGCCTTCAGGTCGACGCAGGCCTGCCGGAAGCCCTCCATGTTGCCGGTGGCGAAGGTCATGGCCGCCACCGCGTTGATCATCTCACCGCCCCCGACCGGCTCGGGCATCTCGGCCTTGGCGGTTTCCATGATCCGCCCCTGCACCGCGACCCGCTCCGCCATCGCGCCCGCGGTCGTGCCCGCGTCGTGGTTCCAGTCGGCCAGTTGCTGGATCGCCGACCGCGCCGCTTCGGCGGCCTCGCCCTGCCAGCCCGCTTCGGTGGCCCGCAGCCGCTCGCCCATGCGCGTCGCGGATTCGGCCAGCTCGCTGCTCAACCGGTTCCACTCGTCGGCCAGCTGGCCGACGCGGCCGGGATCGTTGCCGGTGTGCACCGCCTCGTAGAGCTCGCGGTGGCTGCGCGAGGCCCAGTTCTGCGTCTCGGTCAACGCGATGTCGACGTCCGGCCCAGCGGTCTCCTGGGTCATGTCCGGTCTTTTCCCCTCGACTGCGGATCGGTGCGCCCGGCCGAAACCGGTCCCATCAAACGAGCTTCCGGAAGGAGTCCGACACGTGCTCCTCGATGTCCCGGTACTCGCGCATCGCGGCGACGATGGCGTCGCGGGCTTCTTCCAGGACCTCCCGGTAGCTCGTGAGCACTGCCGTGAAGGAGTTCTCGTCGCCTTCGGCGCGGTTCGCGAACTTCGCCGCCATGGCCTCGCCGACCGGGTTCTGCCCCAACGGCGCGTGCTGGGTGAGCGAAGCGGACCTGGCCAACCAGTCGTCCACTGTGGACATCTGATCCTCCAGGGCGGAGCGGATCTCCGCACCGGCCGCCGGGTCCAGGCGCAAGCCTTCCGATTCCACCGCCTTGCGCAAGTGCTTGACGCCGGACACGGACCGAACGAGCGAGAGCTTTGCCCGTTCTTTTACGTCTTCGCTCATGAATCCCCCAGACAGAACATCACCTGGTTATGATCGCACTCGCCGCCAACGCCGGACCAACGCCGGACCAACGCGAGCGTTGGCGGGTGCACTCGCCGACGAACGACTCGATCGGGAGCGGATGTCTTCTCCGAGAACCCGACCACAACCGCGGATTCGCTTGCTGGGCCCGGTGGAATTGCTGCGGTCGGACGGCCGAGCAGCGGCCATCGGTGCCGCCAAACGGCGCAATGTCCTCGCGGCGCTGGCGATCGACCTCAACCGCGTCGTCTCCGTCGACCGGCTGATGGACATCGCCTGGAACGGCAATCCGCCGCCCACGGCCAGGGCCTCGCTGCAGGGCCACATCGCCCAGCTGCGCAAGGACCTCGGCGACGGCGTGGAACTCGTCACCCGTTCCCCCGGCTACCTGCTGCTGGCGCCCCGCTCGCTGCTCGACGTGACGCGGTTCGAGGACCTGATCGCGGACGCCAGGAACGCGTCCGACGAGGAGGCCGTCGACCTGCTGCGCGCCGCACTCGCCCTGCGCCGCGGCCCGGCCCTGGCCGACGTCGAGTCGGAAAGCCTGCGCCGCGACGTCTCGGACCGGCTGGACGAGTCGGTGGTCACCGCGGTGCACGAGCTGGCCCGGCGGCTGAACCGGCTCGGTCGCGCCGCCGAGGCGATCGAAAAGCTCCGGGAGGCCGTCGCGATGCGGCCGCTGCGCGAACCCCTGGTGGAGCTGCTGGTGCTGAGCCTGCACCAGGCCGGCCGGCAGGCCGAGGCGCTCGACGTCTTCCACGACACGCGGACCCGCCTCGCCGACGAACTCGGCGTCGCCCCCGGAACCGGCCTGCAGGAGGCCTTCCACACCGTGCTCAGCGCCGACGACGGGCGGCCGCCGACTCGCGTTCCCTCGCAATTGCCCAGGGAGAACCGGGGTTTCGTGGGCCGCGGCGCCGAACTCGCGCAGCTGGACGCGGCGCTGGACGACGACGGCCCGATCCGGATCCTCACCGGCCCGGCGGGCGTCGGCAAGACCGCGCTCGCGCTGCGCTGGGCGCACCAGGTGGCCGCGGACTTCGAGGACGGCTGCCTGTTCGTCGACCTCCGCGGGTTCGACGACGCGGATCCCGTGGCTCCGGCGCAGGCGCTCAGCGGTTTCCTCCGCGCGCTCGGGGTGCCTGCCGCGCGGATCCCCGACGAACTCGACGAGCGCGCCGCGCTGTACCGCTCGGTGCTGGCGGACCGGCGACTGCTGGTGGTCCTCGACAACGCGCGTTCGGCCGCGCAAGTCCGCCCGCTGCTGCCCGGCAACTCGGGTTGCGTGGTGCTGGTGTCCAGCCGGAGCCGCCTGGACGACCTGGCGGCCACCGAGGGAGCGGTCCGGCTGTCGCTGCCGGTGCTGGACCGGCAGGCGGCGGTCGCCGTTCTGCGGCTGCTGCTCGGCTCCGAGCGGATCGCCGCCGAACCCGCCGCGGCTGCCGAGCTGGCGGAGCTGTGCGACCGGCTCCCGCTGGCGCTGCGGATCGCCGCCGCCCGCGGCGCCAGCCATCCGCACTTCACGATCCGCTCGCTGGCCGACATCTACTCCGACGAGCGCCACCGGCTGACCAGGCTGTCGCTGCCGGATTCCGGCGGGAGCATCCGCGCCGCCCTGACCACCAGCTACCGGCGGCTCGACGACGCGTCGGCACGGCTGTTCCGGCTGCTGGGCGAGCACCCCGGCGCCGAGGTCGACTACTTCGCGGCCGCCGCGCTCGCGGGCACCAGGCTCCGGGACAACCAGGCCCGGCTGGAGAGCCTGGTGGCGGTCAACCTGCTGCACGTGACCGGCCCCGGCCGGTACGGGCGGCACGACCTGGTCCGGCTCCACTCGGCGACCCTCGCCGCGGCGGAGCCCGCGGCCGACCGGGACGCCGCGATCACCCGGCTGCTCGACTACTACCTGCACGCCGCCGAAAGCGGCCTGCGCGCGGTCGAAGGTCCGGCGCGGCGGCCCGGGCAGCAGGCCGCGCACCCGCTCGCCGAGCTGCCCGACCTGCCGACGGCGCAGGCGGCGCTGAACTGGTTCCGGACCGAAGAGGACAACATCCAGCACGCGCTCGCGCTGGCGACCGCGCGCGCCCGGCACGACCGGGCGTGCCAGCTCGGGCTGTACCTGGACCGCTTCCGCCGCCACGTCGGCCGGCCCGACCCCCGCGAGCTGGGCGAAGCGCTGGCCCAGGCGTTCTTCCCGGGGAACATCTGCGGGAACTCGGTCTTGTAGCAGCAGAAAGCCCCCGCAACATGAACTGGTCCCCTGGAGTTGGACTGAGAAATTCGGTTCCGACTCCAGGGGAGCAGTTCACAGGTGCGGGGGCTTTCTCGGTCGGGTCAGGACCGGATGTGCTGCACGGCTTCCGCGACGGTTCGGCCGAAGGCCTGCATGCCCTTGGCGTTCGGGTGCAACGGCGCCGCGAACGACGTCGGGACCAGGCCCTCGTAGTACTTCTCCGCCGGGGCTGCGCAGACGTCGTGGCCCTCGCTGACCGGGCCGAGGTCGACGAACTGCGCGCCGTGCGTCGCCGCCCGCTCGCCGAGCATCGCGCTCAACTTGTCCACACTGGACTGGATGTAGTCCGCGTCGCGCGCCCAGACCAGCTCCTTCGGGTAGCAGCCGCCCGGCCGGAGGTAGGTGCCGTAGCCGACCACCACGATCTCGGCGTTCGGCGCCCGGTGCCTGATCTGCGCGAGCGAGTCGTCGAAGCGCGGCACGAGCGCGTCGATCCGTGCCGCGAGCTCGTCCCCGCCGCCCGCGGTGAACTCGTCCGCGCAGGACGATCCGAACGGATCCGGGAGCAGGTTCACGCACGAAACCGCCGCCTGCACCAGCGATACGTCGTTGCCGCCGATGGTGACCGTCACCAGGTCGGTCCGGTCGCTGAGCGCGGCGTACTGCGGGGCCATGATGCCGTGCTGCCTGCCGGAGAAGTCCTCGATCTTCGCGCCCGAGCAGGAGACGTCGGTCAGCTTCGCGCCGATCAGCCGGGCCGCCACCCGCGGGTAGTTCTCCCTGGAGCGGAAGCAGAGCAGGTTCGGGTCGGGGTTCGGCGTGAGCGGCCCGGCGGCCGCCGAATCGCCCATCGCCACGTATTCGAACTCGTCGGCCGCGTGCGCGGTGGGCGCGAGCAGCGCCCCCGCCACGGCGAGGGCAGAACCTAGTTGGGCGAGACGACCGAGCTGGGATCCCACGCGGGCCTCCTGCGAGAGCTGGGCACTGGCCAGCTTGATCTAGCACGGCAAGATCCTCACGGCGCGAGAATTCACCCGATCGTCGAGCGCCCCAACGTGTCCTGCCGCAATTTCAATGAGCCTTTTTCATCCTGATCTTTGCGGGTCAGGGCTGGTGGGGTGTGTCGTTGCGGGTGAAATGGTGAAGCTCCTGGTAGAT
>NZ_JBFAIN010000044.1:27625-64761 GCF_040654735.1 Saccharopolyspora sp. NPDC050642 | reverse complement strand
ATGACGGTCCGGCTCCGCGACATCGACGGGATCGTCCTCCACACGATCGAACTCGCGCCGCCGCAGTAGACCGCTCCGCAACCGGCGGGGCTCCCACGAGCGGGCGCCCCGCCGGTTGCATCAGAGGTTCACGCGGCGACGGTCGTCCCCCTGGCTCGGCAATGGGGTGTCGCCGCCAAATGTGGCCTGGCACCCCGTGGGGTTCAACAAGTTGGTCCGTGTCCTCCGAACTGCGGTGACGGTGCGCTCGGCGGACAAGGCATGATCTCGGGCCATGTCACTACGTCACTGATCCGGTTGCTGCCGAAAGCGCTGCGCACGCACCGATTGATCACCCCAGGCACAGTCCTGCGCTGGCATCGTCGCCTGGTGACCAGGAAGTGGACGTTGCCCTTGCCGATAACCTCGTCCGCGCAGGTGAGACGGGGCGGGGCATGGCGCAGGGGTGGATCGAACGCAGTCGGTCAAGTGAACGCTCTCGGCTTGTCGAACGCCACGGCATGATGATCGACTGTGCTGCTACGACTGGCCTATCTGGGTGTGACGAATGCGTTCGCGATGCTGCGCTTGCTGCCGATGAGTGACCGGGACAAGGACGACGAGATCCTCGCCTTGCACCATCAGATCATGGTGCTGGAACGGCAACTCGGTAAGAACAGGGCGCGGTTCGGCACGGCCGATCGGGCGTTTATCGCGGCGTCATTGCACCGGCTGCCACGGAATCTACTGCACAGGTTGCGGTTGCTGGTGCGTCCGGCCCGCTGAACCCCTTACCCACGCCTATCGCAGATCCCGACAAGATCGCTCGACTGAACATACGCCGACGCGATCGCCTCGGCGGCATCCTCCACTAGTCGGGCGACCGAAACCGATCCTCCCAAAATCCTCCCGAAAATGGCTCTTGTGACTGATCCGTGGGTGTCATGTTCGTCCGGGGAGGGAGGGAGGGAGGGAGGGAGGGTGGCCGCGGAGGGCGAGCATGGCCAGGGCGATGAATGCTTCGGGGCTGCGGAATCCGAAGGCGATGCGGGTCAGTAGGCGGATTTTGGTGTTGGTGGACTCGATCAGTCCTTGGGACAGGCCGTGTTCCAGCGCGGCGTTGATCGCGGCGCGGTGTTTGACGATGCGTTTCTGCAACTCGACGAAGACGGGGATCCGGCAGCGGCGGGCCCAGTCGACCCATTTTTCCAGGGCCTGTTTCCCGGCGTCTCCCTTGACCTTGAAGACGTGGCGGAGTCCTTCTTTGAGCAGGTAGGCCCGATGTAGCCGGGGGTCGGTAGTGGCGATCCAAGCCAGCTTGGCGGCCTGGTTTTCGGTGAGGTCTTCCGGGTTTTTCCATAGCGCGTAGCGGGCGTTTTTCAGCCGCTTGGCCTTCTCGTGTGCGGGGCGGGCCGGGGAATCGGCGCGGGGGCGTCCCCGGCCACGGACGCCCTCGGCGCGGGCCAGGGCCCGGGCGTCGTTCCAGGCCCGCCGCCGCTCGGCATCCAACGCCTCGGTAGCCCACGCCACGATGTGGAATGGGTCGGCGCAGCGGATCGCGTTCGGAGCGCGGCGGGTGACGGTGTCGGCGATCCACTGTGCGGCGTCAGCGGTGACGTGCGTGATCTCAGCGGCGCGTTGGTCGCCGAGGGCATCGGAAAACCGGTTCAGTGTCGCGCTGTCGTGCCCTGGGGCGGCCCAGACCAGGCGGCCGGTGTCGTGATCGACCACCACGGTGAGGTAGCGGTGGTGACGCTTGTAGGAGATCTCATCGGCCCCCGATCCGCCGCAAACCGGCGAACCGGTCGACCTGGATCTTAGTGTCGGCCCAGACCCTGGCCACGATCCCGCCGACAGTGCGCCAGGCGATCCGCATCAGCTCGCACACCGCCGACTTCGAGCATCGCACCGCCAGCCACGCCACCGTGGCATCAAAGGCGTAGGTGTGTCCCGCGCCGTGACGCGCCCACGGCAGCGCTATCACGGTGGGGCCGTGCTCATGGCAGCGCACACGGGATGCCTCGGCCTCCAGGAACACCTTCACGGTGCCCACATCCAGAGCCCGCCACCGGCGGCGGCCCTCACCCCGGTCATACCGCCCGGACAGCCGCCCGCACCGCCCGCAACGAGGCCGCCCGCGCTTGCGGGCGCGCACACGCACCACCAGCCGCTGCCCAGCCTCGTCGAACTCCACATCCTCAATCACCGTGCGCCTGTCTCCGGGGCCAAAACAGCAGATCACACCACCCACGGAAACATCACAAGAGCCCTATTTTTCGCACAACCCGCGGTCAGGCCACCCGCAGAACGCGAACGATCACACGAAACCTTCTGGTGGCCAGGGCTTTCCGCGGCGTGAACGCCGCAGACGAAAACGGCCGGGAACGGACCTCGACGGCCCCACTGGGAAAACCGTCGTCAGAACGGGAGCTTGCGGAAGATGGCGCACGGGACGTGCCGCAGCACCGTCATGACCCAGCGCATCTGCCCCGGACCCAAACCTGCCGTCGGAAAACCGGTCTCGCCCTACGGCCGTTCATGACCTCCTTACGCGGCGGTGGGTCAAGGGAGAAGGCATACGGCATCGATGAACCCCAGCGCACCTTCCCATCCCCCGGCACACCACGGCCTGGTGAGCCCTCCCGGTAACCACATGCTGGTGCCGCACTACCGCAACGACACCTCTCGCCCGGTGGCGGTGCCGATGGGAACGCTGACCACTGTCGAACGTTACGCACTTGCCGGCTCCGAGCAAACCGCCCTGGATGCCAATGAGTGGCGACTAGAACACCGGCCAGCGCGATCGACGGGACCTTCGTTGTGTTGACCGACAGGCCAACAGCGCGTCGGGTCGCGCGGATCGTCCCGGGTGGTGGGGTTGTCCGAAAACGGACAGGTTTGCCCGGCGACATTGCCTCTCCGCGCCGGATCGAACCAGAATCGAGTGATCGTCGCTGACAGCGTTGTCAACGGGGTGGAGAACATTGAGTATTGAGCACTCTCGCCGACGGATTCTCCAGGCGTCCGGCGCAGGTGGACTCGCGCTCGTGGCCGCCGGATTGGTGACGCCGATGGCCTGGGCACGGGCGGTGGCCGCGCAGCCGACCGTTTCGCAGCGCCAGGGCGCCTCGGACGACGTGGCGGCAACTTACCTGAGGGTGTTGCTGCGGCACACGCGCTGGGCCGAGCGACAGTTCGACCGGGCCGCGGGAATCTACCCTGCCAAGGACTTCACGTTCGCCGTGATTCTCGGTAACGCCGTCCTGCTGACCAGGGAGGGCTACGACGCGACGGTCGCTGGGGTCGAGCGGGAGGTGCTGCACCGGCACACCGTCGACACGATCCGCCACTTCGCCGCATCGAACGTGATCACCGGCGGCACCGAGTGGGGGCGCCGGCTGTACTTCGACACGACGTTCCAGTCTTATTTCCAGCTCGCCGGTCGTCTACTGTGGAGCAATCTGGACGATGCCACACGGTCGAACCTAGACCAGATCGCGATCGGCCAAGCGGTCTACACGGCGGGGCTGGGCTCAGGTGACGACCCGCTGTCGGGCGGCTGGACGCCACTGGGATTGTCCGGTGGGCACGTCGGGGACACCAAGTTAGAGGAGATGGGCGTCTACGCCCAGGCACTGACCCCGGGAATCGCTTGGGCACCGGATGACCCGCAAGCCGTGGCGTGGCGCGAGTGGTTTGGTAGGTGGAGCCGCAACGAGACGAGCCTGCCCGTCGCAGACCTTGCCAACCCGCGTGTGGTGGACGGCGTGCCGATCTCAGCCAACACCGCCGAGAACCTGTACGACACGTTCCTGGTCGAGAACCACGGTTCGTTCGGCCCGCACTATCAGGAGGAGCTGTGGCGCACCTCCGGGCGCAACGCGATGCATTTCCTGCTCGCGGGGCAGCCGCTGCCGGAGGTGCTCACCGCACAGCCGAACGGCGAGCGGCTGTGGCACACCATGCTGCTGATGGCCAGCGACGCGGGCGAACCGTTGATGCCGATGGTGGCGGACCGCGAACATCTTTACGGCCGCGACGTCCTCCCGCTCGCCTTCCGCGCCCAAGTCCTCGGCGACCGTTACGCCGCACGCGCCGAGGTGCAGCTTGCCGAGCGGCTCGAGCCCTACCAGGCGTACCCGCCGGCCGATCGCATCACGAAGTTCTCCGGTGAGCCGAAGTACGAGCCAGAGGCCCGCGCGGAAATCGCGATCAGCTACCTGCTGCACGAGTGGCGCGCGAGTCACAGTGGCCCGGTGCAGGCGGTGAGCCAGGCCGAGTTCGACGCGTACGCGATAGGCGTGAGCGATTTCGGTGAGAAGCCTGGATTGATGGCGCACCGAACGTCTTCCGCGTGGACGGCGGCGGTGAGCAAGCCGGGCTTCGTCAAGTTCGCCTGGCAGCCCCACCACGACGACTGGCTGTTCGTCGTAAGCGGTGCGACGCCGATGCTCTTGCCGTCGACGGCGCTCAAGACGCTGAAGCGGAACGCCGCGACCTGGACGAAGGTGCGGGACGGTTTCGACGCGACCGCAGCGGTGCTGAAGTTCGACAACGGCTACGCCGGTTTCGCCACGCTGCCCTCGGGTGCCGCCGTATACGCGACGACCGGCTTGGCCTCCGGAGAGGGCGTCGTGTCGGTCTACAACCTCGACATGCCTGGCATTCCGGGACTGAACGGTGAACGCACTTACCACACCGCGGAGGGGACCGTGACCGTCCCGGCCGCTCCCCCGCCCGGCGGCGGCCGGACCGACGAGGTCGCTTTCCCCGCGGTCACGGCACGCTACGTCCGGATGCTCGGCGTGCTACCGGATCCGACGTACGGCTATTCGGTGTTGTCCTTCGAAGTGCGCGATGGCACCGACGGGACCGACCTCGCCCGCGCGGGTACCGCGTTCGCCTCGTCAGCGTCGCCAGGCAAGGAAGCGAAGTACGCGACCGACGGCGATGCGACCACGCGCTGGGCGGTCGCCACGGTCGATCGCCCGCGGGCCGACAGCTGGCTCGCCGTCGATCTTGGCTCGGCACAGCGGTTCGACCGCGTCAAAATCGTGTGGGAGGCTGCGGCCGGACGGCGCTACCGCATCGAGACCTCGCAGGACGGGGATACCTGGACCGCCGCGGCAACCTACCCGCGACCGGCGGTCAGCACCAACGGAGACTGGCTCAACGTCGATGGGCGTGCCGGGTTCGTCGTGACCGGTTCTTCGAACCCGATCACCGTCACCGGTGACCAGATCCTGCTCTCCGACGGCAGCGCGGCACCTCTGCAAGTCCAATGCCACCCGGATCCGCGCACCCTGGCCACCGCGGCGACGGCACCGCGTCCGACGTCCAGTGCCGCCACGGTGCGCACTTCCGTGGTCGACGGATACCTCGTCATGCTCAATCTGTCCGGCTCGGCGGCGCGCGGAACCGTCGCACTGCCCGAGGCCGGGGGCGCCGTCTCGCTCTACCGTGGCGTTCAGGTGATCACGAAGGCCGGCAGTGAACTCGCGATGTCGTTGGCCGAAGCGGAAGGACGGGTCGAACCGGCTTGGTTTACCGTGCGCGCCGCCGCAGGGCCGCATCTGCCCGCCGGCCTACAGGCGACCGTCGCCGACGGCGCGACACTCCGGCTCACGGCACCCGCCGGACCGCCACTGCGCCTCCAGGTGCAGCCCGCCGGGGAGCCACCGCGCCACGTGGCGGTGCCGGGACGCCGCACGGTGACGATCAAGGCCCGCAACACCCGACCTTACCCACTGGACGATCTCGCCCTGGGGGCCACAACGTTCCCGACCGAACCGCTGCCCCCGGGGATGTCCGCACCGAGCGCAGCGGTCGACGGCGACGAGCGGACCTCCTGGCACCCGGGCCCCGACGGCCGGATGGTCGTCGACCTCGGCGCGGTCTGGCAGCTCGGTGAGGTCGAACTGACGTGGACCGACGGGCTGCCGCCCGCCGTCACCGTCGAAACGAGCACCGACGGGCGTACGTACACGCCAGCGCCCCCACCGACCTCCCGCAGGAGCACGACAGTGCGCTTGGCCGGTGCCGCGCGCTACGTGGCGATCCGGGTACACGGCGGTCATGCCGGGGGCGCTGAACTCACCAGAATGAGGGTGCGGCCAGCAGGGTTCGGTTGATCGGGTGGTCGGCCTCGTCGGGGATAGTCGAGCTCCTGGACAATTCGCGACATCGCGATAAGCACACTCCTGCAGCGATCGGCTTTCGTCGCCCGGCCTGGCCACTGCGCCTTCACCCCGGCAGAAGCCGTGAGTGCAGTGGCGGCCATCACCACCCGTGCGGAAACCTCGCACTGGGCGGGACTGACGACACCGAAAGCGCTCAACGCCGCCGACGCCAGCCACCTCGGCGACAGCAACCTCGTGCACTACCGCCCCGGCGAGTTCCTCGGCGACGAACAGCGCTGACCTGCGGGTCATAAGGGGGATAATGCTTCTGAGTCCTGATCCTTCGACCGGCGCGGGGCGCGGATGCGTGGGAAATTGCGGCACGGCAACGTTCCGCTGCGGGGAATCGCCGTCGTGGCCATCCTGCTCGTGATCGCCGGGGCGGCCACCGCCTCGATCCTGCTGCTTCGCGGTGAGCAACCCTCGCCGCCACAGCTGGCCGCCCCGCCCCCGATCCCCGCGCCGGGACCCGAGTCGGCCCGTGCGTTGCGCGACGGCCAGCCCGGCGAGGTGGGTCTGAACCCCGCGCCGATCGCGGCGGCACAAGGACAACTCGCTGCGGGGACCCAGACGTCGCCGGGGCATCCACACCCGTCGTATGCCGGTGAGGTCAGCTTGTTGGCGCGCGACGGGGTGGTCGTCAGCCGGCAGGCCACCGGATTCGTGCTCGCCTGCGGCGGACCGCCGCCGGCCAATGCGCCGCGCCCAGCACCGCCGGTCGCCACGCCGCCGGCCCCGCCGCCGGCAACCGCCCAGCCTCCTCCCGCCGAAACCGCTGTTCACCTGGTCACCGCCGGCGATCTGGGGGCGAGCTGGCATCCCGGCTGCCCAGTGCCGCCGGAGGACCTCCGCCTGGTCGACGTGCCGTATCTGGACATGGACGGAAGGCCGCACACCGGGCAGCTGATCGTCAACCAAGACCGGGTCGAGCAGACGATCACTGTCTTCGATGAGCTCTTCCGCCTGCGCTTCCCGATCCAGCGCATCCAGACCCCGGACCACTACCCCGGAGCCGAAGACGAGTTGTCGATGGAGGACAACAACACCTCCGCGTTCAACTGCCGGGGCATTCCCGGAAGCAGCGAGTGGTCCCAGCACGCCTTGGGCAGGGCCATCGACATCAACCCACTGCTCAACCCCTCGGTGTACAAGACCGGCGCCTTCGAACCGACAACGGCAGCACGATATCTGGATCGCACACGCAAGGACGTCGGTCTGCTGCACGACGGCGACCCTGCGGTGCGCGTCTTCACCGACCGCGGCTGGACCTGGGGCGGCCACTGGGCGGACCCCAGCGATTACCAGCACTTCAAGCTGCCGTGATCAGCCCCCCCGTTACCGTTTTCGTGGCTCTGATCTTGGAGCCCTGGTCGTCAGGTCCGGCATGACTTTGTCCCCCAGTTGCTCGCATGATGTGCGCCGTGAGGCGCTTCGCTGTATCCCCAGCTCAGCTGGGAGGAACTTGGAGGAAGGTTCTTGGGTCGCCTGACTTACCTGAACGCGAAAGCGGGAGGGGACGAGAGCATGTCAGGGAAGCGGTGGTCGTCTGGAGGCGTTCAGGGCGAGGTGCTGCGAGACCCGCGCGATATGGTCAAGGCTGGATTGCTTGAAGCCCAATCTCCTGTAGCGAATGTGCGCGCTCGCCGGAATGACGCCTGGAACCGGCGCCCGTGCCATGTCCTGGTTTGGATCATGGGCCGGGGCAACCTCCATGGTGCGGGACACCACCCAGCGTGGGTGGTCAAGGAGATGAGTGGGCGGCCTACGTCGCGCTCGATACGTACAGCGGAGACGTACCACGGGATCGCCTACAGGGCGCGAGCCCTATGGCGACGGAGTGCCCGTAGTAGTCGCGGGAGTAACGACCCGCCACGGAGGCCGGGAAAACCGGGCCACAGGGCGAAGGGGCACAGGTGATCAGGACGTCCAGCGATGGGAAGCATGCGTAATGCAGGACGCTGAAACGGTGCTGGATGTCATCCGTAAACGCGGTGAGAGAGGACTGCCGATCGAGAGGCTGTACCGACAGCTGTTCAACACTGAGCTGTATCTCGTGGCGTACGGACGCATCTACGCCAACAAGGGCTCGATGACGCACGGTGTCACCGGGGAGACCGTGGACGGCATGTCCTTGGAGAAGATCCGAGGGATCATCGACGCGCTCCGCGAGGAGCGCTATCGGTGGTCTCCTGCCAAGCGGGTGCATATCCCGAAGAAGAACGGGAAAACGCGTCCGCTGGGGCTGCCAACGTGGTCGGACAAGCTGGTCGCTGAAGTGGTCCGCCTGTTGTTGGAGGCGTACTACGACGTCCAGTTTTCAGGCCGCTCCCACGGCTTCCGCCCAGGCCGGGGCTGCCACACCGCGTTAACCGAGGTGTCGCGGACCTGGAAGGGAACACGTTGGTTCATCGAGGGAGATATCTCTGACTGTTTCGGCAGTCTTGACCACGAGTCATGCTGTCGATCCTGGGCGAGAAGATCCATGATGGACGGTTCCTGCGGCTGATCAGCCAGATGCTCAAGGCCGGATATTTGGAGGACTGGCGGTGGAACGCAACACTCAGTGGTGCGCCGCAGGGTGGCGTGGTCTCCCCGCTGCTGTCCAACGTCTACCTTGATCGGTTGGACCAGTTCATCGAACAGGTTCTCCTGCCTGAGTACAACTCTGGCAGCTATCGACGGCGCAACCCGGAGTACGGGGCGGTTCGGTATCGCGGTGGGGACCGCCAGCTCAACCGCGCGCTCCACACCATCGTGCTCACCCGCAGCCGCACCGATCCCGCGACCCGCGCATACATCAACCGCCGACTGGCCGAAGGCAAAACACTCCGAGACATCAAACGCTGCCTGAAGAGGATCGTCGCGCGCCAGCTCTTCCGCCTGCTCCAGCAACACCACCAGCGAGGCGGGCACCATATCCGGTTCGTACTGTCCACCGCGAGCCTCGGCGCCGAGGATGTGCTCACCCGGCTGCACACACGCCTGGCCGCCGCACCCGCCACGGAACGGGAGACCGCGCGCCGTGAGCTACGCACGATCCTGGACAACCGGCTGATCGCACAGCTGGCGGCGTCATGAGGTCGAATGAGTCCGAAATGGACACCGCAGCTGAGTCGCTGTCCGCGCAGGTGTACACGACGTTGCGCGAACGCATCATCGTCGGCACCTACCCGCAAGGCTCAAGGCTGCCGGGGCAGAAGCTCGCCGTCGACCTGTCGGTGTCGCGCATCCCGCTGCGCGAGACGATCCAGCAGCTCGAGGTCGACGGCCTAGCGCAGAGCCTGCCGCGCCGCGGCGCGATCGTGTGGACCTGGACGACGCAGGCCATCCACAACCTATTCGACGTCCGGCTCAGCCTCGAGGTGTCGGCGGCGGCACTGGCCGCCCGCCGGGTCGGCGCCGGTGCGGACGTGACCGCGATGGAGGAAGCCCTGACACGCCAGCACAAATCACTCGACGTACAGTCACCGCTGGGCGTCGCCGAAGCGAGCGCGGTGTTCCATCAGGCCGTCATGCGCACGACCGGAAACGAGCTGCTTGCCTCGCTCGGCAGCACGGTGACGCCACGGATGGTGTGGCTGTTCTACCTGACCTCGCGACCAGGACGCCGCATGCCAGGAGCACCACGAGCTGTTCAACGCCATCTGCTCCGGCAACGAGCGGGTGGCCGAAGCCGTCGCCTACGCGCATATCGAACGGGGCCGGATCCCGACCCTGCAAGCTTTCCGGAGCTGACACGAGCGACCTGTTCGTCACCGGCGTCCGCCCCCGGGGGGAGGTACAGTCCGATGTGGATATCCGCAAACGAGAGGATCGTCGGCTATCGATCCAGCTCGCCTACATGGCCTATGCACTGGCTGACGCACCGCCATCGGCTTCCGGCGGCACCGGATCTGTTCCAGCCGACGATGCAACGGCTGATCGACAAGATCCTGCTTCCCGAGGTCTGGCTGTACTGGCGCGACGTCAGACGCGGCGAGGACCCGACTAGCGCGACAGCGAGCCGAATCGCCGTCCGCGGCATCCGACGGTGCCGGTCACCCGGCACCGCCCGATGTCACGGCCGCGGTGCCGGACGGCCAGGTTGCTCGCCATGCTCAGTATGGGCGGCCCGAGTCGGCACAAGCACTTTGCGCCGAAACACGCAGACGACGGTGCCGTCCTGCTTGTACCCGCGAGTTTCGACGTGGACCACCCCGCGGTCGTCCTTGGAGCGGGACGGGGTCACCGCCAGCACCTCTGTCTCACCGTAGAGGGTGTCGCCGTGGAAGGTCGGGGCGATGTGCCGGAGTGATTCCACTTCGAGGTTCGCGATGGCCTTGCCGGACACGTCGGCGACCGACATTCCGAGCAGCAGCGAGTAGACATAGTTGCCCACGACGATGTTCTGCTTGAACTGCGTGGTGTTCTCGGCGTAGTGCGTGTCGAGGTGGGCGGGATGGTGGTTCATCGTGAGGAGGCAGAAGAGGTGGTCGTCGTACTCGGTGACCGTCTTACCGGGCCAGTGCTTGTAGACCGCCCCGATCTCGAACTCCTCCAGGCAGCGTCCGAACTGCATTAGGCACCCGCCTCGGGTCGCTGCCACACGTCCTGGCGTTTCATCCCTGCCGCGCGTCCTTGACCGGCGATCACCAGAGCCATCTTCCGGGATGCCTCGTCGATCATCTCGTCTCCGAGCATGACCGCACCCCGGGCGCCGCCCGCCTCGGAGGTGGACCAGGCATAGGCGTCGAGAATGTTCTCGGCGTGGTCGTAGTCCTCCTGGCGGGGGCTGAAGACCGCGTTCGCCGCGTCCACCTGGCCAGGGTGCAGCACCCATTTGCCGTCGTATCCGAGGGCGGCGGAGCGGCCTGCGACCTTGCGGAAACCTGCTTCGTCGCGGATCTGGACGTAGGGGCCGTCGATGGCCTGCAGCCCGTTCGCCCGTGCGGCCATCAGGATGCGCGCGAGGGGGTAGTGGAAGGCGTCGCCGACGTCATAGCCCAGCGGTTGGTCACCGACGACGAACCCGCGCATGTTCGTGCTGGCCATGAAGTCCGCGGGTCCGAAGATGATGGTCTCCAGCCGGGGCGAGGCCTCGGCGATCGCGTCGACGTTCTGCAGGCCGCGCGCGTCCTCGATCTGGGCTTCGATCCCGATCCGGCCGGACTCAAGCCCCATTGCGGCCTCGATCTGTGTGATCAGCACGTCGAGCCAGACGACGTGGGCGGCGGTCTGAACCTTGGGCAGCATGATGCAGTCCAGGTCGGCGCCAGCCCCTTCGACGACCTCGATGACGTCGCGGTACGCCCACTGGGTGGACAGGTCGTTGACCCGCACGACACGGGTCTTACCCTCCCAGCCGCCCTCGGTGAACGCGGCGATGATGTTCTTGCGGGCTCCCGGCTTCTCCAGCGGGGCGCAGGCGTCCTCCAGGTCGAGGAACACCTGATCGACGGCCAACCCCCGAGCCTTGTCGATCATCTTCGGGCTGGAACCCGGGACGGCGAGGCAGGATCGGCGGGGACGGTAGGTCTCAGGCACGGTCGGCCCTCCCCAGCAGTGCGTCGGAGATGATCCTCATCTGGATCTCGGAGGTACCTTCGAAGATCTTGGTCAGTCGGGCGTCGCGCCAGTAGCGCTCAGCGGGGAAGTCGGTGGTGTAGCCAGCGCCGCCGTGGATCTGCAGGCCCTCGCTGGTGACCCGCTCGGCCATCTCGGAGGCCACGAGCTTGACCATCGAGGCCTGCACGGCGCTGGGGCGCCCGGCGTCGACCTCGGTGCAGACTTGGTACATCAACGCTCGGGCGGCCTCGACCTGAGCCGCCATGTCCGCGATCTTGAACCGCAGGCCCTGGTTGACGCCGATGGGGCGGCCGAACTGGACCCGCTCGTCGACGTAGCTGATGGAGTCTTCCAAAGCGCCTCGGGCAAGGCCGATTGCACGGGCGGCCGTGTGGATGCGGGCGGTGTCGAGGTCCCCCATGGCGATCCGGAAGCCCTTGTCCTGCTCACCGACGATCTCGCTTGCGTAGGCGTCGTCGAAGGCGAGCTCCCAGGTCTTCCAGCCGTGGTAGCCGATCTTGCGGACCGGTGTTCCCGTGACGCCCTCGGGGAGAGTGCCCCGCTCCTTGGGCATGAGGAAGCAGGTCACGCCGTGGGAACGGTGGGCGGGGTCGACGGGCTGGGTGCGGGCGAAGACCTGCAGGTAATCCGAGCCGTCGGCGAAGGTGCACCACATCTTCTGGCCGTTGATGCGCCAGCCGTCGCCATCCGGTGTCGCCCGGCAGCTCAGATTGGCGACATCGGATCCCGCTTCGGCCTCGGAGAGCGCGAACGCGCTGAGGAACTCCCCACGCGCCATGGCCGGCAGGTAGCGCTTCCGCTGCTCGGCGTCGAAGCCGGCGGTGAACTGTTGGCCTCGGGCGATCAGGCTGGCCACGCTCATCCAGGCGCGCGCCAGCTCCTCGACGATGATCGCGTACTCGCTCAGCCCGAGGCCGAGCCCGCCGTACTCTTCCTGGATGAGAATCCCGAAGAAGCCGAGCTCGGCCATCTTCGCCCGCAGCTCCATCGGGATCTCGCCGTGGACCGGGTCGAGCTCGTTCGCGACGGGCAGCACCTCCGTCATCGCGAAGTCGCGGGCCATCGCTTGGATCGCGAGTCGATCCTCGGTGAGGAAGGGAGCCGGGCGGCCATCGGCCTGCTCCGGTGCTGTCATGACCACTCCAATCTGCGCCGTCGAACGGCATGAGGTGTCGCTGTGCGGTGAGGCGGTGTCTTTCAGGCAGGTTCAGTCCGGCAGGTGCACCCCGAGCCCGGTGCGGCCGGGAGCGAGGTGGTCGTGCAGGACGAGGTCGTCGTCGTACTCCCCGCCGTTCTGAGTGCGGAACGGGATCGGCGCCGTGGTCGGGATCGCCAGGACTCGCGCACGGAGTTCCTTGGCAGCGGTCTCGAACTCCTCTGTGGACAGGCGGTTGGCGCCGGGGACGACGACCGGTGGCAGGACGTCGTAACCCACGTACCAGAGCGTGCCGTGCTGGAGCGGGAAGAGCAGCTCGCCGATCTCGCCGTTCACCCCGCGCGGCCCGAGGGCCGGACCCCGCCCGCCCGCGGTGGTCACGACCAGGGCGCGCTTGCCCGCGAGGTTCCCGTCGCCGTAGCGCAGCGTCCGGCCCGGGTGTCGGGGGTCCTCGATGCCGTAGGCGAAGCCCTTCAGGAACACGCGGTCGAACCAGCCCTTGAGAATCGCGGGCATGCCGTACCACCAGAGCGGGAACTGGACGACGAGTGCGTCGGCCGCCTCGACCTTGGCCTGCTCGGCGAGCACGTCCGCACTCAGCGTGCCCGCGGTGAGGGCGGTGGCCGACACCGGCCCGACCCGGAATCTCTCGGCCGGGTCATGGCCGTAGTCCGCGGCCGTGACGACCGGATTCCACCCCATCGCGTGCAGGTCGGACATGACGACCTCGTGCCCGGCCTCTTCCAGTGCGGTTACCGCGCCGTCCCGGAGAGCGCCGTTGAGGGATCGGGGTTCGGGGTGCGCGAAGAGCCAGAGGACCTTCATGCGACACGCTCGAAGATCGCCGCAAGTCCCTGGCCACCGCCCATGCACATCGTCTCCAGGCCGTAGCGGCTCCCGCGGCGGCGCATCTCGTGCGCCAGCGTGGTGAGGATGCGGCAGCCGGTGGCACCCGCCGGGTGCCCCAGGGAGATCCCGGAGCCATTGACGTTGAGCCGTTCGTAGTCGGCCTCGGTGAAGTCCCACTCCCGTAGGCAGGCGATGACCTGAGCGGCGAACGCCTCGTTGATCTCGATCAGGTCGATGTCCGCCAGCGTCAGCCCGGCCCGATCGAGGGCCTTGGCCACCGCCGGTACGGGCCCGATGCCCATCGTGCGCGGTGGCACACCCGCCAATGCGGAGGTGACGATGCGCAGGTACGGCGTGAGTCCGAGCTCAGCGGCGCGGTCGGCGGTGGTGACCACGCAGACCGAGGCGCCGTCGCTCTGCCCGCACGCGTTGCCCGCGGTCACGGTCGCGTCCGGATCCTGTGACAGCCGGACCGGACGGAGCCGGGCCAGGTCGGCCATGGTGAGGCCGGGGCGGGGGTGCTCGTCGAGGGTCACCACCGTCCCGGGGGACTGCCGGGTCGCGGGCACTGTGACCGGCACGATCTCGTCGGTGAACCGTCCCGCTTTGGTCGCGGCGACGGCCTTCTCCTGGGACACCAGCGCGAATTCGTCCTGCTCGGTCCGGCCGATGCCGTACTCGGCACGGAGGTTCTCGGCGGTCTCGAGCATCCCGCCGGGCACCGGGTAGTTCTCCCCACCCGCGGTGGTGCGGCCGCGGCCGATCCGGTTGACGAGGGTGAGCTCGTCGCCGCGGATCCCCTTCTTCAGTCCGAGCGCGTAGTACTCGGCCTGGCTCATCGCCTCGACACCACCGGCCACGATCAGATCCGCCCAGCCCTGGCCAACGGTCAGCGCGGCCTGCAGGACCGCCTGGAGTCCGGAGCCGCAGCGGCGGTCGAGCTGCATGCCGCCGACTCCGACGCCGAGGCCGGCGTTGAGCGCGGCGACGCGGCCGATTGCCGGTGCCTCGCTGGTGGGGTAGCAGTAGCCGAGCACGACGTCGTCGACGTCGCCCTCCCCCAGGCCGGCGCGCGTGATCAGTCCGTTCAGCGCCTGGGTGGCGAGGTCGGCGGCGGTGAGTCCGGAGAAGACCCCGCCGTCCACACCGACGGGGGTGCGCACCGGATCGCAGATGACGACATCGGACAACTGTCTCACCGGGTGACCTCCTGAGGACCGGCCAGCAGCTGCTGCGCGAGCTCGCGCAGCGCCGCGGCCTTGATCTTGGAACCGTTTGTGCCGACGGTGGTCGGCATCTGCTCGATGACGTGGACGGTGTCGGGGACCTTGAACTTGGCCAAGGCGGCGGCACACCAGGCCCGCAGCTCGTCGGGATCGGGAGTGGCCCCCGCGATGGGCTCGACGAAAGCGATCGCGCGGGTGTCACCGTCCACGGTCACGCCGACGACCTTCGTCCGGGCCACGGTCGGGTGCTCGGCGAGCCGGATCTCGATCTCGGCGGGTTCGACGAGGAAGCCGCGGAGGCGGATCGAGTCACCCATCCGGCCCGCGTAGTCGAAGCCACCGTCCGGGCGCACTGTGCCGAGGTCACCAGACCGGAACCAGCCGTCCTCGGTGAACGAGCGGGCCCGGATGGCGCCGTCGTCGTCGCCGAGGTAGGCGTCGACGACGTTGTAGCCGCGGAACTGCAGCTCACCCGGCTCGCCGTCCGGGGGTGGCCCGCCGGTAACCGGGTCGACGACCCGCACCTCGATGTCCTCCGACACCGGGTGGCCGCCGCCCCGCCACCGCGCGGGGGCTGCATCGTGCTCCCGCCAGAAGGCGGTCAGCGCGAAAAGCTCACTGGAGCCATAAATCCCCAGGGTAGGGGTGTCGGTCTCCTCCTCGGCCCATTCCGCCACCTGGATGGACTTGCCGTAGAAGTCGCCGATGAGCATCCGCCGCCAGCTCGCGAGGTTGCCGCCGCGGGCGCGCACGCTGTCCATCAGGCGACCGGCGACGTCGTCGGCGCTGGCCAGGTGGGTCACCCCGAACTCGGCCATGTGTCGCACGACCAGGTCGTCGTCGAAGGCCGGTTCCAGCAGCGCCGCCCCGCCTGCGGCGATCGCCGTGATGGCCGGGACGAACCCGAACACTCCGGAGAGCGGGAGCACGACCAGGCTCACCGAGGAGGCGTCCCAGCCGCCTGCGACGGCGACGTTGCGGGCATGCCTCGCGACAGCGCTCCCCAGGTGCGCCGCGAGCTTGGGCCTCCCCGTGGACCCGGAGGTAGTGAACGCGACCGCGAGAGCGTCCGATCCGCCGTACAGCACCTCAATGTCGGCGGCGATGCTCGCCGGGCGCGAGGGCACCCAGGCTCCGGCACCGACGTCGTAGGTCGCCGCGACGTCCGGGGCGGCGGGCGCGCGCCCGGGACCGGTCACCACCGCGAGTTCCGGCACCGGGGCGTCCACCTCGGCGACGGCGGCGTGCAGCCGCGAACGTAGGTCCAGACCGAGGAACTCGTGGGCGATCGCCACGACCTTCGGGCGGGCACGGTCGAGCACGTGCGCGACGTCGGCGACGCCGTATCGAGTGTTGATCCCGATGACGTGGGCGCCGAGCGCGGCTGCGGCGAACTGAAGGACGAGCGCCTCAGACCAGTTCGGAAGCCACACCCCTACGCAGCTGCCCTCCCCCACGCCGTGGCTCCGTAGATCGTCGCGCATGGCGAGGACGCGCGAGCTCAGCTCGGCCCTTGTGACACGGATGGGGTCGGAACCGCCGTCGATCACGGCCACGCTCGACGGGTCGGTGGTGACGGTGTCCGCCAGCAGCTCGGCGAGTGTCGGTCCGGTGCTCATGCCGCGCTCCTGCCCAGGCTGCCGTCAAGGTCGGATAGCCAGCCATGCAGGGTGTCGGCGAAGCCTTCGATCTCCTCCATCGGGTAGTGCCCGATGCCTTCGAGCAGGGTGTAGCGGGCATCGGGAATCAGGTCGGCCGCTCGCTGGACGTCCCGCGGGTCGAGCCACAGGTCGTCGTCGCCCACGACGAGGTGAGTGGGACAGGCCACGCCGTCGAGCTTGGCGAGCACGTCGTGGGTCACCCACCCGATGAGGTCGCTGTTGGAGATCTCGGGGTCCTCGCGGCGGTGCATGCGGGCGATGAGCTCCGCCCGCTCCGCGGGCACTCGTCTGCCGACGACGGCCAAGGTGCCGAAGTACGTCCGGTCCGACCGGCTCGGTGCCGCCGAGTCGACCAGTTCCCGTTCGAGGCCGCGCACGGTGAGCGTGGTGGAGTCGGTCCCGCCGTGGGCCGCCATCGCGACGGCGCCGGCCAGCCGCTCGCCGCGGCGCACCGCGAGTTGCAGCGTGATCGCTCCTCCGATCGAGCAGCCGACCACGAAGGGACGCTCCATCTCCAGCTGGTCCATCAGTTCCTCGCACCACTGCGCGTACACGCCGAGGTCTCGCACCGGCCCGCCGACGGCAGGCTCGGAGCGGCCGTGTCCGGGCAGGTCCGGGACCACGACCCGGTACCCGAGCGCGGCCAGTCGCGGCTGGACGTATCGCCACTGGACGCCGCTCTGGCCTGCGGTGTGCAGGCACAACACCGGCTGCCCGCTGCCCTCCTCGATGGCGAACGAGCGCGTCCCGCCCACCTCGATGTAGTCGGCCCTCATCGGTTGTCCTCCGTCCCCTCGGCACCGGCGAACGTCCGTGCCTCGTCGACCACCGCGACGATCGCGGCAGTCAGCCGCAGGTACTCATAGGCGCTGCCCTCCACGCCGAACTCGTCGCGCATGGTCCGCTTGGTGAAGTCGTTGACCGGCCCGGTCAGCAGGTGAGCCCACACGACGTCCGGGGCGGACACGACGAACGTCGGCCCGTCCGGCGTCCTGGTCCCGGCCTCGAGCACCCGTCCGCGGTAGACGCGGAACAACAGCAGATCCGCACCGAAGCGCAGGCCGATCGTCCCGTCCCAGGTACCGGTGGCCCGGGTGAAGGCGGACGAGTCACCGAGCCTGGTCGCGAGCGCACGTGCCCAGGCCACAGACGGGAAGGCCCGGCCGAGCCGTGCCTCACGGTCATCTACGACCTGCCGGGCGGCGACCAGAGCGGCCGTCCGCCCCACCTGCACAACCTCACCGTCCTGGTTGCGAACCACGACGTGCCGCCCGACGATCCCGTTGCACAGCGCCGACGTCCGGCGAGTGCGGGTCACCGTCATCTCGTAGGTGACCGCGTCTCCCACATAGATCGGCGACACGAAGTCCCACTGCGTGTCGAATGCCGCCTCCACGTGATCCGAGAGCCCCCGCTCGTGGTGCCACCCGAAGAATCCCGCGAGGCCGAGCGGACCGTGCACCAGCGGACGCCCGTTGGCCGAGTGGCCGTGCTCGGTGTGCAGAGCGGCCCGGTCCCCGCTGACCTCGGCGAAGGCGGCGACCACCTCGGCCGAGAACGTCCGCGCCGGGCCGGTGAAGACCTGCCCCACCTCGAAGTCCTCGAAGAAGGGGGACGTCGCCGCCTCTCGCGGAGCACGCGAGACCGCCGCCTCCGCCGGGCTCTCGGCGATGCTGCTGCTCATTGACCGTCCTCTCTGACGAACCAGCCACGACAGGCGAGATCCCCAGTGGCCCAGACACAAGAACGAACGTTCTTACATACTTCACGGAATCACCTGGCCTCGCGGCTGTCAAGGCCATCAGGTCCATCTCGCCGTGCGTTACGGTGTACGACATGAACACTCGTTCCACGGCTCTCGTAGCCGACACCGGCCGTCGGAATGAGGCCGCGATCCTGAACGCCGCGATCCAGGCCTTCGGCACGAAGGGCTTCAACGGCGCCTCGATGCGCGACGTCGCCAAAGGCGCCGACACCAGCCTGTCGAACCTGTACAACTACTTCCCGTCGAAGTCGAAACTGCTGGCCGCAGCCCTGCGTCACGCCAACCTCGAACTGCAGAACCGCGTCCTCGACGCGATCGACCTCGCCGGCGACGACGCACCCTCGCGACTGCGCGAAGCAGTGCGCGCCCACGTGGGATTCGTCGTGGATCACCAGGTGGCGACCCTGGTGGCGACCAACGAGGTCCGCTACCTCGCCCCGGAGGACCGAGCCGCGCTGGTGACCGACCGCGATGCGACGCAGGCGGCGTTCGAACGCATCGTCGCCCAAGGTGCCGCGGAGGGCTCCTTCCGCACGCCGTACGCGAACGACGCCGCCCGCGCCATCCTCAGTACCGTGGCCGCGATCGCCTCGTGGTACCGAACGGACGGGCCTCTTAGCCGAGGACAGCTGGCCGAGCAGTACGCGCGCTACGCCCTGGCCCTCCTCGAAGCCCCGCTCGCCCACTGAGCCGCCGGGCGCCGCGGAGGAGTCCTCTGAAACTCGGCCCTTGTCCTGCAGGAGCGAAGTCGCTAGCTTTTACGAACGATCGTTCGTACCTGTGCCTGGCGACGGCAGCGCTGCCGGCACCGCATGGCCGCATCGAAGCGGCCTGGAGGTGGACTCGGATGGACCAGCACGATCCCCGCAAGAAGATGGGCAGGCTCGCTTCCGCAGCGGTCTTCGCAACCGCGCTCGAGTGGTTCGACTTCCTCATCTACGCCACGGCCGCCGCATTGGTCTTCGGCCACCAGTTCTTCCCGTCGGTGAGCCCGGTGGCGGGCACGCTGGCCTCGTTCGCGACCTTCGCGGTCGGCTTCGTCGCCCGCCCCCTCGGCGGCATCATCGCCGGCCACGTCGGCGACCGCCTCGGGCGCAAGCCTCCGCTGGTCGCGGCGATGCTACTCATGGGGCTCGCGACCTTCGCCATCGGTGTTCTGCCCGGCTACAACACGATCGGTATCTGGGCACCGATCCTCCTCGTGGTCGCCCGCCTGGTGCAGGGCCTCGGGGTCGGCGCTCAGTGGGGTGGAGCAGCGCTCCTGCTGACCGAGCACGCACCCGTCGACCGGCGTGGCTTCTACGGCAGCCTCGTCCAGACCGGCGCAATCTTCGGGGCGGTCGCGGGCAACCTGTTCTTCGTCCTGTTGACCACTGCCCTGAGCGCGGAGCAGTTCACCAGCTGGGGCTGGCGGATCCCGTTCCTGTCCGGGCTTATCCTGGTTCTGATCGGCAGCTACGTGCAACTCAAGATCGAGGACACCCCCGTGTTCCGCGAGCTGCAGCAGCAGTCCGCACAGTCCAAGCGCGAGGCCGGTCTGCGCAAGGCGCCTTTGATCGAGGCCATCCGCCACTACTGGCGGGAGATCCTGCAGGCGGCAGGCGCGTTCTTCGTCGTCAACGCCACCTTCTACATCCTGATCAGCGGCATGCTCAGCTACGCCACCACCGAGGTCGGCATGTCCCGCACCGCGATCCTCTGGTGCGTTATGGTCGCCGGTCTCACTCAGGTCGTCAGCATGCCCTTTTTCGGCGCGCTCACCGACCGGATGGGGAGCCGGAAGAAGCTCTACCTAACCGGCACCGTACTAATGGCGGTGTTCGCCTTCCCGATGTTCTGGCTCGTCGACACCGGCTCCGTTCCACTGGTGTTCCTCGCTCTGCTCATCGGGTTCACTATCCACGCCACGATGTACGGCCCCCAGGCCACGCTCTACGCCGAGATGTTCCCCGCCGATGTGCGCTACTCGGGCGCCTCGCTCGGCTACCAGTTCGCCTCCGTCTTCGCAGGCGGTCTCGCTCCGTTCATGATGACCGCGCTGCTCGCAGCCTCCGGAAGCTCCTGGTCGGTTGCCCTGTACATCGTCGGAACCGCGATCGTGACGTTCGTGGCAGTCGTGACGATCAAGGAGCGCTTCCGCCGCGATCTCTACCAGACCTCCGGGGCGGAGAGCGCCCGCTCGGTAGCGATCACCGACTGAGTCGCACGACGAGTCCGAGCGGCTGCGGGTCTCGCGCGAACCCGCAGCCGCCGTGTTCCCCCGTATCCTGCGCCGGCCGTTTAGACGTGGCCACTGTCGAAACTGCGTGACTGGGGCTGCAGATCACGAAGGACGGCTACGCTCGTTGAAGGCGCGGATCACGTCACGGACGTAGTCCGCCTTTGTCGTGCTGCCGAACGCACTGTGGGAGCAGTCCGTCAGCCACGCAACCGCATGGTCACTGCCCGGGGCTCGGTGAAGAACTCCCGGGAATACTGGCCGCCCTCACGGCCCCTTCAAGGAAAACGCTCTGCGCTGGTACAAGGAGACCCAAGAGCGGGTGCTCTTCTGGTACGACGACGGAAACCCGCTCGTGTTCTACACGGTCAGCTTCCGCGCACTCGAACTGCCGGGACGCGATGATCCCTGGGGATTCTGACCCACTGGCCAGCATGGTGGTACGCATCAGCGCGCCCACATACTCCGCCCGCCGCACCCGCACACCTATCGAAGTCCGCGTCACCGCAGCCGGCTTGATCAGAAGGCGGTCAGTGCGTCTCCAAGAATCCCTGCGGATAGTGCCGTTCGCCGCCGAGTTCCTTGCTCAGTGCGAACGCCGTTTCGAGCAAAGCTCGACCGGCTGCGTGCGGTTCGTGAACCGGAAGGGTTCGCGCGGTACCGATCACCGCGATCGTGGCGCAGATGCCCGCCTCATCGAACACCGGAGCACCGAGGGCCGTGATGTCGGATTCGGCTATGTGGGTCGACGCCATACCGGTCAGCCGGACACGTTCGACACGTTCGCGGAGTTCACCATTCCCATCGAGCAACTGATCGACCTTGGACCTATCCGCCATGAAGGCGAGGAAAACCTGGCTCTGCGCCGAGTCCACGGGCAGCTGGTGGCCCACTCGCACGGATACGACCACCGTGTTGGTGCTGTCTTCCTCGACCCTGGTGACGACCGGTCCGGTCGACCCCCACAGGCTGAGCGCCGACGAGAGTCTGATCTCGCGAGAAAGCCTCGCCAGGTGCGCCGGCGCGAGATCGACCACGGCGCGTCGCCCCAGCGCAAAAGTACCGAGCTGAACGAGAAGTCCGCCCGGAACGAACGACGTGCCGTCCCGTCCCCGCTCAAGGAGCCCGCTGGACACGAGCGACGTGAAGTACCGGTGAGTCGTCGTCCGATTGAGCCCCAGTTCGGTGGCGGCAGCAGCGACGGTCAGGTGCGGCCTGTCCGGCCGGAACAAGGCGAGGATTTGACTCGCCCGGGTCACGGCCTGGATGTCCGACGACGTCCCCTCAACTCCGCGCTGCGCGGACTCGTCCATGCGGTACTCCCTTCGATGGCTACGGATCAGTCGGCTAGCCAACCGTAATCGTTCATCTCAACGCGTTGTCTTGACGGAGCAGACCACCGGTGCCACACTGCTGTCCACATCACGAACAACGATATCACGATGCGCACAACGAGGTGCAGGATGTCATACGGAGCCAATGACCCCCGAGCGGCTATTGCGGCCGGCCGGAGGACCCCCGCGCGACCGAACGTCCCGGCCCAGTTCCTCGACTTCACCGAGCTGGAGCCGGACGAGATCACCTCCCTGGGGAGTCGCACGTGGTGGGTTCGCGGGCAGAACGTCGTCGTCGCGCATACCCAGGCCCGTGCCGGGGAGCGGATCGAACGCATCGGCCAACCCGACGAGTACATGGTGTTGTTCCCCGATGCCGGCGCCGCCGCCGAGATCGTGTCCGGAACGGATAGGTCCACCGTCACGGACCGGTCGGTCGTAATGGTTCCCGCCGGTGACAGCCACATGGTGGTCGACGCGGACACGACAGTCGTGCGGTTGTTCTCGGCCAGGTCTACCGATCTGCAGGAGCGGTGCCGCAACCGGTCCGCCTACGCCGATCCCGACCCGAACGTTGCTCCGTTCGCACCGTGGCCGGACCCGGTCGACAGCCCACGGATCCGTGTCTACCCGGTCGCTGACCACCCCTACGAGCAGGGGCGGTTCGGCCGGATCTTCCGGTGCAGCACTCTCATGGTGAACCTGTTCGACGCGGACTTCGGCCCGCGCGACACCGCGAATCTCTCGCCGCACCACCACGACGACTTCGAGCAGTGCTCGCTGACCGTCGCGGGCCGGTGGGTCCACCACATCAGAACCCCGTGGACCAGAAACCTGGCCGACTGGCGTCCAGACGACCACGTCGAGGTCTCAAGCCCGTCGGTCACGATCATCCCGCCGCCAGCGGTGCACACCAGTCGCTCGGTCGGTCAGGGCGTCAACCAGCTGATCGACGTCTTCTGCCCGCCCCGGCTGGACTTCTCCGAGCAACCGGGCTGGGTCCTCAACGCGGACGAGTACCCGATGCCGCGCGGGGACCGATCGTGAACCGGGACTTCGGCGACCTGCTATCCGATAACGGAACGTGCTTCGGGACCTGGATCAAGCTGCCTGTCGTCGACAGCGTGGAGATGATGGCCGCAGCCGGGTTCGACTTCGTCGCCATCGACATGGAGCACGCGCCGCTGGACATCCTGACCGTCCACCAACTGATCGGTGCCGCACGCGGGTGCGGGATCCCGGCACTGGTCCGGGTGCCCGACCGAACGGCGACGACGATCGGCCGAGTGCTGGATTCCGGCGCCGCCGGGGTCCTCATCCCCCACGTCGACAACATCGACGACGTGCGTGCCGTGGTGTCACACGCCCGGTTCCCACCGCACGGCAGCCGTGGCTTCGGGCCGACCGTGCGGGCAGGCGGCTGGGGAGCGGATCCGCGAGGCTACCTCGCCACCGGTGAGCGAGTCGTCCCCGTTCCCCAGCTCGAGAGCCCCGAGGCTATCGCGGCGGTAGACGAGATCGCGCGGGTTTCGGGCTTGGGCGCGCTGTTCGTCGGCCCGGCCGATCTCGCGGTCGCGGCCGGTCTTCCTGCGGAATCCGCCGAGTTCGGCGAGCTGCTGACCCGTGTCCGCAAGGCTGCCGACGCCCACGCGGTACCCCTCGGCACCGCCGTCGGCTCCCCCGCCGCCGCGCAAGCCCTCCCCCACCACTACGACTTCGTCCTCGTCGGCAACGACGCAACGATGCTCAGCCAGTCGGCACGCGGCATCGTCCATGACCTCCGAACTGCTCGCGACACCTCGTCGTCAAGCACTGGTCAACCGAAGGACCTGCCATGACCTCCTCGACCCATCACTCACGGCCAGATGTCGCAGTGGCCGACGAGCGGTCTCCGGAACGTCGCCGCGCGCTCACCGGCGGCATCACCGGTTACTTCGTCGACCAGTTCGACATCTACGTGCCGGTCATCGCTCTCGCGCCCGCGATGGCCTACTTCGTCCCACCGGATCTGGATGCGAGCACACGTACGATCATCGCCGCGTTCATCTTCACCGCTACACTGCTCGGACGCCCGATCGGTGCCGTGATCTTCGGGGTGCTCGCCGACCGCACCGGCCGACGCAAGGCCACGATCATCGCCATCGCCGGCATCGCGGTAACCACGATGGTCATCGCCCTGCTACCCGGATACGCCAACGTCGGGCTCTGGGCCGTGGCCCTGTTGATCGCATTGCGTCTGCTCGACGGCGTGTTCCTCGGCGGTGAGTACACCGCGGCGATCCCGCTGGCGATGGAGTGGACGCCGACGCGCCGCCGCGGGCTCGCCAGCGGGCTCATCACCATGACCTCACCTCTCGCGCTGTGCCTGATCTCGCTGCTCACCCTGGTGCTCTTGCAGATCTTCCCCACAGGCTCGGTGGAGTCACCGTATTCGACTTGGGGTTGGCGCATCCCCTTCGTGATCGGGTCGCTGTTCGCGGTCGGTGTGCTGGTCTACTTCGTCAAGTACGTGCCCGAGTCGGAGGGGCACCAGCAGGAGACCGCCGAGAAACGGGTCTCGCCGTTGCGCGAGCTCTTCACCGGTGCGCAACGGCGAAGCCTCCTGCAGGTCTTCGTCCTGATGACGGGGATCTGGTCCGTCCTCAACGTCACGGTCACCATCCTCCCGAACTTGGCGTCCGCAGCCGCCGGGATGACGTCGACCCAGCTGACGACCTCCTTGGTGATCGCTTCCTTGATCAGTGCGGCAACCTACCCCCTGGCCGGGCTCATCAGCCAGCGATTCGGCCGGCGTCCCTTCTACATCGGAACCGGCGTGCTCGTCGCGGTCGTCGGCGCTGGGACCCTCGCGATCCTCGGCAGCACCGCCGGGCTCGGTTTCTGGGCCTCCACCGCGTTGCTCAGCGTCGCGTTCACCGTCGGCATCCTGGCATTCGGCCCGGTGGCCGCCTACATGACCGAGCGGTTCCCCGCCTCGCTGCGGGCAACCGGATACGGCATCGGCTACAGCCTGGCCCTCGTCCTCCCGTCCTTCTTCGCCTACTACCTGCTCGGACTCGAGGCCCTCCTCGGTCCGGAGCTGGCGCCCGCGGCCCTGGTCACGATCGGCGGCCTGCTGACGTCGGTCAGTGCCTGGCTCGGGCCGGAGACCCGCGACGTCGACATGCACAGCGGCTGACCCTGCCCGCATTCCACCCGCCCCACGAGGAGTTTCAATGATCGTGTCAACCCGCTTCGGCCTGGATGGGCGGTGTGATCTGGAATGTGCGGCGGTCGCGCAGGAGTGCCCAGATGACGTCGACCAGGCGCCGGGCGAGCGCGATCAACGCTTGGGTATGCAGTTTCCCCTCGCCGCGTTTACGCTGGTAGAAGACCCTGGAGGGGCTATCGGGTCGTTTGATGCTCGGCAGCGCGGCCAGATAGAACACTCGCCGCAGTCCGCGGTGGTAGCGCTTTGGCCGGTGCAGGTTGCCGCGGATGCGCCCGGAATCGCGAGGGACCGGGGCCAGACCGGCGTAGGTGGCCAGGCGGCCGGGGTTGCCGAAGGCGGCGAGCAGGTCTCCTCCGGTGTCGGCCAGCAGCTGGGCGCCCAGGATCGGGCCGAAGCCATCGACGCTGGTGATGCGTTCGGCGTCGGGGTGATCGTCGAAGCGTTCGGTGAGTTGCTTGTCGAGTTCTTTGATCTCCCGATCGAGGTCGAGCAGTTGGCGGGCCAGTCTGGCGATCAGCGCTGCCGTGATCGATTCTGCAGGCAGGGCAAGGGTTTGTTCTCCGGCCGCGGCCAGTGTTTTGTCCACGATGGACGGAATGCTGCGGGTGTGGGCCTGGTGATCCAGAAGATAGGACCGCACCCCGTCCGCGCCGGCGGCGCGGACGCCGTCGGGGGTCTGAAATCCGGTCAGCAGGATCAGCGCGGAGCGGGTGGAGAAGTCGAAGGCCCGTTCCAGCGAGGGAAAAATCGACGCCAGCAGCTCACGGATCCGGTTGACGCCCCGCACCCAGTCGGCCATGAGGTCCTCGCGGCGGGCGGTGAGGACCTGCAAGTCGGAGACGATCTCGTTCGGGCTGGTCACCGGGGTCAGGTCCCCGCGCATCCGGGCGGTTTCGGCGATGGTGCGGGCGTCTTTGGCGTCGGTCTTGCCCTCCCCGGCGAACGCTCCGGCCATCCGGTTCACCAGCCTGCCGGGCACGTACACCACCGGCTGCCCGGTGTAGCAACAGGGTGATCAAAAGGCCGGCGGCACCGGAGGTCATATCCACCGCCCACACCACCTCACCTGCCTTTTTGGCGGCACGGGCGATCAACACCTCGATCGCGGTCCGACTGTTGACCACCTTCTGCTGGAACACGATCTTGCCGGTCTCATCCACCACACAGGCGTGGTGGCCGTGCTTGCCGACATCGATACCCACCCAGACGATCTTGCGGACCTTCACCGGGCCCGTCCTCCCGTCATCCCAGCTCAACCCCGCGGACGACCCCGCCTGCAGCTCCATAAACAGCGACCACGCGCACAGATTTCAATCAGCGGCCAGGGCGTCCAGAACGACGAGGCGGCCACTCCTTGGGAGCCACCCAACGGCAAGACACCATCAGCCACACCCCGCCGCCCTGGGCATCCAGAACACCACGTCCTGAACATCAACAATCTTATGGAGACACCATGACCACCGATGCCATCGACTCGATCCTCGACGGTCTCGTCGACATGCACTGCCATTCCGGACCGTCCCCGATGCCCCGGGAGTTCGACCACGCGGGAGGTGCCCGCGACGGCTGGGAGCGCCTGCGCATGCGGGCGATGGTCGCCAAGTGCCACCACCACAACACCCAGATGGACGTGCTCGCCCAACGCTCGCTGCTCGCCGACATCCCGACCGAGGTGATCGGCGCGGTCGCCCTGAACTCCACCGTCGGCGGCCTGAACCTTGCCCAGGTACAGCTCTGCCTCGGGCTCGGAGGCAAAATCGTCTACCTGCCGACCGTCTCCTCCGGCCGGCACATCGACTGCCACGCCGAGAACCTGGGATTCCCCACCCCGACCGTGAAACTGACCGCGGAGCGGATCGAAGTCGTCCGAGACGAGCAGGTCGTCCCGGAGCTGCTCCCCATCTTCGATCTGATCGCCGAACACGACGCCGTCCTCAACGGTGGCCACCTCCACCCCGAGGACATCAGCACGTGCTTCGCGGCCGCCAGGGAGCGGGGAGTGCGCAGGTTCGTCGTGTCCCACCCGGACTTCGTCATCGGCGCCGACCCCAAGCAGTGCGCGAGCTACATCGAGCACGGGGCGCTGATCGAGCACGAGCTCCACATGTACGACCCGGGCGCCCGGATGCGCTGGCCGATCGAGCAGCTCATGGAATGGATCTCAGCCCTCGGACCGGAAAACACGCTGATCGGCTCCGACCTCGGCCAGGCCGGTTTCCCCCGTCCGGTCGATGCATTCCGGCGCGTCGCCGAGGCACTGCTGGACCTCGGACTGGCGGAGAAGGATCTACGCCGGATCGTGCACGACAACCCACGAGAGCTGCTCTCGCTGTCCGACTGATCGCACGATCGTGCACACCGAGCCACGTCCACCGCACCGTGTGCGTGCCGAAAATACGTCCGTGCAGGTCAAAGCTTTCGGCAGATGGTCGATCAACGTCCGGCATGATCACGTCATGTGCTGGTCCGCTTCGTCTTCTTAGCTGTCGCTCACGCCTTCGCAACGCTGCGACTGTTGCCGATGATTGACCGTGAGAAGGATGTTGAGATCCTGGCCTTACGCCACCAACTCGCCGTGCTGCAACGGTAACTCGGCGACCGACGCCTACAACTGCGACCTGAGGGTAGGGCGTTCCTTGCCGCACTCCTCGTGCCGCTGGCTCGCTCGACGCTACATCGGCTCCGGCTGCTGGTCAGCCCGGACACGGTGCTGCGGTGGCATCGGGAGCTGGTGAAACGTCGCCACGCCTGCGCAAGCGCGAACCGCGGGCCTGGGCGTCCACGAACTCTCGCCTCGATCCGCCGTCTCATCCTCCGTTTGGCCGCCGAAAACCCCTCCTGGGGGTATCGGCGTATTCACGGAGAACTCGCCCTCCTCGGTATCAAGGTCGCCCCTTCTACAGTGTGGGAGATTCTTAAGGCTGCTGGCGTCACCCCGTCTCCGCAACGGAGAACCATCACCTGGGCCAGTTTCCTGCGCTCCCAAGCCGAGGCCATCCTGGCGATGGACTTCATCGAGACCGTCACACTTTCCGGTCAGCGCCAATACATTCTCGCAGCCATCCACCACGCTGACAGGCTTGTCCGCATTCTCGGCACCACCGCGCACCCTACCCATGCATGGGTGGCGCAAGCCGTCCGCAACCTGCTGATGGACCTGGAGGACTCCGGAAACCTCTCTCAGATCAGGTTCCTCATCCGCGACCGCGACGCCAAGTACCCCGCCTTGATCGACAACATCCTCAGCGACGCCAGGATCAATACTGTGCTGACCGGTATCCGGATGCCCCCGCATGAACGCAATCATGGAACGCTGGGTGAAGACGCTCCGCGCCGAACTGCTGGACCGCACACTGATCTGGAACGAGAGACATCTCCGACATGCACTGCGCGAGTACGAACGGCACTACAACCTGCACCGAACCCACCGATCACTCGCCGCCGCGGCACCCCTGCAAGCCCGGCCCCAGCCCCTTGAGCCCGACAGGATCGAACGCCTCGCCATACGCCGATACGACCGACTCGGCGGAGCCATCCACGAATACCGACATGCCGCTTGAACTGCATGGACGTAGTTTTCGGCACCCACAAGGTCACGTACTCCTGAACAGCCGGTCCAGATGCACGTCGATCGCGGCGAGCGCGTCCTGGGGCTCGATCACGTCGAGTTCGATCAGGGAGGTGAAGCCGGTGAGGGCGAGGAGCAGGTTGGTCTCGGTCGCCGGGTCGCGGCCGGAGTCGATGTGCCCGTCGGCGATCGCCTGGCGGACCAACTGCTCGACGAGGGCCCGCCCTTGGACGAGGCCGCGGCGCGCCTGCTCGTGCACGGCCTCGTCGTGCAGCGCCTCCAGGACGTAGGCGGCGCTCATCCGGCTGGTCGCACGGGCGTCGGCATGCAGGGGGAGCATTTCCGCGAGCGTCAGTCGCAGCACGTCACGGGGGTGCGGACGGTCACCGAGCTTTTCGAGCCCCTGGTGTATGCGCACCGAGGTCTGCTCGGACGCGAAGTCCATGGCGAAGGAGAGCATGGCGGTCCGGGAGGCGAAGTAGTGCTGCAGCTGCCCGAGTGACATGCCCGCCTCCTGCGCCACCACGCGCATCGTCAGCTGTGTGACGCCGCGCTGCTCCACCACCCGCCACAGTGCGCGGGCGATCGTTTCGCGGCGTCCGCGGTGATCCACCTGTTTCGGCATCGCCGGCCCCTCCCTCGTACCCCGAGACTGTTTCAATACAGTTGACATAATACACCTGACCCATAATTCTGGGGTCCACTCGAGGGAAGGACTCGTCATGTCCGAACAGCCAAAGGTACGGACCACGGAAGGCGTGGTGCAGGGGCGCCGGCGGCAGGGGCACGCGGTGTTCCGCGGCATCCCCTACGCCCAGCCCCCGGTCGGAGCGCTCCGCTTCGCCGCGCCCGCGCCGCCGCACCGCTGGGAGGGGACGAGGCAGGCGGTCGAGTTCGGCCCCGTGGTGCCGCTGTCCCTGCCGATCGACGTGCCCCCGCAGGGCACCGACTGGCTGACGCTCAACGTCGGCACTCCGGATCCCGGCGCGGCGGGACTGCCGGTGCTGGTGTGGATCCCCGTGGGCGGCTACCTCTCGGCGGCGTCGAGCGACCCGATGTACGACCCGGCAGCGCTGGCCGAGGCGGGAGTCGTCGTGGTGACCATCAACTGCCGCGTGGGCGCGGAGGGATTCGCGTTCCTCGACGACGTGCCGCCAAACCGCGGATTTCTCGACCAGATCGCGGCGCTGGAGTGGGTGCAGCGCAACATCGCCGCCTTCGGAGGCGACCCCGGCCGGGTCACCGTGGCCGGGGTGTCCGCCGGGGCGGGCTCGGTCGCCGCCCTGCTGACGATGAAGTCCGCGCGCGGGCTGTTCCGGCGGGCCATCGCCCATTCGGTGCCGGGGCTGCACAGCACCCCCGCGCTGGCACGGCAGGTCACCGCCGCGTTCGCGGACCGGCTCGGCGCGGCGGCCCCCACCGCCGAGGCCCTGCGCGACATCGACCCATGGCACCTGGCCGCCGAGCTCACCTCCTTCAACGCCGGCCTCCACGCGCACCGGGAGAGCTGGGGACGCCTCACGGAGACCGGCACCGCGCTGTGCCCCGTCGTCGACGGCGAGGTCCTCCCGGAAACGCCCTGGCCCGCGCTGACCGGCGCGCGCGCGAGCGGGACCGAACTGCTCGTCGGCCACACCCGGGACGAATTCCGGTACTTCAGCGTCATGAGCGGACGGTACGGCACCTTCACCGAGGAGGACGCCCACGCAGCCCTGGAACTGCACGCCCCGCAGCCGGACGGCGCGCGGGCCTACCGTGCCGCGTTCCCGCAGGCGGGCCCGGAGGAGTTGGTGGAGACGGTGTACTCCGACGCCCTCTTCCGCATGCCGTCACAGAAGCTGGCCGAGGCGAACGCCGCAGCCGGCGGCACCTCGTACCTGTTCGAACTGTGCTGGGTTGCCCCGGCCCTCGGCGGCATCCTGGGCGCCTGCCATAGCCTCGACGTGCCCCTGGCGTTCGGCACGCTGGACAGCCCCGTCGGCACCCAGCTCATCGGCGAGGAGCCCACTCCCGAGGCCGTCGCGCTCTCCCGCGAACTCCAGGAGGCATGGGTCCGCTTCGTCACCACCGGCGACGCGGGCTGGTCCGCCCACCGGCCCGACGGGCACCTCACCCGCGTCCTGGACACCGAGTCGAAGACTCTGCCCTACCCCGAACAGGCATCCCGCCAGATCTGGGAAGGCCACTCCCCCGCCCCCTTCGATCTCTCGCAATTGTCCGGGTCGGCTCCTAGGCCCTCCGCTCGGGTCGGTGCGATGTGCCGTAAAGTAACGCTCCGTGAGCAAGAGCACGGAGTGTAGTGGGGTCGTTCGCGGTTCCGGCCGAGGGCGTTCTGGCTGGTGCAGGTCCGGACGCTGGCCACCGCCGGGGTGCCGCTGGCCGACATCGGGCCCCTGCTCGACACCGACGCCGCGGGCTTTGCCGACGCGCTCACCGGCGTCGAACGGCAGCTCACCGAACGGATCGAGGAGCTGACCGCGCGACGTGACACGCTGCGCCGGCTCGCTGATGGAGACCGGGCTCTGCTGCCCGAGCGCGCGGTGGCGCTGCTGGAGCGGATGTCCGGCCTCGGCTTCTGTACCGTGCCATAACTATCCTCGGTCGGCGACCAGGGGCTTCGTTGACTGGCCGCCCGGAGTACGGCGGCCAAGGACATCGAGATCCTGGTGCTGCGACATGAAGTGGCAGTGTTACCCCGCCAGCTGGGGCGCCGACCCCGTTAATCCTGGCCGGATCAAGCAACTCTGTCCGCGCCGGCCCGCTTACTCCCCCGCGCCCTGCGACGGGCCCGGATCGTCACACCCGGCACACTGCTGGCCTGGCACCGGCATCTGATCACCAAGAAGTAGAACTATCCCTCACGGCCTGGCCGGCCACCGATCACCACCGAACTCCGCGACCTCATCGTCCGCCTGGCCCGAGAAAATCCCAGGTGGGGCCATCGCCGCATCCACGGCGAACTGATCGGCTTGGGGCACCACGTCGGCGCGGGCACGATCCGCCGCATCCTCCGACAATCCCGCATCGGCCCCGCTCCCCGTCACACGGACACCTCGTGGCGCAGCTTCCTGCGCGCTCAGGCATCCGGACTGCTCGCAGTCGATTTCTTCCACGTCGACACCATCGGCCTCCGCCGGCTGTATGTCCTGTTCGTCATCGAGGTCCGTACCCGCACCGTTCATATCCTCGGCGTCACCGCCAACCCGACTGGTGCCTGGACCACGCAGGACGCCCGCAACCTGCTGATGGACCTCGGCGAACGAGCCGCATCGTTTCGGTTCCTGATCCGTGATCGCGATACCAGGTACACCGCAGCGTTCGACGCGGTGTTCGCCTCCGAGGGCTTGCGGGTCATCAAGACCCCGCCGCGGACACCGCGGGCGAACTGCTACGCCGAACGATTCATCCGCACCGTCCGCGAAGAATGCACCGACCGACTCCTGATCTACAACGAACGGCACGCCATGACAGTGCTAACCGAGTACTCGGACCATTTCAACTCCCACCGCCCACACCAGAGCCTCGACCAACACCCGCCGGACCACGTTTCGACGACAGCGATCCCGATCGACGCCCCCCATCCGGCGTCGAAAGGTCCTCAACGGACTGATCAACGAGTACACCCGAGCCGCTTGATGACCGTCAGAAAACCAAGGTCAACCCTGTGCATCGAGTTTTGGCACCCTACAGGGATCGGCGACGAAAGCCCGGTCGTGATCCACGCGGACGCGTGATCTCTGTGGCCTACCTCGCCATTGCCCCGAGCCTTCCGGAGCCGATCGCGGGCACCGACGCCGCGAGCGCTTCCTGGCAGCCGGTCGACGACGTGCTGAGCGGGCGCCTGAAGCTGGCCTTCGACCACTTGGAGATCGTCGCCGACGGTGTGGAGCGGGCTCGAGCGAAGCTGGAGCGGACAGCGCTGGCCACCGCGTTCTGCGCGGAGACCTTCACGATCTCGGACTTGCAAACGGTTTACGAGGCGGTCTGGGGAGTCTCGCTCGATCCGCGGAATTTCTACCGAAAGGTCCAGGGCGTTCCGGGCTTCCTCACGCCCGTGGAGTCGACCCGCCGAACGACCAAAGGCCGTCCCGCCCGCCTGTACATGGCCGGGTCGCGAACTGTACTGCATCCGCCGTTGATCCGCCCCGAACACCCGATGTCGGACGAGGAGGACCATTGACGAACGACCTGGTAGTGATACTCACAGCCTTCGATCTCGAGTATCACGCCGTCCGGGAAAGACTCGTCGCCCCGCAGCTGCACCACCACGACAAAGGCTCGCTCTTCGAGGTCGGCCGCCTGCGAGGCAGCGATTGCCGAATCGCGCTCGGGCAGACCGGCAAGGGGAATCATCCGGCGGCAGTGTTCGCTGAAAGAGCGATACAGCAGTTCTCACCGGCTGCGTTGTTGTTCGTCGGTGTGGCGGGCGCGTTGTGGGACAAGACGAAGCTGGGCGACGTCGTCGTAGCGACCCACGTGTACGGCTACCACGGCGCGACCAGTGAAGACGACGGAGCGAAGGCCCGGCCGCGAGCCTGGGAAACCGCACACCTTCTCAACCAGCTCGCCCAGCACGTGGCCCGCTCCGATGACTGGTCCCGCGACCTGCCCGGCGATCACACGCCCAAAGTCCATTTCGGACCCGTTGCGGCGGGCGAGGTCTTGCACAATTCCCGCCACTCTTACGAGGCGCGCTGGGTCCGGGAACACTTCAACGACGCGCTGGCCATCGAGATGGAGGCGGCCGGTGTCGCGCAAGCAGGGCACTTCAACGCCGTGCCGGTCGCGATCGTGCGTGGCATCAGTGATCGAGCCGATGGGACGAAGAACAGTAGCGACGACGCCGACTGGCAACCACGGGCCGCGGCCGGAGCCGCCACGTTCGCAACTCATCTCGCCAAGCAACTGATCGCCAGACAGGAGCGCATCGCGATGGAGAAAGAGTGCGACACCACAAGCCATACCACTGTGACCAGCCACGGCATAGCCGGCATCGTGGCCCGCGATGTCAATAACAGCACCGTCCACATGTCGGCCGGGCCGGAGTCCACCGCGACCGATCTGACAGCCGAGTTGCGTGGGCTGCGCGATCAGCTGGCGAGCGCACGGGCAAACGGCGCCGTTGACGACGCCACCTACAAGGCGGCGAACGAAGAGCTCGACAACGCCAGTCGGGCCCTCGAAACGAAGGAACCCGAGGCCAGGAGCAGGGCCCTGCTGTCTCTGAAACGACTGCGCGGCCTGGTCGCCGAAGTCGCGGAGCTCGTGACCAAGATCGCCACCATTATCTCGGCGGTGAACGGCCTGTCATGAGCGAGAATTCGGAGACATCCACCACGAAGGTGAGCGTCGAAGCGGGATCAACGGCCGGCATTGTCGCAGGCGCCGTGCACAACTCGACCGTGTACGTGAGCACTCCGGCTGACCCGCCCATCCGGAAGTACGAGGTCGGCCGCAACCTTCTGGACGGCGGCGCGCCCGGCCAGGCCCGGGATCTCATCCGCGATGCCATCGCGCACGGCTTCGACTCCGCCGAAGTGCGTTTCCACTGGGTGTTGGCGCTGCTCAGCAAGCGATCCTACCGGGATCTCAACGCGCAGGAACGAGATCAGCTGGAACAGACATCAAAGGACCTGCACTCCTTTCCAGAGAGCGAGTGGAAGCTCGCCCTGTCCGCGGTGTGCAAGCTGCTGGACACCACGGCAGGCCACAACTGCAACCCGGCAGCCGCGCTCGACGAACTATTCGAGACCCAACCGAAGCAGCGTGACAAGATACTGCGCCATCTCGACCTGGTCCTCACCGGTGGGATGAAAGACCGCCTGTGGTCGGAGGCCCGGGTCGCGGCCAAGCAAGCTCAGGTGAGCAATGGCCGCTTCGACCGCGTGTGGGCGTACTTCCATCCCCTGCCGATCAAGCCGCGTCCACGGGCGGTGGCGCAAGTAGCCATTACCGATCGCGACCAGAGGCTGAGACTTCTCGGCGCTGCGGTGTTCGTCCTTGCCGTCGGCTACCTCGGATGGCTGGTGCTGCAGCGCGCCGCGTCATTACCTGTGATCTCCTATCTGCTTGCGCTCTTCGCCGGTTACGTCGCGGCACGCAACGCGCTGGAATGGCGCTACCGCAAGTTGCGCCTGAGAGCCAAGGAAAGGGTCTACTTCGGACTGACGGAACGCAGGCGCGCTCCAGAAGGCGGGTTCGCAGACAAGGTCGACCAGTCCTTCGATCGCTACTTCAACAAGTACGCGCCGCAAGAGGAAACCCGCCAGACATGGCTGGCTGCGACGGCTGGCATCCGCAACGAGCTGCGCGACGAGATCGCCGAGATCTACCGGGAGAGCAGAACCTCTATCGGCCCGGTCAACTGGCTGATCGCCTACCTCGTGCTCGATGTCCGCAAACGCTGGCGAGCAGGCACGTTGTTCGACTTTCAACGGCAGTACCGAATCACACCGGCAACGAAGGCATGGTGCTTGCTGGCGCTGGTCGTGGCCATCCCGGCAGCAGTGATCGCTATGGCCGCGGCGTTCCAGACCGCGCTGCTACCCGCCGTAGTAGCCGCGCTCGCCGCGGTACTCAGCGGACGCACCGCAGCACAGCGTGGATTTCACATCATCGCCGAACGGCGACGGTACGCCGAGGAACATCTGGAGCAAGAGCAGGCATTCGAAGAACGATTGGCCGCCTACCACCGGTGGGAGCAAAAGCTGAACTCCATCCGCCCGGACGAGGACGAGATGGAAACCTGGCTGAACTCCGACAAGACCTTGCTGCTCGACAAGACACTGCGCCACTACCGGCTGGCGTGGTGCGACATCATCGCCCACTCATTCCTGCAAACCCCCGCTGCTGGGACCAAACGTGCCCGGTTCCAAGGCTGTCCCTGGAGGTACTCCAAGTACGACATCCGCCTGTTCCTCATAACCCTGGACGGGGTTCGCGAGGTCAGCACTGAACTCAACTTCGAGACAGGCTCGTACAACGGCGAGGAACGGAGCAACTACCGCTTCGACGCCGTCTCCTCCGTCCACGTCGCCACCACCAGCACACTCAAGTACACCCTGGAGCTGACGCTGAGCAACGGCCCTACCAGGAACATCCGAGTCACAGAACCCGATGAACAGCAACCCACTCCCGAGGAGCACATCGACTCCTTCATCGCTCTCAACCTCGAAACCGCAGGGTTCACCCCCACCCTGCACATCCTGGAAGGCATCGCCGCAGAGGGTAAGAACTGGATCAACCACCATCCGCACCGCAAACCGCCCGCGGATCGCTGAACCGCGTCAATCGCCCTCCCGCGACGATATTGGAACGACGCCCCGGTCCCCTGGTGAAAGCATGTTACCGGCTGGTTTGCTCCGGCTGACTACCCCGCCCGCCGGGGCCGATGCGGAAGGTCAGCTGGAGTGGCCCGCCCAGTCAGAGCTGCCTCGACCAGCGCTTCGGACAGCAACGCGGTTCGGACTACTGATCGTCCGCGGCCCAAGTGCGGTTCGTGCGCTTGCCGTAGAGGTCTTCGCCGGCTTCAACGCTGTCGATCTCAATGCGGTCGCCTGAGCTGTCGCCGCTGCTTTCCTTCCCGATGACTGTCCTACGCGCTTTCACGTTCGTGATCCTGATGTCATCACCGCTGGACGTCGTCGCGTCCTGGTTACCGGAGCGTCTCGCCTGCATTACCAGTCCCCCAGCTACGGACAATGCACCGATAACTGCTGAGACCCAGCTGGCGAACTCCCAGCTCTTCGCCGCGATCGCAAGCGTCACAGCCGCTACGATCGCTGCGGCTCCGACCACCAACGCGACCCGCTTCAGCACTGCCATGACGATCAAGTCTGCCAGCGCACCCATGACCGCATACAGCCAGCTGATCCCCACTCGGATTCCGCGATGCCTCCAGCCAAAGGCTCAGAGATCATTTGCCAGGCCCCTCCAGTAGGCGAGGTCATGTCGGGTGGTCTGCGTGTCGGGGTGTTCCGGGCCGAGCACCTGCAGTTGGGAAGCTAATGTCGCTTCGAGCTCACGGACGGCTCCCGCCACATCTCCGGCCTGGCCCCGAAAGAAAGCGAGGCTGTGCTGGGTCGTCAACGTGACAGGGTTCTTCGGCCCCAGCATGACGTATCGTTCCGCCAACAGCTTTTCCAGCTCAGCGACGGCCCCAGCCGCATCTCCTGCTAAGCCCCGAAAGTAGGCAAGGCTATGCCACGTGGCCATCGTGTCCGGATCTTTTGGGCCGAGCACCCGCCACTGCGAAGCCAGCACCTCCTCTAACTCTCCGACGGCCCCAGCCACATCTCCGGCCTCACCGAGAGAAAATGCGAGGCTATGCCGGGTCGTCAAGGTGGTGGGATGGTGCGGCCCAAACGCATGTAGCTGGCTAGCCAACAGTTCTTCCAGCTCGGTCACCGCCCCTGCCACATCCCCA
>NZ_JBFAIN010000044.1:0-27527 GCF_040654735.1 Saccharopolyspora sp. NPDC050642 | reverse complement strand
CAGCCCGACCCCGGCAGCTCGCAAGTTCATGCCGAACGGTCAAGGTGCCAGGATGATACGGCCCAAACACCTGCAGCTGACCAGCCAACAACTCCTCCAGCTCGGTCACCGCCCCTGCCACATCCCCAGCCCGACCCCGGCAGCTCGCAAGTTCATGCCGAACGGTCAAGGTGCCAGGATGATACGGCCCAAACACCTGCAGCTGACCAGCCAACAACTCCTGCCACGCGGCAACGGCTCCAACTGCATCACCGGCCCAGTCACGCCAATTCGCAAGATCGCGTCGGGTTGTCAACGTCGCAGGATCCGTTGGCCCCAGCACCTGCAGCTGACCAGCCAACAACTCCTCCAGCTCAGTCACCGCCCCAGCCACATCGCCGGACTGGGCTCGCCAGGTCGCAAGACTGCGCCGGGTCATCAACGTCGCAGGATCCGTAGGCTCCAGCACCTGCAGCTGACCAGCCAACAACTCCTCCAACGCGACAATCGCCCCCGCTGCATCGCCTGCCTTGCCTCGAAAGAACGCAAGATTATGCAGAACAGCCAACGTAAGTGGGTCTTTGGGACCGAACCGCGTCAGCGTGCTGGCCAGCACCACTTCGCACTCGGCAACGGCCGTGGCCACGTCTCCCGCCCTCCCCCGCCAGCCAGCAAGACAGTGGCGAATGATCAACGTGTCGGTGTGGTCAGCACCCAGGACACGCTCGGCTTGGTCATAGAGATGCTGGAAGTAGGTGACCGCACCGGAGACGTTTCCCGTTATCCCCAGGCTCCGGCCGACGCGAAAAAGCACGAGGTGTGCCCCATCCACGCTCCAAAGATGCTGCCCGCCGTGGTAACCAAGGTTCGCGGCGTTGTCGCGCAGAACCTGCTCGAAAGCGGCGCCCGCATCGTCCCCCGGCCAGATATGGACGAGGGCGTCTGCAGCAAATTGTGTCAGTTCCGCCAGCGTATGGTGGCCCGAAAGATCTTCTCGGGTGGCGCGTTGCACAAGAGCGTGCACACGTAGGCCATGACGCCCGCTTCTGATGTCACGGGTCGCCAGGCTGAGACGGTGCAAGTTCCACAGCGCGTCCCAAACATGCTCGGCACGCACGGTGTCAGCCGACGTGATCGCAGAAAGATGCTGCAGGACAGGAGGCGCTGTGAAAACGCCCGGGGGTATGCCGTTGGGGTCCAGTATCGAAGCCAACTCCAACAGCGGACGCGCAAGTCCTGCTGGAGAGAGCTGATTGGCCGCATCGATCGACAGCGACCATGTCGCCGCAACAGTGGTGCGGTGCTCGTCCGGAAGACCATCGTGATCAGGAACTACGTCGGCCAGCCGTCGCGTCTCATCGGCTAGTCGTCGCCGGTATTCCGCACACGTGATGTTGCGCATGGCGATGTAGGCAGCTGCCTGTGCCAGCGCCAACGGCAAGAACCCGAGATCCTGAGCGAGTTCGGCCGCCTCCGCGGTCCGGCCACGGGCGCCGAGTTTGGCGCGGAGGTAGTTGAGTGCCTCCTGTGCACCAAAAAGGCCGACATCGATGACATGCCGGCCGTCGAAGGCAGATTCGCCGCGACGGCGGGTCGTCACGACGGTATGACCAGTTTCGGGTGGCCAGAGTCCGTTGAGGTCACGGGGGTTTTGCAGGTCATCCAGGATGATGAGCCATCGTTTGGACGTGGTCGCCAGCCACGCCTGAAACTTCTGGCAAGCCTGTTCGGCAGTGAGGTCTTTGAGTTTGCTCTGTTCGTCTGCGCCGACATCGATGGCTGCCCTGGCGTAGCCGTTGACGACCGCTTCCCTGGAATCCGCTGTAATCCATACCAGCAGGTCCAGCTGATGGTTGTCCTTTGACTGGTGCCACTGGCGTAGAAACCGTTGAGCGAGTTGCGCGGCGAGCTGCGTCTTACCGCCCCCTCCCAACCCTGTCAAAATGTGGTGACGTGAGTGGCCCGACGTGTCACCAGGTGCAGGCTGGCTACCCACCGACGCTCCATCACATTCCACCGCCTGCGCGAGCTCCTCGCTCAACGTGCGCTGCTGGAAAGAGTTCGCCAGTTGCGGCACCACACCCACTAGTACCGGCCATGACACGCGTTGCGGGCCACTCTGGTGCACAACCTGAGTACCGATGATGTCACGACCGGCCCGGGTACGGGATTGCTTGACCTTGTCGCCTTTTCCGCCTTTGAACACGTGGGGCTCCGCAAACCTTCAGTGACTTGACCAGGACTCGATGCGCTTGGCGACGACATCTCCCCCTTCGTCGCCACAGTGCCCAACATGCCGACGACGTCTTGGCCAGACGCCAGGGCAGTCTGCTCGATGTGAGCATCGAGCAGGACAGCGTCCGTACTACACCGCCGCTGCGAAATCGCTGGCCCGCACCACACGGCATCGTTTCTCGCACTGGGTTACTGCTGTAGAGTCAGTTCAGGCTGGCGATGGTAGGAGAAGCCGCGCGGCGGCGGTGAAGGTCAGACCGGTCGACACGACACCCGCCAAGACCGCCCCGGCGCGTTCTTGTTGGTCAGCCAGGTCAGGGACCCCACAGCTTGCGCGCACATGACCGAGAACAGCCCGATGACGGCCCAGCGTTAGCCCACCCACGTTCGAAAACCCCCTGTATCTGATACACGTGAAGTCTTAATTCTTCACTCCCCTAGTGCGCTAGCGTAACCCAGAGGCGCCTGGGTGATCACGGTGGGTGACTGTGGCCGTATCGAGCGAGTCGGATCGCGATGCCTAGCTGTTGGCGGGGCTTTCAGGGGTCTGCCGCGTGACGAAGAGTCCTTCATCGAGGCACGTGGAGCCTCAGATCTGCGGTGAGAGCTGATCCGACGCGCTTCGTCACGCAGCTCGTGGGGATTCTCACCCGCCCCTTGTGCGTTCAAGGGGCAACTTCGCTGTTACTGGTTTACCAGCGCATTCAATGCACGAGTCCCCTTGTAGCGTCACGCCATTACGAATCGACCACTGTGGACTTTTGTCGACTTGACCGGCATTGAGGTGAACGTCCGCAGTTGTGGATCGACGGACGGCAGCTGAGCTTGTCAGGGGGTTCAGCTACGGTTCCGCGCCGAGGTAGCCTGGTCAATTTTTCAGAAACCTCGAATGATTTTCAAATAATTGGAAGGTGGTTTGCACGTGTCGGGTTCGGCGACGTTGGAGAGGTTGTTGTCCGCGGTGTAGGCGGGTGGGCCGAGCTGTGCGGTGGTGTCAACGGAGTTGCGGCGGCTGGGCAGCGCGATTTCTCCGGCGGTGTTTCCCGGCGATCGGCCTAGCGACGGGCCGCAGTATGCGTTTGAGCGGCGGTTTCTGGATGGGTGCTGCGGTATGCGGTGCTGGTGGATGGGAAGCAGGCCGAGACAGCCAAGCTCATCGAGACGAGCCAGTCCCGCATCGCACTCTTGATCAACGGAGGCGGCAGCATCTCGCCAGGTGACCTGGTCATGCTCGCCGACAGACTCGGCTTCGATGACGAGGGCTATCAAGAGGTCCTTCGCGAGCTGCGACGAGACAACCACAAACGCGGCTTCTGGAGTACCGGGCACAACCGCGCCTACGCCGAGGATCTTCGCTTGCTGGTGGACCTGGAGAAGCACGCCGACCAGATCCGCGCGGCTCAGGTCGAGGTCGTGCCTGGACTGCTGCAGTGCGAGTCCTACGTCCGGGCGCAACACGCTGAACAGCCGGAAAGCAGGGATGTGTCTCTGGAAGAGAGAATCAAGGCCAGGCTCGCTCGGCAAGACATCCTGGACAAGCCGGAGCCGCCAGTTGTGCAGTTCGTCCTCTCCGAGTCTTGCGTGCGGCGTACCTGCGGCGATGCCGACGTCATGCGTGAACAAATCGACTACTTGATCAAGCTATCCAAGCGGCCGAACATCATGCTCAAGGTCATGCCCTTCGACCAGCCAGCCGGCCAGCGTTCACCCATCAAGAGCCCGTTCACGCTGATCCATGTGCCCTCGCCTGGCGCGGCTGGACCGCTGGAGTTGGTCTACGTCGAGGGTGAGGGCGAGATCCGCTACCTCGACGACAAGAAGGCACTCGCTGCGCACGAAGCGGCCTGGGCTCGCGTCTCCAACGCCGGCGCTACGGTTCGAGGAGACCCGAAAGTTCTTGAAGTCGGTCCTCCAGGACTTCAGGAAGTGAGCATCAGAGGAGAACGCTGATGACCAGCACCCGGCCAGCCTTCGCCGAACACGAATTCCGCAAGGCAAGCGCCAGCCACGCAAACCAGGAGTGTGTGCGCGTCGCCCGCCGGAACGGCTGGGTCGAACTCCGCGACGACAAGACCGTCTTCGGAGCCCCAGACGACCACCGCCTCGTCTTCACCGAGGCGCAGTTCGACCGATTCCTCACCAGCGCCCGCTCCGGGCAGACCAGCGGCCTCTGCCTGGAAATGACACGCCGCCCTGACGGGAGGTACACCTTCCGTAGCGCCGTGCCTCAGTCTGGTGGAACGGCCGTGGAGCTGACGTTCACCGAAGCCGAGGTCGTGGCGTTCCGGGATGGGGTCGCCCGAGGCGAGTTTGACCACGACAACACGCCGGAGATGACCTTGTGCGGATAACCGTCCCCCGCATCTGAGCTGGAAGAGCGACGACCATCACAGTTCACAAGGGATGCTGATGCGGGCGTGGTCGACATCCCGGCCACCCCGCTTTCGTCATCGACAGCTGAGCGCTGCGGCGTTTTCCCGTCTCCGGAACGTCGGGTGCAGGGTGAGCGGAACGGTCGCCGCTATCACGGTCCCTGAGTCAGCTTCACCGCAGCCCAGATGATCAGAACGGACAGGACAACACCTAGCGCAACCCCGGTGAGCAAGACATGCTTCCAGTCGATCCGAGAGACCTCGTGGGACTTGGTGAAATCCCGCCGCCGGGTAGCGCCCTCATCGTTGAGTGTGGTGATGATGTGCTGCGAGACGGTGTGGGCGAGTTCGGAGACATCGGGGCCGTTGCTGGCCGCAGCGCTCTGGATCGCGTGTGCTGCGACGCTGGCATTGCCCGCTGCGCTGATGAAATCACCGAGGTTGATCGTCTGCATGCTGGAAGCAGCTTGGCCGAACTTGGTGACGTTGTCCTCGAAGTTCCCGAGTCGACCGGTAGCCCTGCCCAGCGAATTCACCGCTTCGATAAAGCCACCAGCGGCCAGCCTCTCGGCGGCGGTGTGCAACATCGCGGCGGCTTCGTAGTCGCGGCGTTTGTCTGTGGCCTGCTGGTACAGCACGGTGAGGATCTTCGCTGTTCCAGCGTCGACCTTGTTCCCTAGTTGGCCGATGCCAGACATGATCACCTTGGCGCTGTGCTGGTTCGCAAGAGCGATCATCGTTTGGATCTCGGTGTAGGTGTAGCGGTCCGATCCCGTCGAACTTCTCCCGTAACTCGTGTTCGGCGTCGTGCTTCCACTGCAGCAGCATCGCCTCGGTGAACTGGTGAGCGCGGGCGCTCTTGTCGACCAGGTTGTGGTGCGCGGTGCACAGCAGGATCAGGTTCGGGTAGTTGTCGCGTGCGGCTGGATCCATCTTTCGCCAGCGGGGCATGGAGCTGGAGACGGGAACGATGTGCGCGGCCTGCACGTTCTTGGACGCCTTCTCATCAGCAGTGAGGCTGACGGTAGGAATCCGGCAGTCCGGGTAGGCACATCGGGTGGATACGGCGAACAGGACAGCTTCGGCAGCGGCGTTGTGTTTCCGGTTCGACATGGTGGCTACTCGCTACCACACGGACCCGACAGCTCCTCCGCCTCTTTTCGTAGCGCTTCCACGACGGGCTCGCGGTGGTCCGCTCAGCGCTTGTCAGTGACGTTCAGCGCCGCGAGAGTGTTCTCGCGGTCACGGATGTAGGCGAGATCGGCAACCGCGGCCGGGCGGAACCAGCTCAGCAGAGCGGCGAGTGCATCCCGTTCGGAAGGACTGATCGGGATCTGTCGGGTAACCAGGCTCGCCGACAACAAATCGACCAGCATCGACCACTCACCGACACGACTCAGCGTGCGGTACTCCTCCAACCGGTCTGGTGGGAGGCGATCGGCCAGACGTCCCAGAAGGGCATGTGTACCCGCACTGAGCGCACGCAAGTCGTCGTGGGTGGTGGTCTGTGGCTGCTCGGCGACCTGGATCGCTGCCAGGGTCCGGTCGCGGTTGTTGATGTAGTCGTAGTCGCCGGCGGGGACGGTAGCAAGCAGCTGGGTCAGTGTTGTCTTCTCTGCTGGTGTCACTGCGGTGCCGCGGCCGATCAGGATTTTGCACAGCTCGTTGAGCAACTGAGCCGACTCGCCGGCCTCGCCGAGTGCGCGGTATGCAGGCAGCCGACGCTTGGGGAGGCGTTCGGCGAGCTGCTCCAGTAGCTCGCGTACTGCCTCGTTGAGCTTGGTGTCCATCGTCGCTCTTTCTCCGCTCACTCGCTTCAGGGTACTGGGTGGGGGTTGCCAAACTCGTCGTTGCGCACGACTCCCTCGCCGCGCACGGGGAAGCCGGTCTTGACCTGTCCCTCCGGGGTCACATACCCGCCGATCTCGACACCGTCCACGGTTCCGCTGACTCGGTAGTTCCCGCTGTCGGACAGCACCGGCGGGCTGTCCGGGTTCTTGGCCACCTCCTCGACCGCGCCGAGGATCGCGGCGTCATCCCAGGATTCGGGGAACTCGGTCTTGTTCGGGATTCCCGTGCCGTAGAAGTGACCGCCCGTTCCGTCGGCGCCGCCGTCGAGGATATGGATTCCGTCGAGTTCCGGGAGATGGATGTCCGCCGGGTTCGGTGCGTTCCCGATGACGTTGTCCCACGCGGTGGCCTCAGTGGACTGGTTCGGCAGATCGTCGCTGCCGTCGGTATCGAACACCTCGACCGCATCGTCGCCCCCAGCTTCGTAGGCCATCCCCGCGATCGAAGCCCCCACCATGCCGACTCCGGTGACGACTCCGGCGGCAGAGGCGACTCCGAGGGGTCCGCCGGCGATGACTCCGACTCCAGTGGCGTCGAGTGCCCCGCTGGCGGCCACGCCCGCAGAGCTGACCGCGGTGAGCGCGGCACCGCCCACCGCGCCGAGCACCAGCTCGGAGTGGTTGATCACGGCGTTGCCGAACGAGGCCACGGCATTGACCGCGTGCGCGGCAGCGGTGCCAACCGCGCTCGCCGCTTGCTCCACCCAACCGGGCTCCTCCGGAGCGCGATCGCGGGCCTGGCCCACGGCATCGGCGGCGACTTCGCCCGCAGCGGAGAGTTGGCTGCGGGCTCGGTGGAGCGTGTCACGAGCGGCTTGCCGCTGGGCCTCGCCGGGATCGGTGAACGGGACCACCGGAGCACCGGGCGGGGCTTGCTGCACGGCCTCGTCGTGCTGGGCAGCGGCTTCGCGGGTCGCGGCCTGGCCCTGGTCCCACAACCGGACCGCCTCGGCCGCTTGGCCCTGGGCCCACGTCAGCGTGGCGCTGTAGGTCTTCAGAGCCGTGCTCGCGGTGTGGAAGCAGTCGCCGGCCTCCAGCCACTTGGCCGGCTCACCGTCGAAGGCCGACCGGAACTGCTCGGCCGCTTCGCCGTTCCAGCCCTCGGTGGTATCGATCCGCTGAAGTCCCGTTCCGGCTTCATGCAGCAGGTCGCCGTACACGGTCATCGACCAGGCTGTCTTGTGGATTCTGTCTGCGTTCCCGGGTACGAGCGCTTTGGGATCGCTGGTCTCGCCAAGTTCCGCCATCACTGCGCTGCCGGATCCTCACCCATGCCCTGCAGGATCTGGTTGAAGCGGTCCTGCGCTCCTTGGTCCAGCTCCTCGTACACCGCAACGCACTCGGTGAGCCGCCCGGAGATCTCCTGCGCATCCTTGGCGAGGTTCTCCACTCCCAGCGACCAGCGATCGCAGAAGTCCTCAACGGTGTCCGCCAGCCGGCCGTGGCCCACCGCCGCCTTGTCACAGTCGATGTCGCTGACCTTGCGGCGGCTGACCTGCTCCAACGTTCCCGACACCCCGCCAGCCGCGTCCTTCAGTGCCGCTAGATCGACGCGAAATCCGTCCCCCACGAGTGGGATCCTCCCCAAGATCGGTTCATCCTGAACGACCCACAGGCTAGGAAAAGCCGGCACCGCCTCGGGCGGACTTCAGTGCACATCGCCCAATTGGATCAAGACGCAAGTCTCGGATCTCATTTCCGATCCTGGAATGAGTGCGAACGAACAACCGACGAGTCAGGACTGCCGGCCGCCGAGGCCGCCCGCGAGGCGATCGTATCGGTCAGCCGGCGCTGCGCCGGCCAGTTTCAAGCAGTTGACTGCTCTGGGAGCTAGTCAAACCGTGGAGGTGCCACCAAGAACGAGCGGTGGCGACATCTTCGACAACCTGGGCATCCCAGGGTGGATGGAGCGACCCCAGTCGCTTCATTCCTTCCTTATCCGCATGTTGCTCGCGGGTGGTCCGCTGAACACTCAGGGCTTGCGCGGCGCCACTCCCCACCTCTGAACGAACGACTTGCCGTTAAGACCCCAGGTCGCGAGTTGAATGCTGATCTTGTCAGCGTCCTGGAAGCTGTTGCCCGCTGCCAGCGCGGAGGCGTACTTGCTGACAGCGTCACGGCACTTGGCAAGCTTGGCAAAGGTAATCACTCTGGTCCCCGGACGCGCTGAGGCTTGCCCATGCAGCATAAAGGTATTGTGAATCAGGATCGGTGTCGCGCTGCACGTGTGGTCGTACTTTTCTGCGAACCAGTCCATCGAATGCGATAGCTGTTCAGCGTCACGACGCCATATCGCATCCGTCGTACTACCGCTCTTGCACTCGATGACCAGGTAGTCCAATTCGCCCAGGGACCACATCACGTCCGGGCCTTCCCCGGTGTCGCGTTCGGGGCGTTGAGCGGCGAACCCGAGATGCATGCCGAGATCGTGCATGGCCTTTTCGAAGACAGGCACGCTGGCCGGATCGGGGTCCGGTGTGAGGTCGTCCAGGACAGCCGCCATGCCGACGATCAGGTCGTTCCCGTTGCTGTATTGGGAAGTCAGGTACTCGGCAGCCTGCCGGGCCTGGTCGGCGATGCTGCTCAAGCGCTGATACTCGACGCCGTCCCGCGGGCGCAAGACCGCCTTGTTGTCCATCTGCGCGGACTTCTGCATCTGCAGCGCGGCGGCGGGATCGGTCAGGTGCAGGTAGCCAGCGGCTCGCTGTTTGAGCCAACCTTCGTGCCGCCGATCGCCGCGGGCGGCGGTGACGGCCTCGCGCATCTTGTTGCAGGCATCCTGGTACTGGCCGAGTTCGGCCAGCCGGAATGCTTCCCTACCAGCGATGGCTATGTCCGATACGGTGCTGGTGGTTGGATAGGTGACGCCATCAAGGGCATCGCGGCTCGCGGCGACCCACTCGGGATCACGCTCCAAGCACTGGTCGATCACACTACCGAGTTCGCTGAACGGCACATCGTCGTCGTGGAGCATATCGGCAACCCGTTCCGACAAGACGAGTTGGGCGCGGGTCGCCGGGCTGAACTTGGCCACTCCGCCGGCTTTGTGCAGGCGCTGGGTGAGTCTCGAACCGAGCAGCAAGACCACGCAGTGGTCATCATTGGATCGTACCCCTCGGCCCATGCCTTGTTCGATGCGCTGAATCTGACGGGTGATCATCGCGTCACTCTCATCCAAGGCGAGGGCTTCGATGCGATCCAGCGCGCTGTATGCCTCGGGAAGCCCATCGAGGGCGAGGATGCGGCAGGCGTCTCCGGGGAGGTCGATGCCGTCGTACTTATTGACCAGAACCACCAGGCCGACGTGTCCTTCACGCAGGGCACGGACGCCGTCGTGGATGGTGGTGCTGTCGTGCTCGGCGGAGGCAACTTCTCGCCAAAATGCGGCTCGGCGGCCGGACGGCACGATGACCACGACGTTGTGGCGCTGGGCCTGCTCGACGAGGAAGTCGCGTACTTCCTCGTCGGTGGTTCCGGGGTGGGTCTCCAATGGGGTGAGGATCATGCGGTCGCCTAGGTCGTCGGCGGTTTGCGGGGCGATCGGGGTCGCGATGGTGGCAGGCGCAGCGTCGAAGTGCGTGACGAGAACACTGTCGTCGGCCAGGGTTGCGGTGAGATAGATCCGTCGCTTGGCAGCGGCCAGGCTGGGAATCCGGTCGATCGGTGGGCAGGGAGGTTTGATCTCGATCTGGCTGTAGCTGATCGCCGCATCGCAGAGGTGCAGTACCTCCCGAATCAGGGGCCACACGAAAGTGAACTCGTTGGTGCTCGCTCGGTGCGGACGCAGGGTGTCGAGGACCTGCTCACGGCGGTCGGCCCAGGCCCAGTACGGAATGCGCAGTGCAACACCGGGCACGTCATCGGCCAGGTCACGGGCTGCAGAGGGGGACTGGTCGCGTAGTGCATCATCGAACAAATTGGACAGCTCGTTGTACGCAACGTGGTCACGGGGAATCGTAAGGGTGAACTGCTCTTCCACTGTCGTCAGACAGGCATGCGTATCGTCAACCAGCACCGAGCTCATCTCGATGTGCTGCCTGGTATCGCCAACAACGCCGAACACCGATCGGCCGTTGATCACCTTGTGGATGTAAGTGACGAGGACGGCCTTTCCCGATTGGAACCGCCTGGAGTGGGGATCGTCAGTTGTCTCGATACCCAAGGCGTCGGCTTCCGCCCTGACCTGGTCGGCGAGGTAGGTATCGGGCGTGACATAGACGGCCGGGCCGGTTCCCTCATTGAGGCAGCTCTTGAGCATCATCAGCCCGACCACAGTCTTACCGCCCCCTGTGTTCATCTTGACCAGTAGGTCAGACTCAGTGCGCCGGTCATGCCATCGGTCCCACACCTGGGTCTGCACATCCCAGGGGCGGGTGTACTTCGGATCGCGGGCCGGCAGTGCGGCGAATATTCGTCTTGGTTCAGTCGCCGTATCCACGACCGAGCGCTTCGCCAACCTGCCGAAGTCGAGTCCCGCCATTATCAGTCTCCCCAAGAGCTCGCGTGTCGACACCCGTACTGCTGATCGTCAACGTCCAGGCAAACGTTTCGGTGCCGTGTCAGAGGCTACCGGCGGAGCGAAAACGGGTGTTGAGACCCGATTTTGGCGGCTGTGTGGCTGGTGGTTGCTCCGGGTATGCGTCCGAGCGTCGAGGTGGCGAGGTGCCCCGTCACCCCTGTCCGACCAGCCGTCAGGCACAAAGATGCGCGTCTTCACCATCAGCGTCGTCTGACCCAGCGGCCAGGGCTTCCCCACTGGTCCGAGAAACCTGGTCGGCATCTCTACTCGAACGCCCGCAGGCGGTCGGCCAGGCCCGGCAGCACCTCTTCGTAGAGCGTCTCCTGTTCCCGTCCCTCACCGGTGACCGCAATCCGCTCCGCGAGCGCGCGCAGCGCCAGCGGCCCCTCCGCCGCGAACTTGGCTCCGATGACCTGTCCCCGCGCCAACTGGCTCGATTTCTGCCGACGGTACGGGCCGGCCGCCCACAGATCGACGTCCATCCCGACAGGAAGGATCACCCGCTCCAAGCGGGCAGAGAGGTTGGCGATGATGCCGATGCCGTCGGCATCCAGGTCGCACCACGCCACCAGCGGAACGTTTTCGAATCTCGTCAGCAGCGCCTCCAGACCCCGGCTCGCGTAGCCGCGCCCCCACACGCACAGCCACCGGTCCACGATCTCTGGTTTCTCACAGACCTTCTGGAACGTGTCCTTGTTCTCCACCACCAGCACGCCCCGCACGCCTGAGGTATCGAACGAGCCGATCAGCCGCAGCCCGGCTGACGGCAACCCAATCCACGGCTCGCTGGCCGAGGCGTCGGCGACTACACGGCCGATCTTCCACTGCAGCGGACCGCGCATCAGAATCTCCAAGTCGACATCGTCGACTGCCAGATCGAACGCGGTCCCAACAAGATTGGCGAACGCTGTTTCCCGCTCGGGGGTCCACTCCTTCGTACCGAGGAAAGAAAAGCCGGCCAACGCTTTCGCAGTGTGCCGTTTTCCCCTTGCGTCGTCAGGAATCCACACGCAGGCCGCACGGATCGCCGCTTCATACACCGACCAGGCCACGGTGTTCGCATGCGAACCCGCCGGCACCCGCAACGGGGATCCTGTGGGCATGGCCGCCAGCAGCTCATGCTCGCTGGCGAGTTTCGGTACTGGGCGCATGCAGTCCAGGAGGTCGGCCCGGACCTCGTCGGGTTCCCGCTGGCCGGTGAGTTCGGCGACGTGGTCCTCGGCGACCGCGGCCCAGGCGTCCGTGAGCCGGAACGTCTTCGGCAAGTAGTCGAATCCGTCCACGGCGCACCGCACCACGCCGATGCCAGCCCGGACCAACTCCAGGGCGGTCTCCCACGCCGCCTCCCCAAAGCGGGAGGTCATGCCGGTCCACAGCCGGGCCGATTCCGTGCGCAGGACCCACACGAGATCCCGGGGTTCCAGACACGTCGGTGGTGCGAGGAACTCCTGCTGGGCTCGCGCGAGGATGTCGACGCGGGTGACCTTCACCCGGCCCTTACGGTCCCGGGGAACCCGGTCGATGACGATGTCCCAGTTCTCGGCGAGCTCGCTGTCCTTGACCGGTGGCTTAGGCACGGTGAACGCAGCCAGGTCCGGTGGCAGGTCAGGGAGCGGAACCTCCACCCGGCCGGCCGCCTCACCTACGTAGAACCCCTTGGACCGGGACGAGTCAGCCATTGCCGCGCCCCGCAGTGAGCCAGTCTGCGGTCAGATCGACCCGCTCGACGTTGTCGTCGAATCCCCAGACCCGGGTGGGGTGGTTATAGGCATTTGCGGTGCTGGAGTGGGAGAACCACATCAACTCGCCACACACGTCGGCGGCGTCGGCCAGCACACTGTCCTGGCAGGTGCCGAGGATCGTCACCTGCTGCCGCTCGGCGACCCGCTTGAGCGCGCCGAGCACGTCCTTCCGGTTGACCTCGCCCAGGCTATTGCCCAACTCGTCGAGCACGAGCACCCGGCCGTGAGTGTCGACGTCCGACAACAGGGCGGCCAGCACCAGTTGCACGGCGTACACTTTCACCTGTGCTCCGTTGGCCACCTCGCGGTAGGGCACGTAGGCACCGTTACGGGACCGCCGCCAGCGCGGGACCACGTCCCACACCCACTCCCCCGGCCCGGCCGGACGGTGGCTGGTGAAGGCAATCTCGGCACCGCAGCCGCCCCGGTCCACGTCCAGCTGGTTGAACGCAGCGCCGACCCGCTTGAGGATGTTCTCGACGCGCTGCTCGATCATGTCCTGGATCACGGTGACCCGGCTCGTCCAGTCCGCCAGCTGGGTGTCCAGATCCTGGAGTATCTCAGTGCGGTTGGCCCGCTCAGCCTCGATCCGGCTCCTCGTCACGTGGTCGGAGCCGGCCGTCCCGTCCAGCCGGGTCCGCAGCGGCATGGCCACGACGTTCAGCCCGACCGAGGGCGGGCGGCCGGTGGGGTCCGCGGCCAGCACCTGCCGCTGGGTCACCGCCTCCCGAAGGTCGGCCGACAACCCGTCCGGATCGCGTTCATCGATGCCGTAGAGCCCGACCGCGCGGGTCAGGTGTTCGATGGCCTGCACTCGGAGCTGGTCGGCCGTGACGGACGGGTGGTCGGCCAGCAGGTCGACGGCTTCCTGCTCGTCACCGCCCCACAGCTGCCGCCATCGTTCGAGCTGGAGATCCTCGCGTTTCCGGCGCACGGCCTTGAGCTGGTCGCAACGCCCCTTCTCATCCTTCTGCCGGCTCTTGAGCCGCTCCTGGAGCAGCGCCACCTGCGCAGCATGCCCCTTGAGCAACGCGAAGGCCTCCTCCCAGGCCTGTCGAGCCCGTCTTTCCCGTTCGATTGCCGGCCCGAGGAGATCGTCGAGTCCCTGGATCTTGGCCGTGACCAGGTCGATCTTGCTGTGCACGACCCCGAGCTGCTCGGCGGCGAGGGCCGCCTCGTGCTGGCTCTGCGCCAGGTCGACCGCGGCCACCACGAGCTCGAGGAGTTTCGTGATCTCCTCCAGGCGTTCGCGAGCCTGCCGCAGTTCACGGCGCTTACGCTCCACGAGAGCCTCACGGCCGGTGACGGGCTCAGCGAACCCACTGCCGATGCGGAGACCAAGGGCTTCGTCGTGCACGTGGACGGGGTCGGCCCCGTCGACCACGCGCGCACGGAGCTCGGTCAGGAAGCCGTTGACCGGCAGACGACAGCCGACCCCGTCGACGGAATGACTGGGCCAGTGATCTGTGGCGATCAACTGTGCCCCGGCAACGCTGGCGACGGCGGCTATAGCCTCGGACATCCGCTGGTGATCGACCACCACCGCGTCGCGCCAGGGCCACAGCCGTGGCTCCCACGTCGGTCGGAGATCATCATCCAGTTCGATGTTGTCGAACAACGCCGTGCCGGTGATCCCGGCCTGCGCCAGGACGTCAATGACCCCGCCGGCCTCGCCGCTTAGGCCGGCTTCCGCCCGTCGCAGGGTTTGTTCAGCACTGCCGACGGCGGCTTCGGCTTGTTGATGCAGTACGACGAGCTCGCCGCGCTGGCTGGTGGCCGCCTGCAGCGCGTCGAGGGTGTCCTCAGTCGAGCGGCCGTCCCAGGCATCCAGCTTCGGGGATAGCCGGTCCCGCTCAGCGTCCAGGCTCGTCATCTGGCCGACGTACTCCGCGCGGTTCTGCCGGAGGCGCTCTGTCTCGATCTTGGCCAGGTCGTGGTCCCGGCGGGCGCGTTCCTCGGCCGTGGCCAGGTCGGTGCGGGCGCGCAGTTCTGCCAGCTCCGCCTCGACCAGGCGCGTTTGCTCGACCGCTTCCTCGTGGTGCTCGGCCGCGGCCGTCACCTGCTCGACGAGAACGCGCTCCTCCCCGAGTGCCGAGGTGTACCGCGTGGCGAGGTATCGCCGCCAGGTTTCTTCGGCCTGCGCGAGTTCGGCTCGCGCGGCATCACGATCGCCGACGCCCTTGAGTTCGGCTTCCTCACGGAGGAACTGGTCCGCCGCGTGCTCGAGCGCTTCCTCTCTCTCACGTTGCTTGAGCAGCATCTGGCCGCGCTGCTCACGTTCCTCGTCCAGATGGGCCTTGGAACCTGATAGCGCGATCAGGGACTCGCCGATGTCGCGAGGGTCCATCTCGGTCATCTGCTGGCTGAGCAGCGACGGCACTGTCAGCCGCAGCGGCGTGTCCAGGTAGGTCAGGCAGCGCGGCGCGTCGCCATAGAGGACCTCGGACATCTTCCTCGCCGAGAACGTGCCGTTGCCCCGGACGGCGTGCCAGAGGTCGTCGGCCTGCAGGTCACGGTCGGCGTCGTCGGCTGCGTCAGCCAGGTGGACGCCAGCCGACCATCGTGCCTGCACGTAGGGCGCAGAGGTCGACAGGCGGACCCACACCGTCACCGCAGAGACAAGTGGAGCCTCCCGGTCCGCAAACACGCCAGCGATGTAGCCGCTGGTGGCCGGACGCACCTGCTGCGCCGGGTCGACGCCGGCCGAGTCGGGCCGGAACAGGACGCCAGCAGCGGACTTGCCGCCCTGGGTATCCAGCCGCCACTGCGGATCGGCGAGCAGGATGGAAACCGCGGCCAGGAAGCTGGTCTTGCCCGAGCCGTTGGAATCCCCTTTGGGGCCCTGCCCGGACACGGCGATAAAGGTGCCGGGCACCAGCGGCACCGCGTGGTTGGTGAGCCGGGCTACGTCGAAAGTCTGCACCGCCACCAGTTGCCTGGCTCCGATGGCGCCCCGACTGGTGGTGCGCGGCAGGGACAGCGGTTCGATCACGACGAGATCTCCTCGTAGGGCTGGGCGAGCCTCGCACGTTCCCGACGGATCGACAACGCGAGATCGCCTTGAGGTTCTGCGAGCAGGACGAGTTCCTGGAACAGAATCGTCGTGGCTCGTGGGGTCAGGCGCAGGAACTGGGGGCCGGGCACGAGCCCGTTGGTCACCGACCGGACCAGGCCGGCGTTGCGCAGGTACCGCACGGCACCACGTACGACTCCGGTCTGGAGTTTGCCGCTCTCCAGCAGCTGCTTGGAGACGGGATGCTCGCTCGTCCAAAGGTTTTCGCCGCGGATATGGCCTTCCGCGCGGGGAATCGCGACGGTAAACAGCAGCACCATCGCGAGCACCGCGCGCTGCTCGCGGTCGAGGACACCAATGCCCAGCGCGGCCAGCTCGGCGGCGACATCGTCGTCGTAGCCGGACAGGTACCCGCTGCCGACCTTGATCAGCACCCGGCCGGCCCGGTAGAGCAACTGCTCGACCACGTGGCGCAATGGCGGTTCAAGCAGCGCACGGAACTCCTTGGCCGGCACCGGGAACTGGGCCGATTCCACCGCCGCGAGGGCGGCAAGCACATCGCTCTTGCGTTGTGCCGGCAGGTTTTCCATGAGGTCGCCGGTCACTGCGTCCGCCCTGCGGTCGGCAGCTGACGGTATTCACGGCGCAGCACAGCGGCGTCCGCCTCGCGCCAGAGCGCGATCTCCGGGCCGAGGCGAATGATGTCGTCGGCTGTGTCAGCCGCGAGAAAACCCCGCGCCCGCAGGCTGTTCAACGCCCGGGTCACACCGGTGCCCTTCACGCCCAGTGGTTCCAGCGCGACGCCGATCTCGGCCACTGTCGTCGTGCCCCCGGGATAGAGGGGTTCGTCCGGATCGGGCCAGCAGGCGCGCAGACAGGCGACCAGCACGAGTGTCTCCCCCACGCTCGGTTTCGTCGGGCCGCCCGGGTCGTCAGGCGTCAAGGCGTTGTCCTGGAGCCAGCCCATGACCAGCTCGGAACGGTCGTCCTGAGACCGGACCTCGACCAGGCGCCGACCCGCCCCGTCCGCGGCGGCGTGGAGCTGACGCAGCTCTTCTACCTCACGGGGAGCGGGCGACGTGCGGCGTGCCCGAAGCGCCGCGAGCCTCAATCGGTCATCCATCGCGGTGGTCCTTTTCTGCGCAGCTGAGCCGGACCGGCGTGGTGTAGGTAACCTCGCTCTTCCCGTCCACCAGCAGAGTCATGGCCAGGGTGACCGTCACCGGAACCTCCGGGTCAGCCGCTGCGGCGAGGAGGTCAGCGACCAGCCGAGCGGCGCCGGGCCATCCTGCGGCCTGGATCTCGGCGGTAAGATCGATGTCGAACTGTCCCTTGAGATGGAGCTGCGCCGCCGCTCGTCGACGGCGTCGCAACGCCTCACGTCGTTGGCGTGCCCGCTCGACCGGGTCCTCCGCGGCCGGAAGGTCGACCGGGCGTGGCGGGCGCTGCCGTACCTCGCGGGGTCGGTGCTGCTCCAACGTGACGAGAATCTGTTCCGGGCTGAGTGCGACCGTCGGCTTGTCGAAGACGGTGCCGGCGAAGACCGCCGCGAGCGCGTCGGTGTCCGAGTACAGCGCGGCCGTCCGGTACTGCTCGGGCAATAACATGGAGAAATCGCGCTCGGCCAGGACCTGCCGGAGCAACCGGTCGACCAGCTCGTTGGCCGCAGCGGAGTACCGCAACGCCTGCGTGATCAGCTGCCCGCCAGCCGCGCTGAGCTGTGGGAACCGCGTTTCCACCAGCTCGACCAGGGCTCTCGCGTCGGACAGCAGCCGGTCGGCCGCCCGGTGGTTGCGCCGCTGCGCCAACAGCTCGTCGACTGGCCTGGTCCGCAGCCGGGCCAGTTCCCCGGCATTGATCGCAAGCGCCCGCCGTAACATGGCCAGTCTGGCGGTCACGTCGTCGGGCCCGAGCAGCCCGTCCTCGATGCCCTTCGTCGTCTGGTCGAGCAGGAGCAGGATCTCCTGCACGCCGTCGTCGCGGCGAAGCCGGTCGAACAACAGCAGCGCGGCGACGCCGGTGGGGTTGAAGATGAGGCGATGGTGATGAGGCTTGGTCTGGCGGAGCAGCCCCAACGCCTTGAAGACGTTGATCCTGCTATCGAAAGAGCCCGGGCCCGCCTCGCCGCAGGCAGCTTCAAGTTCCGCCGCCGTCAACCCTTCACCAGTGTCGTCGAGGTCGCCGAAGGCCTCATACACGGCCTGCGACCACTTCAGCATGTCGGGATCCTTGACCACCGCGTCCGACTGGCGCGCGACCGGAGCCACAAATGCCTGCAACCGCTCCAAGAATGCCGCGTCCGACTCCGATTCCCACTCCGGATCCGGCGAGAACAGATCGAACTCACCCACTGCCGACCGTCTTCCCGCTCAACAACACTCCCTCGTCCACTCGCCCATCCCCAGATCGATCGACGCACGGCCACAAGCGTTACCCACTACGCCACTAATTCACCCGAATGGATGATCACTTCCCAAAATTAGGGAGTTGATCCGCGGGGACCGCCGTCGTGCGCGATCTCATCGCGCGACGCAAATTCGGACGCCTCACCTTGAACGGCCGAGCCGTTGTCTTCTTGTTCGTCTCCGCGTAGAGGCCTGAAGGTCAAGCTGAGATCGCCCGAGACGACAGGCGGCCTCCTCGACGCCACCGACACGACCGCCACACTGCCCGGTCTCCGACACCACCAAGAACTCCCTGCAGGGTTAACGCCGTTGCCGCCGGCTAGCGATGGCCAACGTCGTCCTATCCCCACGTATTGGACGGCATGGTCCTCGACATCGCGCGATCGGCGTTGAAGGCGGGGCTGGGCAGACCCTCGCGACCGGTGAGGTCCGGCTGTGGTCATACCCGCTCACCCCGTGATGAAGAGGAGGGAACGCGTGTCCAAGCCTGCTGCTGGCATGGGCTCCCGTAAGGGGTTGGGAGACGAGTAGTGTCGACCTGACCGAGGATAGGTCGGCACGAAATCACGGGCCCTCGTCCATGATCAAGCGACGATTTCATGGCGACGGGGACGCATAACCCGTCGGAACCAGCAAGAAGGAGAGGTCGCTGACCTGCGGAGGAACGCGAACAAGCCGGTCGCGAGCCAGATATCACTACATTGACACGGTTGTGTTCTTCCCGTTCCTGAATTTGCTCCTTCCGCCAGCCATAAGAATTTCATCGCGACCCCGCGATGTCCGCTGTAACCGCTGCTCCGACGAGTGGCTCACCAACCGAGATGGGGCCCGATCGGATCCGTTTCACCAACGCGCGTGCACGCGCTGAGCCCACACCGAGTTCCCGACGCAACGTCTCCGCCGAGATCGGCCGACGATGCCGAAGCCAATGCTCGACGTCGAGATCAACGGCACGAGACACGAGCTCCGCGGCTTCGCTCGTGGCCACATCGTCACCATCCCGCTGCTGACCAGGGTCGTTGTCCGATACCGTGCACAACGCTGTCGATACAGCGTCGTCGTCACCGGCCACGTCAATGGCCCTCTGTCCTTCAGCGTCGGACGAAGTCCCGGCCGCGGAAATCGCCTGCAGCAGCCCCGGCCCGACCTCTGCCCAGCCGATCAGCAGCAACGGACCCACCGCATCGAAGGCGGCCTTGCCGAACTGGCCGGCGCAGACCGGCTCGGCCACGTTCAATGCCAACGTCACCAGGGAAGCGAACAGCAGCAGCCGTCGCGCCGGGCGTAGCTGCTCCGGCCGCGCACTGTGCAAGGCAAGGTAGCGCGTACCCAGCAGCAATCCGAGCACCGACAGATCGACCGCCGGGGCCACCAGCGGCGCGACGTACATCGGCACCCCCAGCCGCAACGCGAGGTTCAGGACGTTGCCGAACCCGAACAGGAAGGTCAACGCGATGACCGACCCCATGATCACCGTCACCGCCCGCTCCACTTGATCCGAGGCTTCCGAATCCGCTGCGAACGGAGCTCGCTCCTTCGAGCCGGCGGCACCACTTGCACCACTCCACTTCACCGGCGCTCACCGCGCTTCGCGCGACGCTCCATAGCGAGCGGGACTTCAACCCGGATCAGCAGGTCACAAGGACCGGCGACTGGTGTGATTGCTGCGTGTGTCGCACCACCGGCACGAAGGCACACGATGGCTGCGTCCGATCGGATAAAGCCCTCAGGAACTGGCTGGATCTTTGGACAACCCAAGCCCCTGGCTCTAGTACCGTCGCTATGGAGACGAATCCCCGGTTCGGGGATCCCTCCCACTGGCAGGGGTTCAAGTCCCCCCTCGGACACAAAATCGCGTGAAATTTCCCCATCACAGCGAGTACTTGAACACCGCATTGCGACGGCCCTTCGGCCGTCGCGATTTCTTGCAACAGGGCACTGGTCACCGGGCGGTGGCCATGAGTGAGCAGATCGTCACGGGCCTGGTGCCGCCCGTGGTCACCGACCATGGCTCTCCGGCCGAGGCGGGGAGTGCCGCGGGCCTGCCTCTGCCGGTCATCACCCGACGCCGTGAACTGCCGGTGATCTACGGCATGGTCCGGATGGACTCGTCCGGCCGGGTCTCGGCCAGACCGGTCCTCACGCCCTGGAGTGGCACCCCGGTCAGAGTCTGACCATCAGGGTCACCTCGGGAGCGGTCGTGCTGCAGCCTGATCCGGGCGGGATCCACCGGCTGCCCGGCACACCGCAGATCATGATCCCGGCCACAGCCAGAGCCTCGTGCGGCATCCGCACCGGGGACTCGGTGCTGCTGGTCGCCGACCCGCGGCGGGACATGCTGCTGGTCGACCCCCTGACCGCCGTGGACGAAGCCCTGGAGCAGCGTCACGCCATGGTGTGGGGCGGTGAACCGGCATGACCGAGAACAAGATCACATCAGGAGCCGGTCCGAAGGAGATCGAAGCAGCGAAGCTGCTGCTCGGACGCCTCGGCGTCTCCGTAGACGACCTCGTCAGCACCCCGTCCACACGGCCGCTCGCTCCGACCTTCGCCGAGTACATCCCCAAGGTCGCCGACGCGGTCAGCGCCGGCACCCGGCGCGTGTACAGCTCCTACTGGAAACGCGTGGAAGCAGAGTGGGGCCAGCGGCGCCTGGACGAACCAACAGCGCTGGAGATCAAACAGCTCGCCGAGAAGACCCGCAGCCAGGTGGTCATCCGCCGCAACGCCCGCGGTGGACGCGGCGCGGCTGAACACCTCATCGCCGCCCTGCGCTGCCTCTACAACCACGCCGTGGCCGACGAGCTGATCAACGAAGCCGACAACCCCGCCAAGAAGGTGCCCAAGCCGCGCCGCTTGCCCACCACGCGCCGCGGGCTGCCGGACTCCCGGCTGGAGGAAATCAACCACATCGCTGCCACCACCGGTATCGATCCGGTGCTCGACAGCCTCATCCTCCGGCTGCACACCGAGACAGCCTGCCGCCGAGGCGGAGCACTGGCCCTCACGCCCCGGGATCTGGATCCCGACCTCTACCTGATCCTGCTCCACGAGAAAGGCGAGACCGTCCGCTGGCAACCGGTCTCCCCCACCCTCATGACCCATCTCCGCGAGCACGCCGAACAACGCGGCGCCGCCGCATCAGGCGGACAGCTCCTGCGCTACGCCAACGAAACTCCCATCACCTACCGACGCTACGACCACCTCTGGACCCGACTCGGCAAACATCTCCCCTGGGTCGCCACGCAGCAAATCAGCATCCACTGGCTCCGCCACACCACCCTGAAATGGGTCGAACGCAACTTCGGCTACGCCGTGGCCCGCGCCTACGCCGGCCACACCGACAACAACAACGGCGACGGCGGAAGCACCACCACCTACACCCGAGCCGACATCCGCGAAATCGCCGCCGCCCTCGCCGCCCTCACCGGAGAACCCCACCCACTAGCGGCCTAAAACCCAATAATCCGTGAAACGTCCAACTCGGGAGACCTGGCACCCAGCCAGGCCTCCCGTTTCTACCGGCAGCACCCGACACCAGGCGCACGGCCCGCGCACTGCTGCGACGACTTCGTCCTGTCGAGACCGCAGGCGATTCCCCCACCGAACATCCACGTGTTCCGCAGCAGGATGCCGAAACAGGGTCCGCCCGGCCAAAGGCCGATCAGCGTGCGGCGAGTCGGGCGACGTAGACCGTGTTGGCGGACTTCCCACCGCCGTAGGGGTTGTCGAAGGACACCACGTGCGCCTCCGCCGTCTCGAAGACCTCGGCGAGCACTGCGGCGAAGTCCGCCTCCGGCGGGTCGTCCGACCACAACGCGAACACCCCGCCCGGATGGAGGTGACCGGCGAGGCGCCGCAGTCCTCCGGGCGTGTAGAAATCGGCGTGACCGGAGTCCAGCAGGTGGCGCGGTGAATGGTCGATGTCGACCAGGATCGCGTGGAACCGCCGACCGGGCGCCGCCGGGTCGAACCCGGAATCCGAAGCGGCCATGGCGAAGAAATCACCTTGCACGAACCGGTTCCGCGGGTCACCGGTCAACGACTCGGCCAGCGGCAGCAGACCGCGCTGATGCCACTCGATGACCTCACCAAGCCCTTCCACGACGGCCAACGACCGCACCCTCGAATCATCCAGCACGGCACGCGCCGTGCAGCCGAGCCCGAGCCCACCGACCACAACGTCGAAACCGCTGCCAGGCAACTCGGCCAGGCCCAGCCGCGCGAGCTCCTCCTCCGCGACGGTGAACAGGCTCGACATCAGGTACTCGTCGTCGAGCTTGACCTCGTAGACATCCACGTCGAGCAGCGGATCCCGCCGACGGCGCAGGCTGATCGCACCGATCGGCGTCTCCCGCCAATCGATCTCCTCGAACCGAACACCCATCTCGCCCCTCCGTCCCCAGATGCACCCGCAACAGCGCCGGGCCGCCGTTCAGCCGGCTCGCTCCGGTGGAACCGACGGCAGTCGCGTGACCACGGCCGCCGTCGGCACGACCACTGCCGGGAGCACACATCACACCAAGCCCCTGGCCGGGACCGGCCGGGTCCCCTACCTAGTACGAGGCCGGCCTCGGGACATCGCTGACGCTCACCGCCGGGATCGGCCGTACCAGGCAGGCCATGGCCCGCAACCGCGACCTGCCGAGCCGACTGGCAGCGATGCACCCCAGTACCGGATGACGCACCACACCGAACCTGCCCACGCCATCGGCGTCAGCGCCCCCGTGGCCACCACCGAGCTACACGGTGCCAGAGGCTTCTAGGAATCCGGGCAGCGGAACTCGATGCGCTTGGCCTTCGGGCTGGCGCCCGTCACCAGGATGCGGATCCAGGCCGAGCGGTTTCGCCGAGAGTAGACCAGGTTCACCGGTACCTCGAAGCCGAGCACCATGCGGTGGCACGAGTTCACCGTCGGGTTGGTGAACGCCAGCAGACTCGGCGCATGGTGCAGGTGACGACACGCCTTGGGGTCGCCGAGCGGCGCGCTTGACCCTGAAGAACGAACTTAGATCACGAAAGAAAGGTCTTCACTGGCTGCGACCTGCGAAGACCCTTTTGGCCGTCGGGCTGACAGGATTTGAACCTGCGACCCCTCGACTCCGGAACTGTCCATAAGAGACAGTGAGCAGCGTAAACCGAGAAACCCCGAGACAGCGGTGGAGTATCCAGAACTCGCAGCTTTCCCCGACTGTCACGTGATCATCGGTAGCAGAGTCGTTTCAGACATGAATTCCACTCTCGCCACCCTCCGATAACAGACACCGGCTCCCTCGGAAAAGTCGGTTCATCCATCACCCGGTGACTACCCGTTGTGCAGTAATCGAAACGAGCTCGTCGATCGGATACCGACAAGTCGTCATCGACTGGGTGGTCGGGTTCGGCCTGATCGCTGCTTCTGCGAGCGGCGGTACCTTTCCGGTTTCCGACGAGGTTTTCGGCCGGGAGCAGTCCGCATGCTCGCCAGGTTCATCCAGGTGGGCGGGGACCGCCCAAGGTCGTCTGGCTACGTGCTTCTCCGAGCTTTAAAGTCAGATCCCTGTGCCTGCTTCGACTGTCACTCAAGGTGACGATCACACCGTAGTCGACATGTGCGGACGGCATCACCGAAGACTCGAAAGGCATTGATCGGCACCGATTTGAGGCACGAGCACACGGACAGCCGTAGGTCACCTGAGGAGTAGGAATGTTCTTCCACGTCCAGCGAATGATCAACGAGATCGTGCCCGACGAACCGGACCCGACCGCAGCCAACGCCCTCCAGGAAGGCTTGGGAGGCCAGTTCGGTGAAATGCGAACGATGATGCAGTACCTGTTCCAGAGCTTCAACTTCCGTGGCGCGGACGCCAAGCCTTACCGGGACCTCTTGTACGGCATCGGTACCGAAGAGATCAGCCACGTGGAACTGATCGCGACCACGATCGCTCGGCTGACCGACGGTTCTCCACGCTACAACGGCGCGAAAACCGATCCGCTGGATCAACCAGCTGCCGGTGGTAGTACGCCGCTGTCCAACGCGTTGTCCGAGGGGAACATCCACCACTTCCTCGTCGGCGCCCAGGGCGCTCTGCCGGTCGACGCGGTCGGAAACCCCTGGTCCGGGTCCTACGTCTACAACAGCGGTAACCTGGTGCTCGATCTGCTGTACAACCTGATGCTCGAGTCCACTGGGCGGCTGCAGAAGTGCCGCATCTACGAGATGAGCTCCAACAGAACCCTGCGTTCGACGGTTGCGTACCTGATCGTGCGCGACCAGGCACACGAGAACGCCTATGCCAAGGCGCTGGAAAGCCTCGGGGTCAACTGGGGCAAGACGCTGCCGATCCCGAAGACCAGCGCCGAACGCTACCCAGAAGTCGCAACGCTGCTGGAACGCGGCCTGCACAACAAGCAATACACCTTCAACCTCGACAACCTCTCCGAGGCGGCGAAGGTGTTTCAAGGCAGCTCCCCCTCCGCACGGGACGGCGAAGTCCTGCGAATGGCACAAGCCCCCGAGGGCGTCGCCATGGACATAGCCCCGGAACGACCGGAGGAGTTCAGCCCCGGACTCGATCCGGAACTCGTCGAACTCATCCAGGCCACCGCCGAGATGGAAGTCGCAGCCGCCGACGAGCCAGTCCGCTACGGACCGGCGTGAGGGATTGATCCGAAGACACTCGGGCATCGCCTGCGGGCGACCGGCCAGCTCCCGAAGGCGTGGGACTCCCCTGCCCCATCCAGACGGCCACCTGGTCAGCCAGCGACCCCGAACTTCAGCAGGGTGCGGGACTCCGCTACCGGCACGGTGTCCCGCACCAGCCTAGTCGCTCATTTGAGTGTTCATCGACCACACCATCCTGCGAATTCGGGGTTAGTGCTTAAACTCCTCGCCCATGACTGCGCCGACCTCTCGGGAGGAAGCCCTGCGCGGGGCCGTGGACACAGCCTTGATCGACCTGCTGACGCTGCCGGTGGCGGGCGGTGAGCACGTGCGGGGAGAGCGTGCCCGTCAGGAGTTGGCCCGCGCGACTCAGCTGCTCGATCAAGAGCCACATCTGGATGTACCTAACGCCGCTGTGATCGCGGTACGAACTGCCGCCGACCACCTCTCCCAGGACAACAAGAACGAGGCCCGCACCGAACTGATCATCGCCCGAGGACAGCTAGCCCGACCAGGCTCCCGCCTCGGCGCTGCACGCGAAATGCCGCCCGCGGAGCAGCAGTCGTACGCCGAAGTCGAAAACTCAGGTCAGGGCAGTGATCCGTAATGCGAACCCGCTGCGGTCGCCCACCGGGTGCCGAAGGTCGGCAGGCGAATCTCGGTGGCGGGTGTCACGGTGCCCCCATGAGCCATCTGCGAAAGGAGAAGCTCTACTCCAGTTAGGACAGGGGCGCACGTGATACTTCTCCGCCGGTGGTGTGTTCCAGTAGTCGGATGATCCGGAGTCCCGGTAGGTTTCCTCAGTCGTGGCGTGGTTGGAAGAGGTGGAGTCGGGCGTAGAGCCAGCCACTGGCTTCCAGGCCGCTCGGATCCACTCCGGCGGCCCGCAACGTCTCCAGTACCCGCGATTGTTCCTGCGCGGAGGCGAACCGGCGCTGTTTGAACATACCGGGTACGGGAATGATTTCGTATCCCAACGCCGCTAGGCCGTCTGCGATCGGTTCTATCGGAAACATTCGCAGCACGAAATGCGCCATCCAGGGCCGGTGCTGCCGGGCGATCCTGGCCAGCGTCCGTTCGCCGACGTAGCCGATGCAGCCGGTCGAGATCACCAGATCTGTTCCGGTGAGCTGCGCGCGTTGCTGTTCGGTGGGGTCGTCCGCTTCCAGATCCGCGTGCACCGCGTCGTCGAGGAACCCGGCCGCAAGCGCATATGAGAGGGCCGGCTCGGAGTTGTCGAGTCCGACGAATCGGATGTCCTTGAGCCGGCTGCGCGAACGAACCAGATTCCGGTCGCGGGCCAGCAACCAGTCGCGATCCGCCGTGCGGGCATCAGTACGGCAGTAGTGCTCATTGAGCTCGTCGATCGTGGCGTCACATTTCAACAAAGCAGCGTTGACGCCGTAGGAACAGCCGAGGTCGAGGATGGTGGGCACGCGAACCCCGTGGGATTCCCGGTATTCCTGGATGAACTTCTGGAAGTACGGCTTGGCCTGCTGCGGAATGCAGTAGTCCAGCTTGCGCAGCGTGTTGAAGTAGGCGCGTGGATCGGGCTGTGTGTAGATCTGGTCGAGCAAGATCTTTCCTGTGAGGTCAAACTGCACGGACCGTTCACCTCGCTTCTGGCAGTCGCCGACTGGTCTGGCGCTCAATCCAGCAGCTGGCCGCTCCGCACCGCGCGTCCCCCAGCAGCCAGGTGTGCAGGCAGCACCCGGCCGAAGATCTGCCGCGTCCGCGACACGCTGCCGATGGCGCCAGCATGCTCGCTGAGGGCGAAGATCGCCGTATGGCCAGCCGTTTCACCTTGCACCGGGGTTACTCGCTGCAGCGAGCAACGGCCTTTGAACAGCTGCTGCGCACTCAGCGACCTGCAAGTTTCTTCGGTGACTTCGCGGTGGAGTGCGGTGCTGAGGTCTTTGTCTGGCTTGACGCCCAAGGAGAGCGGTGGCGGTCGTCGACGGCGCACGCCTGCTACTACACCGCGAGGAGGGGGACGGTCCTCTCTCGGGAACTCAGTGGCGCGCTTGGTGACGGCCAGTTCTGTCTCGAGTTTGGCGATACCGTGAGCGGCTCCAGCTGTCGCTGGGCACCGTCAAGCGCCACCTGACCAACGTCCAGCTCAAGCTGGACGCCCGCAACCGGGGCGAGATCGCGACCTGGGTATTCCGCAGCGATCTCGTGGATTGACCTGGGTGTTCGGACTTCCGAGGCCGAACGCGGCTCCCGGGCCGGTGGTGCGGCGGGGCCGGACTTGGACGGCTGCAACCCGCTCAGCAGCCGCTCCAGGTTTTACGGGAACGTGACGTTGCCGGCGCGCAGGGCGTGCCCGAATTCATCCATCCACTGTGGATCCGGAAATTCGGCTTGCATCAGCGTGCGCGTCACCGCGACGACTACTGATGGGCGTCGCGATCTTTGCGGGGCCACTGTTGCGGCACGTTCCCCCACGCTGGAGTGGGCGACCACGCCATGGCAGTCCCACCAGCACCAGGGGCGGTGACAGCGGGCTAGAGCCGGACTCGTCCAGTGCTCGGTCTGGCGATGATCTGCAGTGTTCGGGGGCGCAGGTCCTGCTTCCTGCGCCCCGCACTATGTAGCTTCGACCTGCGGATCTCCAGGCCGCAGGATCGGTTTCGGTCATGCCGTGGCGACGCCGTCGGCGCGGGCGGCCTTGGCGACGGCCGCGCTGACCTCGGGCGCCACCCGCGGGTCCAGCGGGCTGGGCACGATGTAGTCGGCGCTGAGGTCGTCGGCGGCGACGGCCGCGAT
>NZ_JBFAIN010000043.1:0-66666 GCF_040654735.1 Saccharopolyspora sp. NPDC050642 | reverse complement strand
GGTCGACGATCCATCTACCAGGAGCTTCACCATTTCACCCGCAACGACACACCCCACCAGCCCTGACCCGCAAAGATCAGGATGAAAAAGGCTCAATGGAAATCGGACCTCCGATTTCCATTGAAATTGCGGGCCGGAACCCGCGCTGTGATCCACCGCACTGCGGGTTGACCTTCCAACCGATGTCAAGCCCTAGCGTCGTTTCCAAGCCCGGACGGGGCGGCCGGCGAAACCGCCGCCACGTCCACCCGATCCCGCGATCCTTGGAGCGACCCGTGAACTCTTTCGTCGTGCACCGCAACGGACAGCCGGCCAACGCAGAGGAGCTGACGCCGCTGGCGTTCGCGGGCTTCGCCCACATGACCGCCATGCAGATCCGCGACGGCGGGGTTCGGGGCCTCGACCTGCACCTGGAGCGGCTGCGGACGGCCTCCCTGACGATGTTCGGCCAGGCGTTGCCCGATGATCAAGTGCGGTCCTACCTGCGCGCGGCCCTGGAAGGTGGCCCGGCCGACCTCTCGCTGCTCGCCACCGTCTATTCGCCGGCGGGCGAGTTCACCGTGGCCGGTCCCGACGCGACGCCCGAGGTCCTGATCCGCACCTCCCCTGCCACCGACGGCCCCGCGGGGCCGCTGACGCTGGCGACGGTCGAGCACGAACGGGAACTCCCGGAGGTGAAGCACGTGGGCGAGGTGGCCAAGACCTACTACCTGCGGCAGGCCGTGGAACGGGGCTTCGACGACGCGGCCTTCGTCGACCGCCGGGGCCGGCTCAGCGAGGCGTCGATCTGGAACCTGGCCTTCTGGGACGGCGAGGCGGTGGTGTGGCCCGAGGCGAAGATGCTGGGCGGGACCACGATGGGCATCGTCCGCAGGCAGCTGGAACGCCTCGGCGTCCACCAGCGCACCGCGGCGATCAGGCCCGCCGACCTGCCGGAGCTGTCCGGGGCGGCGGTCATGAACTCCTGGACGCCGGGTGTCGCGGTGCACGGGATCGACTCCGTGCCGATGCCCGAAGCACCGGCCTTCCTGGAGCTGCTGCACCGCGCCTACCAGGCCGAACCGCTCGTCACGCCGTGAGCCCCGGCTCAGGACTGCGCCAGGTAACCGGCGAGGTTGCTGCGGTTGCGCTGCAGTTCGGCGATCCGCTCCTCGGCGATCGCCAGCTCCCGGTCCATGATGGCCCGCACGTCCACGCACCATTCGAACTCCGGCAGTTCGCCGTGGACGCACGGCAGCACCGCGCGGATCACCTCGGTGGACAACCCCGCATCCAGCAGCGCGCGGATCTGCCGCACGACGACCACCGATCCCTCGTCGTACTCGCGGTAGCCGTTCGAACCACGCCGGGCCTCCAGCAGTCCCTGCGCCTCGTAGTACCGCAGCAATCGCGCGCTGACGCCGCTGACCCGCGCCAGCTCCCCGATCAGCATGTTCCCCACCTCGCCTGGACTCGACCTGCCGCTCCCAGTAAACCCGATGCGCCGCCCCGACCCGCTTCAACGGCCACCGCGGAAAGCCCCCAGGCCCCTCGTTCCGCCGGTCAAAGCCCGTGAGCACTTTTGGTCGCCATAGCAACCAAAAGTGCTCACGGCGAAGTCCACCTGCGAACCGTGTGTCGTGAGTGTTTTGAAGCGCTACGGCACTCCAAAACACTCACGAGCCCTGAACAGAGGAAACCGCGGGTGACCGGGGCCAGGCCGGATCCGCAGCGGTTGGCGTGATCATTCCAGTCGCGGCGGGGGCTCGGACTTAGCGCTTAGACTCCGGGCATGGCACAGTCGCCGCCCTTGTCCAAGCTCACCGCGTCCGAGCTCGCCGATGCCGTCCGGGACGACCGGTCGCTGCGCCGGTTCCTGCACGGCCTGCCCGGCGTCGACCAGGTCGGGTTGGAGCAGCGGGCCGCCGGCCTCGCGACGCGGAGCATCAAGAAGGCCGCGAAGCGCTGGGCGATCGACACCGCGATCTCGATGATCGACCTGACGACGCTGGAAGGCGCCGATACCGACGGCAAGGTCCGCGCGTTGTGCGCCAAGGCCCGCCACCCCGACCCGGAGCGACCGGACACGCCGCAGGTCGCGGCGGTCTGCGTCTACTCCGACATGGCCGCCACCGCGGTCCGGGCCCTCGACGGCACCGGCGTCCAGGTGGCCTCGGTGGCGACGGCGTTCCCGTCCGGCCGCTCCGCGCTGCCGGTGAAGCTCGCCGACGTGGAGTACGCGGTGGCCGCGGGCGCCGACGAGATCGACATGGTGATCGACCGCGGCGCCTTCCTCGCCGGCCGCTACGGGCAGGTCTTCGAGGAGATCCAGGCGGTCAAGGCGGCCTGCGGCGACGCGCACCTGAAGGTCATCCTGGAGACCGGCGAACTCGCCACCTACGACAACGTGCGCCGCGCGTCCTGGCTCGCGCTGCTCGCGGGCGGCGACTTCATCAAGACCTCCACGGGGAAGGTTCCACAGGCCGCGACGCTGCCGTTGACGCACCTGATGCTCCAGGCGGTCCGCGACTGGCGGGATTCCACCGGCGAGCTGCGCGGCGTCAAACCAGCGGGCGGCATACGAAACACCAAGGACGCGATCCGCTACCTGGTGGCCGTGCACGAGGTGGCGGGCCCGGAGTGGCTCACCCCGAAACTGTTCCGATTCGGCGCGTCCAGCCTGCTCAACGACCTGTTGATGCAGCGGCGCACCCAGCTCGACGGCCACTACAGCGGCCCCGATTACGTGGCGGTGGACTGATGATCGATAGCCCGTGGGAGTACGCACCGGCGCCGGAGTCGCGGGAGATCGCAAACCTCAAGCCCAGCTACCGGATGTTCGTCGACGGCGAGTTCGTCGACGGCGGCGGCGAGCCGCTGAAGAGCATCAACCCGGCCACCGAGGAACTGCTGGCCGAGGTCTCCAGCGCATCGGAGTCCGATGTGGACACCGCCGTCCGGGCGGCGCGACGGGCCTTCGAGGACACCTGGTCGACGATGCCGGGCCGGGAACGCGCGAAGTACCTGTTCCGCATCGCCCGGCTGATCCAGGAACGCGCCCGCGAGCTCGCGGTGCTGGAATCGCTGGACAACGGCAAGCCGATCAAGGAGTCGCGGGACGCCGACATCCCGACCGCGGCCGCGCACTTCTTCCACCACGCCGGCTGGGCCGACAAGCTCGGCTACGCCGGCTACGGCCCCGACCCGCGGCCGCTCGGCGTCGCCGGCCAGGTCATCCCGTGGAACTTCCCGCTGCTCATGCTGGCCTGGAAGATCGCCCCGGCGCTGGCCTGCGGCAACACCGTGGTGCTCAAGCCCGCGGAGACCACTCCGCTGACGGCCCTGGTGTTCGCCGAGATCTGCCAGCAGGCCGGGCTCCCGCCGGGCGTGGTGAACATCCTGCCGGGTGCCGGTGACATCGGCGCCGCGCTGGTCGCGCATCCCGGCGTCGACAAGGTCGCGTTCACCGGCTCCACCGAGGTCGGCAAGCAGATCCAGCGCGGCGTGGCCGGCTCCGGCAAGAAGCTGACGCTGGAGCTCGGCGGCAAGGCCGCGAACATCGTCTTCGACGACGCGCCGCTGGACCAGGCCGTCGAGGGCATCGTGAACGGGATCTTCTTCAACCAGGGCCACGTCTGCTGCGCGGGCTCGCGGCTGCTGGTGCAGGAGTCGATCGCCGACGAGCTGCTCGAGAAGCTGCGGATCCGGGTGCGGACGCTGCGGGTGGGCGATCCGCTGGACAAGAACACCGACGTCGGCGCGATCAACTCCGCCGAGCAGCTGGGCAAGATCACCGAGCTGGCCGCCAGCGGTGACGCCGAGGGCGCCGAGCGCTGGACCAGCCCGTGCCCGCTGCCGGAGAAGGGATTCTTCTTCTCCCCCACGGTCTTCTCCGGCGTCCACCAATCGATGCGGATCGCGCGCGAGGAGATCTTCGGGCCGGTGCTCTCGGTGCTCACCTTCCGCACCCCGGCGGAGGCCATCGCCAAGGCCAACAACACGCCGTACGGCCTGTCGGCCGGGATCTGGACCGAGAAGGGCTCGCGGATCCTGTGGGCGGCGCAGCAGCTGCGGGCCGGCGTGGTGTGGGCGAACACCTTCAACCGGTTCGACCCGACCGCCCCGTTCGGCGGCTACCAGGAATCCGGCTTCGGACGCGAAGGCGGCCGCGCCGGTTTGGAGGCGTACCTCGATGTCTGACAACCGCACCCCGGAGCGGCTAGCCGTGGCCAAGACGTACAAGCTCTACATCGGTGGCTCGTTCCCGCGCTCGGAGTCGGGCCGGGTGTACCCGGTGCACGACGGGCAGGGCGCGTTCCTCGCCAACGCCGCGCATGCCTCCCGCAAGGACGTCCGCGACGCGGTCGCGGCGGCCCGCAAGGCCTTCGGCGGCTGGTCGGGCGCGACGGCCTACAACCGCGGGCAGGTGCTGTTCCGCATCGCCGAGGTGATGGAGGGCCGGCGCGAGCAGTTCGCCGCCGAGATCGCCGCGGCGGAGGGCCTGTCCCACGACCAAGCCCTGTCCACAGTGGATCGCGCGGTGGACCGGATGGTCTGGTACGCGGGCTGGACGGACAAGATCTCGATGGTGCTCGGCGCCGCGAATCCCGTTGCGGGACCGTACTTCTCGTTCAGCGTCCCGGAGCCCACCGGCGTGGTCGGCGTGCTCGCGCCGCAGGACTCCGCGCTGCTCGGCCTGGTCAGCGTGGTGGCCCCGGTGATCGCGGCGGGCAACACCTGCGTCGTGGTCGCCAGCGCGGACCGGCCGCTGCCCGCCGTGACCTTCGCCGAGGTGCTGGCGACCTCCGACGTGCCCGGCGGGGTGGTCAACGTCCTGACCGGCCAAGCGGCCGAACTCGCGCCCTGGCTCGCCGCCCACGCCGACGTCAACGCCCTGGACCCGACGGGCGCCCCGGCGGAGCTGCGCACCGAACTGGCGCAGGCCGCGGCGGACACGGTCAAGCGGGTGCTGCCGGTGCGCGGCGAGCCGGACTGGGCCCGCGAGCCCGACCTCCAGCGCCTCCGGGCCTTCACGGAGGTCAAGACCGTCTGGCACCCGGTCGGCACCTGACGGACCGAAGAGGATCCGCAATTTCAATGGAAATCGAAGGTCTGATTTCCATTGAAATTGCGGAAGTCGTCCACAGGCACCGGCGTGTCGTGACCCGACACACCGACGATCCGCAAGTTCCATTGAAATCGAACCTTCGATTTCAATGGAACTTGCGGACCTCGACGCGGGTCGGTGGGCTCAGCTGGTCTTCGGGTAGACCACGCGCCCGCGCCGGATCGCACGCGTCAGCATGGCGATCACGCCGAGCACGAACACCCCGCCCAGCGCGATCGCCGCCCAGCGCGGCATCTCGTACAGCGGCGTCACGTCGTCGAAGACCGAGCCGATCACGATCTGCGACACGATGGACAGCGCGAAGGTGACCACTGCCGCAACGGCGTAGACCTGGTTGCGGGCCTTCGCGGTGAAGGCCGCGAAGAACAGCATGGTTCCCGACACCATCAGCACCAGCAGCGCCACCAGCGCCACCGTGTCCTTGAGGGTGTACGGGATCGTCGCGGTGTCCGCGAAGAGCCCGTCCAGCAGGTAGTCCGAACCGAACATGGTCAGCGCCGCCACCGCCGCCCCGCTGGCCACGACCTCCATCGTGGACCGCTTCCCGGTGCCGCGGTCGAGCTGCTCCGCGACCTGCGCGGCGTATTCGCGCGGTCGGCCGAATGCCTCGACCGGGTCTTCACCGGTCTCCGTCACGTGCGCCTCGACCTCGGCGAGCACCTCGCCGACGCGTGCGCCGGAGATCTCGTGCATCCGCAGCGCGACCAGCAGCTCGTCCCGGTACTTCTTGTCCAGCGTCATCATTCCTGCACCCCTCGTCGCACGAGCCGGATCGAGTTGTTCGCGAACTCGATCCACTTCGGTCCCAGTTCGGCCAGCGCCGCCCGCCCCTCATCGGTCAGCGCGAAGTACTTGCGGCCTGGCCCGCCTTCGCCGGCCCGCCATTCGGCCCGCAGCAACCCGTCCGCGGCGAGCCGGTTGAGCAGCGGGTAGAGCGTGCCCGCCTTCATGTCGGGCAAACCTGCCTCGGCCAGCCTCTGCAGCAGCGTGTAGCCGTAGCCCTCGCCTCCCTCGGCGAGCAGCGCCAGCACGGCCAGATCCAGCACGCCGCGCAGCCACTGCGTCTGCCTGGCCGAGATCGCCTTGTCAACCACGGGAACAAGGTAACACCAACTAGTGTGTCTCGCCAACTAGTAGGCGACACGCAGTCGCCCCGCTCGTCGATCTACGTGGAACCGGCTCCGCGCCGGAAGTCGCCTACCTCGCCACGAAGGCGGGTCGCGTCAGCGGATCTGCCAGTCGAGACGACCGTCTTCGGTGACGGTCGGATAGCTGTGCCCCGCCGGAACCCCCTCGGTCAGCGACCGGAGCACGTCCGCGAGCATCGCCGAGACGCCCCGCCACTCCGGCCTGAGCACCTGCGCCGCCTCCTGCTCCCACTCCAGCACGCAGCCCGTCAGCGGCCCCGGCCGCAGATCCACCACGAGCTCATCGGCGAACCCGTCGCCGGCGATAGGGATCCACGACGGGTGAAAGCTGGAGCCCGGCGAGCCCGCGTAGTAGTCGCAGGCCGGCCGATCCCACTGCGCCGTCCAGTTCTTGCGGTGATCCCGCCACGACTGGAGCGCCTGCGCCGCGCTGTACGGCGTGTAGAAGGGCGGCAGGACGTCGGCCAGCACATCCGCATCAGTGCCGCCGCAGCACGCCCACAGCTCGCGCAGTTCGACGGGCAGCTCGACCGCGAACTCCGATTCCAGCTCGGCGAGGTCCGGCGGCACCGGGGAGCGTAGGGCGGCTGCGGTGACGGGCGCGTGTTCCGAAAGCCAGAGCACGATCTTCGTCCACAGCTCCGTGACAACCATTCCGATCATGGTCGTCCGGAACTCGCCAAACCGGTACCGCCAAAGGTGACCCCACCGCCAGGTGCGAGCCGCCGCTGCGCCGAAGGGCGCAACGTGGATTGGACCACTGCGGCACTCCCGAATGGGGATCGTTACGAACTGTTCCGTCGACCGTTGCTTTCCGAGGGCTCGATACGGTGAGAGCCGGACCGGGGAACACGCTGTGAACGCGGAGCCCGTAGGCTTCCGCGAGGTCTGGTTCGGTGACCGGAGGTAGAGAGATGGCGCAGGACATCGTCCCCATCGAGCTCGGGCTCCCGCAGGGCGACGTCGTCACCCTGTGGGCACCGCGCTGGCGCGAGGACGGAGAGGAGTGGGAGGCATTCCTCGGGCACGAGGACGACCTCTATGGATTCCCCGACGCCGCACACCTGGCGGCGTTCGTGCGCACCGCCGAGGAGCACGACCTCGACGACCACCCGGCGTGGCACGTGGTCCCCGAGCTCCCCGCCGAGGACCTGAACCCGGACGAGGACCACCAGTACGACCTGGTCGGCGTCCCCGAGCTGGTCGCCGAGCCGCTGGACACCTGGACCATCGGCGAGCTGGCCGACATCGTCGAGATCGCTCGCTCGCTGGCCGACGTCTGCGAGCTGGACGCGGTGCACGACGTGCTGGACGCGGCCGACGGGTTCGCCATGCTCGACCAGGGCACCTTCGCGTTCTCCGGCAAGGACGGGCAGCGCCGCTGGACCGACCTGTGCCAGGTCGTCGTCGAGCGCTGGGACGAGGTGCTGGACGCCATCGACGCCGTCGTCACCACCCCGGACGTGCCCGCCGACGCCGTCGCCACCGCCGAGACCGAACTCGCCGAGGCGCTGGAGGCCGACGACGACGAGGCGGCGAGCACCGCCGAAGCGCCCGAGGTGGACGACATCGAAGAGGTCGAGGTCGGCTTCTGGGGCGAGGTCGGCATCGACCCGATCCTGATCATCACCAGCACCGGCGAGCACTACTCGCTGCGCTGCTACCTCGACGACGACCCGATCTTCCTCGGCAACGGCGGCAAGATCGACGTGTTCCCGTCAGCGCGCGCGCTGGCCCGGTTCCTGGCCGACGAGAGCGCCATCGAGGACACCGACCTGGCCCGGGTCGCGACCTGGTCGCAGGTCGTGGAGAAGGCCACCGCCGGCGAGCTGCAGGTCGAGGTCGACCCCGAGAACACCTACGTGCTGACCGGCCTGGACGCCGACCTCGGCGCCGGACCGTCCGAAGTGGACCCGACCCAGCTGGACCTCGCCGAGGAACTGCTGATGGACGCGGCCGCGTGGGCCGGCGACGACACCGTCGAGCAGGCGCTGCAGCCGTCGGAACGGCTCGGCTGGCTGGTTTCCTTCGTGCTCCGCCCGAACCCGAACCGGCTGCCGCCGAGCGCGCCGTTCGACGCCGAGGTCGAGACCTGGCGCAAGCTGGTGGAATCCCTGGAAGCGCGGTTCCGCTCGCACTGAACCGCGGGGCGCGGGTGCCGGTTTCCGCGCGAGATCGGCACCCGGGCGAGCCGCGTCAGGCCACCTCGGCGAGGAGCTGCCCGGGGGCCGCGAGCCGGCGGCGGGTCGGTTCGCCCGCGCACACCTGCGAATAGGCCTCCCGCAAGCCCTTTCGCGCGCGGTAGACGAGCGCGGCCGCGCTGTTGCGGCTGATGCCCAGGCGTCGGCTCATCTCGGCCGTCGTCTCCTCCTCGACCTCCATGCACCACAGGACGTGCCGCCAGCGGCGCGGCAGCCGGGCGAATGCCTTCGCCACCAGCTCGCGCTCCTGCTTGAGCACCGCGGGATCGATGAACGGCACGTGGTTCTCGGGCTGGTAGAAGCCGTCGAGCTCGGCGGCCAGGAGCACCCGGCGGTCCCGGTTGTTCAACGCCATCGCCAGGTTCCGCACCGTGGTGAGCAGGTAGGCGCGGAACGCGGAGTCCGGGCCGCCACCGCGGCGCAGGACGTCCAGGATCTTCACGAACGCTTCCGCGACCAGGTCTTCCGCGTCGCTGTGGGTGCCGACGACCTGCTTGGCCATGGTGTGCGCCGCAGTGCGATGCCGCGAGTACAGCTCACCGAACGCTTCGGTCGACCCAGTCCGAACCGCGTCCAGCAGCGTCCGATCGTCACCCGCGATCATCGTTCCTCTCACTGCTTTTGCACCGGTGGGAGACGTGCTGCCGCGGAAGGGCGGCGGCCGTCCCCCACCGGGTACGCCCCCACTGCGAGAGATGCTCGTCGGGACCGGGACGACGAACAAGACAGAGATTTTCAGATAGTGATTACCCCTCGAAGGGGCGACGGTGGCCCGCCGAAATATCACCCGGCAGTGGGAAATCGGCCGGCCACCGCGAGGGTCCGGGAGATCTCCACGGCCGCGGCCCGCAGCGGCCGCACGTAGGACTTGGTGTCGGCGAGCTTGCGCGCCGGGAACGAGATCGCCAGCGTCACCGGGCCGCTGGCGCCGATCACCGGCGCGGCCAGGCACGCGGTGCCCAGCGAGTACTCCTCGGAGTCGGAGACCACCGGCCGGACCGGGCGGTTGACCAGGTCGCGGATCCGGGTGATCGTGCGAGGGGTCAGGTCCGCGGGCGGGTGCCGGAGGAAGTGGTCGGCGCGCTCTTCGTGGCTCAGCCCGGAGAGCAGGCACTTGCCGATCGCCGTGGCGTGCGCGGCCTCGCGGAAGTCGGCCCAGGTGTCCACCCGGGGCGTGCGCGGGCTGTCGACGATCTCGGCGACCTCCACCTCGCCCTCGTGGTAGCGGGCGAGGTAGATGGCCGCGCTCAGGTCCTCGCGCAGGTCCACCATGACGGCGCGGACCTGGCTGCGCAGCCCTTGGTTCTGGCCGGCGACGTGCAGCCCGCTCACCTGCTCGCCCAGGATGAAGGCGCCGTCGTCGAGCTTCTCCAGATAGCCTTCGTGCACCAGGGTGCGCAGCAGGTGGTAGGCGGTCGGCAACGCGATTCCGGTACGCCTGGCGAGGGTTTTCGCGGTTGCACCGCCAGCGTGCTCGCCCACCGCCTCCATCAATCGAAGCGCGCGCTGCACCGATGCGATCAACGTGGGTTCGCCGCCCCGTGCCACCTGTCCCTCCTGAGCTCTGCGGCGCCGCGCTGCTCGCGCCGATTGTGAAACGAATTCAGGCTTGGCAGTATCCACCGCCGCCGAGGGGCACGCACCCGTTTCGGCGGCGATCTCCGATCATTCCGACAGCGCCGCGTAGCCGGGCTTGATCACCTCGTTGATGATCTCCAGCCGCTCGTCGAAGCCGATGAACGCGGACTTCATCGCGTTCACCGTGAACCACTGCATGTCCGACCAGCCGTAGCCGAACGCCTCGTGCAGCGCGGCGAACTCGCCGGACATCGAGCAGTGGCTCATCAGCCGGTTGTCGGTGTTCACGGTGACCCGGAAGCGCAGCTTCGCCAGCAGGCCGATCGGGTGGTCGGCGATCGACTTGGCGGCCCCGGTCTGCAGGTTCGACGACGGGCACATCTCCAGCGGGATCCGCCGGTCCCGCACGTAGGACGCGAGCCGGCCCAGGTGCACCGTGCCGTCCTCGGCGACCTTGATGTCATCGACGATCCGCACCCCGTGCCCGAGGCGTTCCGCGCCGCAGTGCTGGATCGCCTCCCAGATCGACGGCAGCCCGAACGCCTCACCGGCATGAATGGTGAAATGCGCGTTCTGCTGGCGGAGGTATTCGAAGACGTCCAGGTTCCGCGTGGGCGGGAATCCGGCTTCCGGTCCCGCGATGTCGAAGCCGACCACCTCCGCGTCGCGGTACCGGACGGCGAGGTTCGCGATTTCCGCCGACCTCGCGTGCTGACGCATAGCACAGAGCAAGGTACCGATTCGGATACGTTTTCCGGCGGCCGCGGCGCGGCGCTCGCCATCCCGGAATCCGTCCTGCACGGCCTGCACGATCTGTTCGAGAGCCAGGCCCCGTTCCTGGAAGAGTTCCGGTGCGTAGCGGATCTCCGCGTACACCACGCCGTCGGCGGCCAGGTCTTCGACGCACTCGGCCGCGACCCGGGCCAGCGCCTCCTCCGTCTGCATCACCGCGACGGTGCGCGAGAAGGTCTCCAGGTAGCGCTCCAGAGATCCCGAGTCCGCCGCCGCGGCGAACCATTCGCCCAGCTCATCCGCGTTCTCGTGCGGCAGGTCGGAGTACCCGACCGCCCGCGCCAGATCGATCACGGTCTGCGGTCGCAGGCCGCCGTCGAGGTGGTCGTGCAGCAACACCTTCGGAGCCAGCCGGATGGAGTCCAGGTTCACCGGAGTCGACATGCGCCCACGTTACAGCGCGCAGGTGATGACCTCACGCACAGCTACGAACAACAAACCCGAAGAAAACCTTGGATACGCCCGGGTTTCAGGCCTCGTTCAACCGGACGGCCGTCACGCAAAACTCACCCAGATGGAGGCAATCGCAACTCTTAGAGCATTCAGCGGCAAGTTTATTGGTCTTTTCGGCCTAACAATGCGCCGCCGAACGGAGTGGTAATTGGCATCGCAATCACGCAATGTATCGGGGGGTGGCTGGGAACGCGAGAACCGACTAGCTAGGCTCCTGGAGTCCTCACCCCCCTCGACGAAGGACGCCCCTAGCCGTGACCGAGAACATGTCGTTCGACCGCATGCGCAACATGCTCACGCGTGCGGCTGAGATCCGCGAGAGCGAACAGCAGCAGATCTTCGACGCCCTGGACGAGATCCATGCCCGGCTGTCGCCGCTGGAGTCCCTGGGCTCCGTGCGGAAACGCCTGTCCGAGCTGCCGGATCGCACCGAAGTCAGCGTGCTCGCCGAACGACTCGACGAGGCACTGGCCAAGCTGGAAGCGCACGACGGTGCGCTGGTCGAGCTGAAGAGCTCCGTCGACGGCCTGGTCGACAAGCTGGCCAAGCCGTTCGCGCAGCTGGACGGGCGCCTGGACGGGGTCGCGGGCCGGATGGACGGCGTTTCCGGCCGGATGGACGGCCTGGAGGACAAGCTCGGCCACATCCACAAGCGTCTCGACGAGCTCGGCCTGCACCTCGACAAGCAGGACGGCCGGCTGGAGACGCTGCCGACCGCGGTGCACGGGCCGGTGCGCGAGCGCATCGACTCGCTGGAGACCAGCCTGCGCGGCCGCTTCGCCGAGATCGACGAGGGCGTGCACGAGCACCTCGACGGCACCCGCGAGGCGCTGCAGCGCGCGGTCACCGACTCCACCGCCAACGCCCAGAACACGCTCTCCGAGGCGGTCTCCGGCACCCGCGAGCAGCTGGACGCCAAGCTCGACCAGCTCGCCGCGCGTCCCGCCGTGGACCCGACCGACCGGCTGGACAAGCTGGCCGAGCGGCTGGAGCAGCTCACCAACCGGCTGGACCAGGTCTCCGGGCACCTCACCCAGGTCGAGGACAACGTCAACACCCGGATCGACTCCGTCGAGCAGGGCTTCACCAGCCGCCTGGGCACCGTCGAAGAAGGCGTCAAGAACGGCCTCGGCGAGCTCGGCGGCACGCTGTCGAAGAACCTGTCGCAGCTGTCCGGCACGCTGGCCGCACGTCCCGACAGCGACTCGCTGGGCGCCCTGGTCCGCGAGGCCAACGAGGAGAGCGAGCGGCGGCACGCCGGTCAGCTCGACGAGGCGATGGCGACCTTCGCGGAGCTGATCCTCGGCGGCAGCGCGCCTTCCGGCCCGCCGCCGCCCACCACGCTGCCCCGGCAGCAGCGCCGCGGCCGGTCCAAGAGCGCGAAGCGCGACCCGGACAAGGCCCTGACCGCAGACGGCGACGAGGACTTCACCGCCGAAAGCGCCTAGTCCGGACCGCGCGCCGGCCGTCCCCTGGATCAGGGTGGTCCGGCCGGTGCGCGGTCCGCGACCACCCGATCCAGGATCAGCGGCGTCGACACCTCGTCGGCGCCGCTGATCTCGTATGCACCCACCAACGCCTCCCGGGCGCCGGCGACGGTTTCCGGCCGGTCGGTGTGCAGTTCCAGCAGCGGTTGGCCCGCCGTCACGCGATCGCCCGGCTTCGCCAGGCACAGCACTCCTGCGGCGTGCTGGACGTCGTCCTCCTTGCGGGCCCGGCCAGCTCCGAGACGCCACGCCGCGATCCCGACCCCGTACGCGTCAAGCCTCGCCAGCGTCCCGGTTTCCGGTGCGGTGACGACCTCGACGTGCTCGGCTCTCGGCAACGCGGCCTCCGGGTCGCCGTCCTGGGCCCGGATCATCCGGCACCACAAGTCGTACGCCCGCCCGTCGGCCAGCACCTCGGCCGGGTCCACATCGGACAGACCGGCGTGCTCGAGCATCTCGCGGGCCAGTGCCAGCGTCAGTTCCACGACGTCCGGCGGCCCGCCGCCCCGCAGCACCTCCACCGCCTCCGCCACTTCCAGCGCGTTGCCGACCGCGCGGCCCAGCGGAACCGACATATCGGTGATCAACGCGCTGGTGCGCAGGCCGTTGGCCGTGCCGATCTCCACCAGCGCGGTGGCCAGCTCCCGCGCCTGGTCCAGGTCCTTCATGAACGCGCCCGAACCGCACTTGACGTCCAGCACCAGCGACTGCACGCCCTCGGCGATCTTCTTGCTCATGATCGAGCTGGCGATCAGCGGGATCGACTCGACCGTGCCCGTCACGTCGCGCAACGCGTAGAGCTTGCGATCGGCGGGGGCCAGTCCTTCCGTCGCGGCGCACACCACCGCGCCGACGTCGTCGAGCCGGTCGCGGATCTCGTCGGGCGACAACCGGGCGCGCCAGCCCGGGATCGACTCCAGCTTGTCCAGCGTGCCGCCGGTATGGCCGAGCCCCCGGCCGGACAGCTGCGGCACCGCCGCGCCGCACGCGGCGACCAGCGGCGTCAGCGGCAGCGTGATCTTGTCGCCGACGCCGCCGGTGGAATGCTTGTCCACAGTGGGCCTTCGAACCCCGTCCAGCACCAGCGTTTCGCCGGAGGCGACCATCGCCGCCGTCCAGCGCGCCGTCTCCGCCGGAGTCATACCGCGCAGCAACACCGCCATCGCCAGCGCGGCCATCTGCTCGTCGGCGACCTGACCCCGGGTGTACGCGTCGATGACCCAGTCGATCTGCGCATCGCCGAGCACCTGCCCATCGCGCTTCGCGCGGATCACGTCAACAGCGGAATGCACCGCAACCACCTCCACGGCTCGCAACAACTTCCCGCCTATATAGAGGAACGAACCCCGCCAACAGATACACCTCGAAAGGGTGATCATCGCCAAAACCCGCACGCACGACCGAGAATGTGCAACTTACCCGCGTGCACTGCGGATTTCGACGGCCAGTCGGAGCACGTTCCCGAAGCGCCGCTACGAACTCCCCAGAGGAGCTGCGTTCCAGATCGAACATCTGCCGGGAAGTCACGAGGCCCTGCTCTGGGCGGCGGACATCGTGGCTGGTGCTGTCCGGACCGGCAAGGAAGGATCGAACAGCTGCCGCGAGCTCCTGGATGCTCGGCTCTACCAGATCGATTTGGCGATCGACTGCTGACGACCTCCGGGCATGCGCAAGGCCAGGGTCCTGGTCTGCCCCCAGGAAGCACCTGGCCTTGCGACTCGCCCGACACCCGCGGTGCGGCGCTCTCCGTACACGCCTTGCGCAACGGCCGCCTAAAGCTCGAAGGCGTCGGGGAGGACTTCGCTCATCGGCAGGACTCCTCGGGGCGTGTCGACCAGGCAGTCCGGGCCGCCCAGTTCGAAGAGGAGCTGGCGGCAGCGGCCGCACGGCATCAGCAGGTCGCCCGTTCCGCTCCGGCAGGCCACCGCGACGAACCGGCCTCCGCCGGTCAGCCGCAGTTGGCCCGCCATGGTGCACTCCGCGCACAACGTGAGTCCGTAGGAACCGTTCTCCACGTTGCAGCCGACGACCACCCGGCCGTCGTCGCACAGCGCCGCAGCTCCCACCTGCAACTTCGAGTACGGGCAGTACGCCAGCGCCGCGGCCTCCACCGCCGCGGCGCGCAGCGCCTCCCAGTCCACAGTGGTCGTCACTAGTCCTCGCCCCTGCGGTATTGCAAGCCGTCCGCCGCGGGTGGTCGTAGTCGTTGTGATGCCGCCGCGAGGATCACCAGCGTGACGAGGTGCGGGGTGTAGGCCGTCAGTTCGTCCGGGAGCTCGTCGGTGAACCAGTACACCGAGTACGTGACCGCCGCGAACACCAGGGCCACCCCGGCGCCGAACCACATCCGCCGCCACAGCTGCACGGCCACCACCACGATCAGCAGCAGCGTCGCCGCGTACAGCAGCGCGTGCACGCTGGTCTCGCCGCTGCGCAGCTGCAGGCCGTCGGCGTAGCCGAACAGCGCCGCGCCGCCCAGCAGGCCGCTGGGCCGCCAGTTGCCGAAGATCATCGCCGCCAGGCCGATGTAACCCCGGTTGTTGGTCTGGCCCTCCAGGTAGCCGGCCTGCCCCGGGTTGAGGATCAGCGCCGCGCCGCCGATCCCGGCCAGCGCGCCGGAGATGATCACCGCGAGGTACTTGTAGCGGTAGACGTTCACGCCGAGCGACTCCGCCGCGACCGGGTTCTCGCCGCAGGACCGCAGCCGCAGCCCGAACGGCGAGCGCCACAGCACCAGGTAGCTCACCGGCACCAGCAGGTACGCCAGCATCGTCAGCGGCGAGACCTCGGTGACCAGGCCGCCGAGGATGCCCGCGAGGTCGGAGATCCCGACCCGCTGCAGGTCCTCCAGCTGCTGCAGCCAGGTGCCCAGCGGCTGCGCCGAGTAGGTGTCGAACTTCGGCACCGGCGGGGATTCCCGCGGGTTCCGCGAGATCGGCTCGAACAGCAGCGTCGACAGGTACTTCGCGGTGCCCGCGCCGAGCAGGTTGATGGCCACACCGGACACGATGTGGTTGACCCCGAAGGTCACCGTCGCCACGGCGTGCACCAGGCCGCCGAGCGCGCCGAACACCGCGGCGGCGACGAGCCCGGCCAGCGGTCCCCACTGGTAGCCGGCCCAGGCGCCGCCCCAGGTGCCCAGGATCATCATGCCTTCCAGGCCGATGTTGATGACCCCGGCTCGCTCCGCCCACAGCCCGCCGAGGGCGGCCAGCAGGATCGGGATGCCCAACCGCACCGCAGCCTGCACGGTGCCGGACGAGGTCAGCTGCGGCACGCCGGTCTGGTACGAGGTGATCGACACCGCCAGGAAGCCGACCGCCACCCACAGCAGGACGCGGGCCCAGCCGGGCATCCGGCGGCCGAGGACGCCCGATTTCCGGTCCGCCGGGGCCGATGATTTGGTCGCGACCGCGGTCATGCCCGCTCACCTCCGGTTCCGGCGGCGGCCGGGGCGGCCGCGGTGCCCAGCGCACGCCCCACCCGCCGCTGCTCGGCGGCGAGTTCGCGGCGGCGCACCAACTCGTACGCGACGACGACCGACAGCACGATCGCGCCCTGCAGGATCGTCACGATCTCCTTGGGCACCCCGATGTTGTCGAGCGTCAACGAGCTCTTGTCCAAGAAGGACCAGAGCAGCGCGCCGAACGCGACGCCGATCGGGTGGTTGCGGCCGAGCAGCGCGATGGCCAGGCCCGCGAAGCCGTACCCGGTCGGGAAGTTGAGCGTGAAGGTGTGGTCGCGGCCGAGGATCTCCGGCAGGCCGGCCAGTCCCGCGACGGCGCCGGAGATCAGCATCGCGGACATGACCATGCGCTTGGAGTTCACGCCACCGGCGGTCGCCGCGGTCGGCGACAGGCCGGAGGCCCGCAGCTCGAAGCCGTAGCGGGTCCGGTCGATCAGCACCGCGTAGCCGACGCCGACGGCGGCCGCGAGCAGCACGAGGCCGAACATGGTGCCCGCGCCGCCGAGCGGGACGCCGGGCACCTGGCCGCTGTCCGGGATGATCTTGGTGCCCTGCGTGTTCCCGCGCAGCTCGCCGAAGGTCGGGACGAGGTAGGCGACCACGCCGATCGCCAGCATGTTGAGCATGATCGTGGAGATCACCTCGGACACCCCGCGGTAGACCTTGAGCAGCGCCGCGATGCCGCTCCACGCGGCACCGACGACGGCGCCGACCACCACGATCACCACGGCGTGCAGCCCGAACGGCAGGCTGATGGCGCCGCCGACGATCGCCGCCACGCAGGCGGCCAGCTTGTACTGGCCTTCGATGCCGATGTTCAGCAGGTTCATCTGGAACCCGATCGCGGCCGCGATCGCCACCAGGTAGTACGCCCCCGCCGTGTTGACGATGTCCACGGAGGTCGTGCCGCGGGCGACCTGCGCGATCATCTCCGCCAGCGTCGCGAGCGGGTTCGCGCCGGAGACCAGCAGCACCACGCTGCACAGCACCGCGGCGAAGACGATCGCCAGCGCCGGTGGCAGCAGCCGTGCGCGCCACGTGTTCATGCCGCCTCCCCTGCACCGGTCATCGCCGCACCGAGGTCCTCCGGGGTGACCGAGCGCGGGTCGGCCGTCGCGACCAGCCGCCCCCGGAACATCACCCGGATGGTGTCGGACAGGCCGATCAGCTCGTCGAGATCGGCCGAGATCAGCAGGACCGCCAGGCCGGCCGAGCGGGCGGCGCGCAGGTGGCCCCAGATGCCCGCCTGGGCGCCGACGTCCACGCCTCGTGTCGGGTGCGCGGCGATGAGCAGCGCCGGGTCGCCGGAGAGCTCCCGGCCGACCACGAGCTTCTGCTGGTTGCCGCCGGACAGCGCGGCCGCGTCCACGTCGATGCCGGGCGTGCGGACGTCGAACTCGTCGATGATCCGCTGGGTGTCGGCCTTCGCGCCCGCCCGGTCCAGCCAGACCCCCCGGGCCGTCGGCCTGCGGGTCTGGTAGCCGAGGATCCTGTTGACCCACAGCGATTGCTGCAGCAGGAGGCCCTGCCGGTGCCGGTCCTCCGGCACGTAGCCGATGCCCGCTTCCCGCCTCGCCAGAGTGGACAGACCGGTCAGGTCGCGGTCGCCGAGCACCACCCGGCCGGCGGTGACCGACCGCATGCCCATGATCGCCTCGACCAGCTCGGTCTGGCCGTTGCCCTCGACGCCGGCGATGCCGACGACCTCGCCGGCCCGCACCGTCAGGTCGACGTCCGAGAGCACCGCCCGGTCCTGGTCCGATGCGGACAGACCGGTGACGACCAGCACCTCGCGGTCGGTCACGGTGGATTCGCCGTGCTCGGGCACCGGCAGCTGGCTGCCGACCATCATCTCGGCGAGGCCGCGGCTGCTGACCTCCGCGGCCGGCACCGTGCCGACCGTGGTGCCGCGCCGCAGGACGGTGATCGTGTCGGCGATCGCCCGGACCTCGTCGAGCTTGTGCGAGATGAACAGGAACGTGAAGCCCTGTTCGCGCATGGTGCGCAGGGTGTCGAACAGCTCGTCGACCTCCTGCGGGACCAGCACGGCGGTCGGCTCGTCGAGGATGATGATCCGCGCGCCCCGGTACAGGACCTTGAGGATCTCCACCCGCTGCCGGTCGGCCACGCCGAGCCCTTCGACCAGCGCGTCCGGGCGCAGCTCGAAGCCGGCCTGCTCGGCGAGCTCCAGCACCCGCCGCCGCGCCTTCGCGCCGATGCCGTGCTCGCGCTCCGCGCCGAGCACGACGTTCTCCAGCACGGTCAGGTTGTCGGCGAGCATGAAGTGCTGGTGCACCATGCCGATGCCGGCCCGGATCGCCTCGGCGGGCGTGCGGAACCGGATTTCCTCGCCGTGCACGCGGATGGTGCCGGAGTCCGGCGCCTGCATGCCGTAGAGGATCTTCATCAGGGTGGACTTGCCGGCACCGTTCTCGCCGCACAGCGCGTGCACCTCACCGGCGCGCACCATTAGGTTCACGTCGGAGTTGGCGACCACGCCGGGGAAGGTCTTGGTGATGCCGGTCAGTTCGACGGCCGGTGCCCCGGCCGCGCCGGGTGGGCCGCCGGATTCCGGCGCAATCGAGGTGTTCATGGGGCTCCGTGGGACGTCGACACCGGCAGCGAAGCAGAAGGACGCACAACAATGGACGGTTTCGGCGAGAACGTGACGATCTTGGCGCGAACCCGCCAACCGATCCGTTGACGGGCGAGGGGCACCCCCGACGCGTCGTTCGCGCCGGGAGTGCCCCTCGCCTCGGATGTCACGGCTTGTCGGAAACCTTGATGTCGCCGCGGGCGATGGCCGCCTTGTAGGCGTCCACCGTGGGCACCAGCTCGTTGATCTTGCCACCGGAGGTGGAGTAGCCCACGCCGTCGATGCCCAGGTCGAACTTCTTCGGCAGCGAGCTCAGGTCGTTGCGCGCGACCGCCGCGATGTAGTCGTACACCGCGAAGTCGACCCGCTTGAGCATGGAGCTGATGATCACGTCCTTGTACTCCGCGACCGTCGGCTGGTTGTACTGGTCGGAGTCCACGCCGATGGCCTGCGCGCTCGAGGACTTCACCGACGAGAACACGCCCTTACCGGAGGCGCCCGCCGCGTGGTAGATCACGTCGGCGCCGGACTCCAACTGGCTGGTCGCGACCTCGGATCCCCGGTTCGGGTCCTGGAAGCCGCTGAAGTCACCGGCCGGCGACAGGTACTTGCTCTCGATCTTGATGTCCGGCGCGGCGGCCTTGGCGCCCGCCACGTACCCGGCCTCGAACTTCTCGATCAGCGGCGTCTTCACGCCGCCGACGAAGCCGATGTGGCAGTTCTTCGACCGGTGGGCGGCGATCACGCCGACCAGGAACGAGCCCTGCTCCTCGGCGAACACCAGCGACGTGACGTTCGGGATCCCCTGCACGTCCTCGTCGATGATCGCGAACTTGGTGCCCGGGAACTCCGGCGCGACCATCTTGATCGAGTCCGCGTAGGAGTAGCCGACCGCGATGACGGGGTTGTAGCCCTCGCGCGCCAGCTGCCGCAGCCGGGTCTGCTTGGCGTCCTCCGGCTCACCGGCCCCGGCGTCGAGCTCCTTGATGTCGCTGAAGCCCATCTGCGCCTTGGCGCGGTCCAGGCCGGCGACCGAGGCGTCGTTGAACGAGGCATCCCCGCGGCCACCGATGTCGAAGGCCAGCCCCACCCGCATCCCGGCGGCCTGCGGGGCGGGCTGCTGCTGCTCGTTGCCCGAAGTGGTCGGTGCGGCCCCGGCCGGCGGCGCGCTCAGCTGGCACCCCTGGCCCTGGGCGTTGTTGGTTCCCCCACCCCCGCTGTCCTTGGCACAACCCGCCAGCGCCATGGCGCCGGTGAGCAGCACTGCGACCACTGTGGCGCCGTTCCGGCGCACTCCTCCGGCACCCGAGCGCCTTCCCCAAGTCGGCGTTCGCCGCATGCCGTTCCCCTTTCCTGTCGGTCCCACCGCGCCCCCATCGCCGCTCCGGCTTTGACCGGAGGTCCGCGGCGCCGGGTGAACTCCACACGAAGGTGTTGTCTCCGGTGAATTGTTCTTCCGGGGCGCGGCGCACGCCATTCGGTGACGTGGCTCTCGAAATTAAGTCTTGACGCTGCCGCTTGGGCATTGCTCGCATGTCACGAAATGGTTTCTACATCGATCAACCGAGATGGGGCGCTTGTCTGGTCGATCACAGACGGCGCAGGCGAGTAGGCCGGGGCGATTCGTCGGGTCTAGCATCCGATGAGTCAAGGCCCCAGTTCGTGGCCGGTGACGGGCGTGCACCCAATGCCAATTGGGACCAACTGCAACTCGGGGCCGGTCGCCCCTTGTTCCCGAACGGGGCCGTCAGTCCACCAGCGAGGTTGGAGGCCTTCCACCATGGCCAGCACCACCGCCTCCGCGGCCGAGGCCCCGCAGCGCGCCACCGCACCGCGCGCAAAGGGCCGCCTCTACCGCGGCGATCTGGGCATGTGGTCGTGGGTCGCCCACCGGATCACGGGCGTACTCACCTTCTTCTTCTTGTTCGTACACGTCCTGGACACGGCCCTCGTCCGGGTTTCGCCGAACGCGTACGACACGGTCATCGAAACCTACAAGCACCCCGTGATGATCCTGTTCGAGCTGGGTCTGCTGGCGGCTGTGCTGTTCCACGCGTTCAACGGCATCCGGGTCATGCTGGTCGACTTCTGGGCCAAGGGCACGAAGTACCAGAAGCCGATGCTGTGGACGGTCGTGGTGCTCTGGCTGGTGTTGATCATCCCGGCCGCGATCAGCCTGATCAGCCGCGCAGTCACGGAACTCTTCGGGGGTTGAGCAAAATGACCGTCACCGACGCATCGCTTTCCGTGGAGAAGCCGCGCACCCCGTCGCGCCCCGCCGCGCGCCGCAACAACTTCGAGCTCTACAGCTGGTTGTTCATGCGGCTGTCCGGTGTGCTCCTGCTGTTCCTGGTGCTGGGCCACCTGCTGATCATGCTGTTCCTGGACGGCGGCGTTCACAAGATCAACTTCGCGTTCGTCGCCGGCCGCTGGGCGTCCCCGTTCTGGCAGTTCTGGGACCTCACCATGCTGTGGCTGGCGGGCCTGCACGGCGGCAACGGGCTGCGCACCGTCATCAACGACTACTCCCGAAAAGACGGCACACGCTTCTGGCTGAAGATGCTGTTGTACGTCTCGGTCTTGCTGACCGTGGGTCTGGGCACCTTCGTTCTCTTCACCTTCGACCCGAACATCGGCTAGCGCCGCAGACGACCACAGCGTGGCGAGATCGACGCCCCACCCGCGGGTCCCGCCACCGCCCGAGGAGGCGACCATGCAATTCCACAAGTACGACGTGGTCATCGTCGGCGCCGGCGGCGCCGGCATGCGCGCCGCGATCGAATCCGGCCAGCGGGCCCGCACCGCCGTGCTGACAAAGCTCTACCCCACCCGTTCGCACACCGGTGCCGCCCAGGGCGGCATGTGCGCGGCGTTGGCCAACGTCGAAGAGGACAACTGGGAGTGGCACACCTTCGACACCATCAAGGGCGGTGACTACCTGGTCGACCAGGACGCCGCCGAGATCATGGCGAAGGAAGCCATCGACGCGGTCCTCGACCTGGAGAAGATGGGGCTTCCGTTCAACCGGACCCCGGAAGGCAAGATCGACCAGCGCCGGTTCGGCGGTCACACCCGCGACCACGGCAAGGCCCCGGTCCGCCGCGCCTGCTACGCCGCGGACCGCACCGGTCACATGATCCTGCAGACGCTGTACCAGAACTGCGTCAAGCACGGCGTGGAGTTCTACAACGAGTTCTACGTCCTGGACATCATGCTCAGCGACGGCCCGGACGGCCAGCAGGTCTGCTCCGGCGCGATCGCCTACGAGCTGGCCACCGGCGAGATCCACGTCTTCCAGGCCAAGTCCGTCATCTTCGCCACCGGCGGCTTCGGCAAGGTCTTCAAGACCACGTCGAACGCGCACACCCTCACCGGCGACGGCATGGGCATCATCTACCGCAAGGGCCTGCCGCTGGAGGACATGGAGTTCTACCAGTTCCACCCGACCGGCCTGGCCGGCCTGGGCATCCTGATCACCGAGGGCGTCCGCGGTGAGGGCGGCATCCTGCGCAACGCCGACGGCGAGCGGTTCATGGAGCGCTACGCCCCGACGATCAAGGACCTGGCGCCGCGCGACATCGTCGCCCGGTCGATGGCCCTGGAGGTGCTGGAAGGCCGCGGCGCGGGTCCGAACAAGGACTACGTGCTGCTGGACGTGACGCACCTCGGCGAGGAGCTGCTCGAGGCGAAGCTGCCGGACATCATGGAGTTCTCCCGCACCTACCTGGGTGTGGAGCCCACCAAGGAGCCGGTGCCGGTCTACCCGACCGCGCACTACGCGATGGGCGGCATCCCGACCAACATCGTCGGCGAGGTGCTGCGGGACAACGAGAACGTCATCCCCGGCCTGTACGCCGCCGGCGAGTGCGCGTGCGTCTCGGTGCACGGCTCGAACCGGCTGGGCACCAACTCGCTGCTGGACATCAACGTGTTCGGCCGCCGGTCGGGCATCGCCGCGGCCGAGTACGCGCTCGGCCACGACCACGCCGAGATCCCGGAGGAGCCGACCAAGCTCGTGGAGGGCATGGTCGACCACCTGCGCACCGCGCACGGCGGCGAGCGGGTCGCCACGATCCGTACCGAGCTGCAGCAGACGATGGACGCCAACGCCTCGGTGTACCGCACCGAGGAGACCCTGAAGACGGCGCTGTCGGACGTGCAGGCTCTCAAGGAGCGCTACGGCCGGATCTCCGTGCACGACAAGGGCAAGCGGTACAACTCCGACCTGCTGGAGGCCATCGAGCTGGGCTTCCTGCTCGACCTGGCCGAGGCGCTGGTCAACGCCGCGCTGGCCCGCAAGGAGTCCCGCGGCGGCCACGCTCGCGAGGACTACACCGCCCGGGACGACGTCAACTTCATGCGGCACAGCATGCAGTACAAGGTCCTGCCCGAGGAGGAGGACCCGAACGCGCCGCTCGGGTTGACCGGATTCCAGGCCGACATCCGCCTGGACTACAAGCCCGTCGTCGTCACCCGGTACCAGCCGATGGAGCGTAAGTACTGATGACCGCCGCTACCACGAAAAAGAACAACGACCACCTCACAGCGTCTGATCTTCCGGCTGACGCACCGCCGATCCCGGACGGCGCGACGATGGTCACCGTCAAGATCCTCCGGTACAACCCGGAGGTCGACGAGGACCTGCACTGGGAGTCCTACCGGATCCCGGCGCTCCCGTCGGACCGCGTGCTGAACCTGCTGCACTACATCAAGTGGTACGTCGACGGCACGCTGACCTTCCGCCGGTCCTGCGCGCACGGCGTGTGCGGGTCCGACGCGATGCGGATCAACGGCGTCAACCGGCTGGCCTGCAAGGTGCTGATGAAGGACCTGCTGGCCAAGGGCGGCGAGACCACGCTGACCATCGAGCCGATCAAGGGCCTGCCGGTCGAGAAGGACCTGCTGGTCGACATGGAGCCGTTCTTCGAGGCCTACCGGGCGGTCAAGCCGTACCTGATGACCACTGGCAACGAGCCGACCCGGGAGCGCATCCAGTCGGTCGCCGAGCGGGCCCGGTTCGACGACACCACCAAGTGCATCCTGTGCGCGGCGTGCACCACGTCGTGCCCGGTGTACTGGTCGGACGGCAACTACTTCGGCCCGGCGGCGATCGTCAACGCGCACCGGTTCATCTTCGACAGCCGCGACGAGGGTGCCGAGGAGCGACTGGACATCCTCAACGACGTCGACGGGGTGTGGCGCTGCCGCACGACCTTCAACTGCACGGACGCCTGCCCGCGAGGCATCCAGGTCACGAAGGCGATCCAGGAGGTCAAGCGGGCTCTGATGTTCCGCCGCCGCTGACCCCCGGCAACACCGACGGCGCCCGCCTCCCCGGAGGCGGGCGCCGTTCTGGTTTCGCGATTTCGCCTGAGATCGGGCGCTCTTCGCGCCCCGGGGCCGGTCAGCGGCGGGTGGCTCGGAAGGCTCGCCAGCCGAGGACTCCGATGATCGTGCCCAGGACCAGGGAGACGATCGCGATCACGAAGTGGACGATCAGGTAGGACGTTGGCGAGCCGCCTTCCCAGGAGCGGTCGCTGTTCCAGATGTTGCGCATGAAGTTCGGCCACAGCAGGTACGACCAGACGCCGAAGGCCAGCAGGAACAGCGCAACGCGGCGGGAAATTGTCACGGCCCCCAGTATCCGCTGTAACCTGCTTCACTCACCTGCCCGGGTGGCGGTCAGCATCCCGCCGCGCACCGGGATTGGTTAGCCTGCTGCGTGTGCCTTCGAGTGCCTGCGGCCCGCTCCGCATGAAGTCCGTGCTCCGCGTGGCCGTTTGCACCATCGCGGCCGCGCTCGTGCTGGGGACCGGCGGCACCGCCGCGGCCCAGCCGCCGGCCGCGTGCCCCAACATCGCCCCGCCGCCCCCGGTGGACACCTCCGAGGTGCCCGCGCCGGGCATGCCGGTGCCCGAACCGGTGCCGGTGCCGGAGAACCCCGTCGGCGGCGACCGCCTGGCGGAGTGCGGCCTGGTCATCGCGCAGGGGCTGCCGGAGCCGCCCGCCGAGGTCACCGCCGCCAGCTGGGTGCTGGCCGACCTGGACAGCGGCGCCGTGCTGGCGGCGAGGGACCCGCACGCCCGGCACCGGCCGGCGTCCACGATCAAGGTGCTCACCGCGCTCACCGCGATCCACGCGCTGCGGCTGGACGACACGATCGTCGTCACCCAGGAGGACGCCGACCAGGAGGGCAGCCGGGTCGGACTGAGCCCGGGCGTCACCTACACGGTGCAGCAGGTGCTGACCGGCCTGATCATGCGGTCCGGCAACGACGCCGCGCACGCGCTCGCCATGAAGATGGGCGGCGTGGAGGTCACGCTCGACAAGGTCAACGCGCTGGCCCGCGAGCTCGGCGCGCTGGACACCCGGGTCGCGACGCCGTCCGGCTTGGACGGCCCGGGCATGAGCACCTCGGCCTACGACCTGGCCGTCATCTTCCGCGCGGCGATGAGCGAGCCCGCGTTCGCGTCGATCGCCGCGATCCACAACACGCAGCTGCCGGGCAAGCCGGACGGCCCGCCGCTGGAGGTCTGGTCCGACAACCAGGTGCTGCTGAACTACCCCGGCGGCATCGGCGGCAAGACCGGGTTCACCGATGATGCGCGGCACACGTTCATCGGTGCCGCCGAGCGCGACGGGCGCCGGCTGGTGGCGGTGCTGATGCGCGGCGAGAACCAGCCGATCCGGCAGTCCCAGCAGACCATGCACCTGCTGGACTACGGGTTCGGGCTCAGCGACGACGACCCGGTGGGCCGGCTGGTGACGACGTCGCCCGAACCGCCCTATGTGGACGCCGCCGACGCCACCGCCGCGCAGGCGCAGGGGGATTCGCCGGTGAACGGGCAGCCGCAGGCGTCGTCGATGTTCGGCACGGTCGGCGGGCCGTTGACGCTGATCGTGATCCTGGCCGCTGCGGCGATCGGCGTCCTGGCGCTCCGCGCGCGTCGCGCGCGGCTCGCCGCCGCCGCGCGCCGCAAGCACAACGGCAACGACCACCCCTGACGGAAACCGCTTCCGGCGCGGCGCCGAGTGTGCTCCAATTAGTTAACGGCATCGGTTCGTTAATTAATTGGAGCGGCCATGGAGACGACATCCGTTCTGGTGGTGGGCGCCGGCCCGGCCGGCCTGGCGCTGGCCTGCGGGCTTCGGCAGCACGGCGTCGCGGTGCGCGTGATCGACCGAGCGGCCGGACCGGCGAGCACCTCGCGGGCGAACATCCTGCACGCCCGCGGAGTCGAGGTGCTGAACCGGCTGGGAGCTCTCGGAGACCTGCCGGACCGCGCGCTGCACGCCGTGCGGATGACCCTCCACGTCGGGGCGAAGCCGCTGGCCGAGGTCAGTTTCGGCCAGATCGAGGGCAACCAGCTCTCGGCCCTGCTGGTGTCGCAGGCCGAGGTGGAGGCCGTCCTGCGGGAGCGGCTCGCCGAGCTCGGCGGCATCGTCGAATGGGGCCGGGAGCTGACCGACCTCGACCAGCGGCCCGACGGCGTCACCGCGAAGCTGCACGACGGCGGCCTGAGCGCCGACTACGTGGTGGGTTGCGACGGCGCGCACAGCACGGTCCGAAAGCTCAGCGGCATCGGTTTTCCGGGCGTCCCGCTGGTCGACCAGTGGCTGCTGGCCGATGTCCGCGCCGACTGGGCCCTGGACCGCACCGGTTCATCCGGGTGGTTCCACCGGGACGGCTTGTTCTTCGCGATGCCGATGCGCAACGGCGCGGACGACGCGTGGCGGCTGATGGCCGATGTCCGCCCGGGCACGGACTCCGACGACGTCCTCGACCGGTTGCAGAAGCTGCTGCCCGAGCGCACCGGCCGGAGCGACGCGCAGATCCGCGACGTGACTTGGACATCGACCTTCCGCATCCACCGCCGCCTCGCCGACCGCTACCGCGACGGGCGCGTGCTGCTCGTCGGCGACGCCGCGCACATCCACAGCCCGTTCGGCGGCCAGGGCATGAACACCGGCATCGGCGACGCCGAGAACCTGGCCTGGAAGCTCGCGCTGGTCGCGGAGCGCCGCGCCGGCTCGGCACTGCTGGACACCTACCAGACCGAGCGTCGGCCGCTGGCCGAAGACGTGCTGCGCAGCACCACGGCGAACACCAAGCTCATGCTGGCCGACGGCGCGGTCGCCCGGTTCGCCCGCGATCGGCTCATCACCCCGTTGGCGAACCTCGCCGTGGTGCAACGGCGCGCGACCTGGCTCGCCTCGCAGCTCTGGGTCAGCTACCGCAAAGGCCCGCTCGGCTCGCAGCGAGGTCCCCGGCCGCGGCCCGGTGACCGCGTGCCCGACCTGGCGTGCCGGGGCGACCGCGGACCGACCCGGCTGCACTCCGAGCTCGGCGGGAAGTGGGCGCTGCTCGCTCCCCCGGGGACGAGTTTGGAAGTCCTTGCACCACTGGGAGAACATGTCGTACACCTCGCACCGGACCGGCCGCAACGGGACGTCTGGTTGATCCGGCCCGACGCGCATCTCGCGTGGCGCGGGACGGAATTGCGCTCCCTCGCGCGATGGCTCGACAACGCGCTCGGCAACGGAAGGATGACATGACCAACCGTCGCGGACGGCCGCGCGATCCCGCAGCGGACAAGGCGATCCTGCAGGCCGCGCTGGACCTGTTCATCGAGGGCGGCGTCGAAGGCACCAGCATCGAGCAGATCGCCAAGCGGGCCGGAGTCGGCAAGCTCACCGTGTACCGGCGCTGGGACTCCAAGGAAGCGGTGATCGCCGCCGCGATCGAGTCCGCCCGCGACGAGATCCCCGAGACGATGCCGGCGGAATTCGCCGACCTGCCCGTCGCCGTGCTGGTCGAGCAGGCGCTGCCCGGGCTCGCCGAGGCGGTCGCCGACCCCCGGCTGCGCGCGATGGTCGCCCGCGTCTTCGGTTCCAGCGTCAGCCACCCGGCGCTGATGGCGACCTACTGGGAGAACTACGTCGTGCCGCGGCGGCGCATCACCCGCGCATTGCTGGAGCGCGCGCAGGCCGATGGGGTGCTCGACGCCGCCGCGGAGCCGGACGTGCTGATCGACATGATGGTCGGCGCCGTGCTGTTCCGCCTCATCCAGCCCGAACCGCTGGATACCGCCGGAGCCCGCGAGTACCTGGAGTCGGTCTACCGCCGGGCCGGGCTGCTCGACGCTCCGATCGAAACTCCGGTTCGAGAACGGCGATGAGATGCAGTTTCAATTGAAACCGTGCACGACGTTCTCTCCGGTTGACCACAGTTTCAATTGAAACTGTGGTCAACCGTCCACAGCCGAGTCATGACCTGCCTGGGCCATCAGCCGGACCGCGAGCTCGCGCACGGCAGAGCGCAGTTCGTCCGGGCGGCGGATGACGAACGGCCAGCCCAGCCCGGCGAGCAGCTGCGCCATGCCGTCCAGGTGCTCCACGCGCGTCGACAGCAGCACGCCGTCGGCGGTTTCCGCGAGAGTGCCCACGGAGGGCGGAATCCGGGCCCGGGCCCGTTCCGGCGTGGTCTTCAGCAGCACCTCGACCTCGTGCGCGTACGGGACGCCGGCCAGCGACGTCGTGACCTGCCGCACCGGGTCGGCGTCGGGCGGCATCTCGAAGGTTTCGGCGCGCAGCTCGGCCGACCGGATCCGGTCGACCCGGAAGGTGCGGACCTCGCCGCGGCCGTGGTCGTACCCGGTCACGTACCAGCGCCCGGAGTGGAAGACCAGCCCATGCGGGTCGAGCTCGCGCTCGCTGGCCGCGCCCTTCCAGGACACGTAGCTCAGCCGCACCCGGCGACGATGCCGCGCCGCCTCGGCCAGGGTCAGCACCGCCGCGGTCGCCGGAGCCGCGCCTTCCCTCGTTCCCATCGTGAAGCCGAGCGTCTCCTGCAACGACTGGACGCGGTCGCGCAGCGCGGGCGGGAGGACGCGCTGCACCTTGGCCAGCGCGGTCTCCGCGGCCGGCCCGGGAAGACCGAGGCGACGCCCGGTCAGCAGGCCGAGCACGACGGCGGTGGCCTCGTCGTCGGTGAGCATCAGCGGCGGCAGCTTGTACCCGGGCATCAGCCGGTATCCGCCGTAGCGGCCGCGCTCGGCCACCACCGGAATGCCCAGCTCCACGAGCCGCTCGGCGTACCGGCGGACGGTGCGCTGGTCCACGCCCAGGCGCTCGGCCAGCGCAGGTCCGCCGACCCGCTGATTCGCCTGCATCAGCTCCAGCATCGCCAGCAATCGGCTCATCGGATGTGACACACGTCTCCCGGAGAGTTAATCAGGGCGAATTCTGACCGGTATCGAGCCTAATGTCCAACGCATCGAATCCCGTGAGGAAAGGAGCGCCGCGATGGCGACGATCGTGCTGGTTCCCGGCTTCTGGCTCGGCGCGTGGGCTTGGGAGGACGTGACGCGGGAGCTGCGGGCGCTGGGCCACGACGTCCACGCGGTGACGCTGCCCGGGCTCGCCGACCGCGCCGCCGAAGCCGGCCCCGAAGTCGGCGTCGAGACCCACATCGCGGACCTGGTGGGACTCGTCGAGGACAACGACCTCCGGGACGTCGTGCTCGTCGGGCACAGCGGCGGGAACGTGCCCGTCACCGGCGCCGCCGACCGCGTTCCGGACCGGGTCGCGCGCGTCGTCTACGTCGACGCCGGCCCGATGCCGAGCGGCATGGCCGTGCTCGATTCCAACCCGCCGGAGGTCCAGGAGGAGTGGCGCAAGGCGGTCGAGGCCGAAGGCGACGGCTGGCGCCTCCCGCTGCCCGAGTTCGGTGCGGAGGACCTGGCCGGGCTGTCCGACGAGCAGCTGGCCCGGATGCGCGCCATGAGCACGCCGCAGCCGTTCGCCACCGTGACGCAGCCCTTGCAGCGGCCGGACGCCGTCCCGGACGTGCCGATCTCGGTGATCGCGTCCACGTTCACCCCGGAGGAGGTCAAGTCCCTCGTCGACGCCGGGATCCCGATGTTCGCGCTGCTGGCCGGGGCCGACTTGCACCACCTGCCGACCGGGCACTGGCCGATGTTCTCGCGCCCCGCCGACCTCGCGGCGATGCTGTCGGACATCGCCGGCTGACGTCCCGCAATTTCCATTGAAATCGCGGAAGTTGTCCACAGCCTCCGGCGTGTCGTGCCCCGACTCGCCGGAGGTCCGCAATTTCAATGGAAATCGGACCTCTGATTTCCATTGAAATTGCGGCGGTCAGCGCTGCGGCGCCAGGCCCAGCCGGCGACGGCTCCGAGACTCACCAGGCCCATCGTGGCGCGCACGCCCGACCGCTCCCGCACCTGGACGACCGGACGGATGATCGCCGGGCCCGGCGGCTGCGGCGGCGCCACCTCCAGGTTCTCCCGGGCCGATGCCGTCCACGCCGTCACGAACAGGATGAACCGCGAGGTCAGGTTCGCGAACACCAGCAGACCGAGGATCGGGCCGAACGCCACGCCCGCCGGCGAACTGGTGACGCTGTTCAGGTAGACCACGCCGACCTGCTTGAGGATCTCGAACCCGACAGCGGCGAACAGCGCACCCCACACCGCGCTGCGCAGCGTGACCGGCTTCCGCGGCAGCCGCGAAAGCACCCACAGGAACACCAGCCAGCTCGCCAGCAGCGACAGCACTATCGACAGCGCTCGCAGCGCGAACACCGCGGCCGGGCTGTCCTCGATCCCGACCAGCTCGAAAAACCACCGCCCGACCCCGCTGCCGAGGGCGCTGATGCCCAGCGAGACGGCCATCGCCGCGCCGAGCCCGACCAGCGATCCCAGGTCGGCGGCCATCCGCCGGACCATCGACTGCTTGCTGGGCTCCTGCGTCCACTGCGCGGTCAGCGCCTCCCGCAGGTTCGTCATCCAGCCCAGCCCCGAGTACAGCGCGGCGAGCAGGCCGATCACACCGACCGTCCCGGCCTGGCTGATCGCCTGCTCGACGACGCGGTTGAGCATGTCGCTCATCGCCGGGCTGGGCACCGCCGTGGTGATCGACGTCTGCAGCCGGCCGAGCAGCTCCGGGTTCCCGCTCAGCACGAAACCGGCCGAGGCGAAGGCGATCATCAGCAGCGGCACCAGCGCGAGCACGCTGAAGTAGGTGATCGCGGCCGCGTAGTAGTCGCCGTACTGCCCCTGGTAGCGCTCGAACGCGCGGATGATCCGGTCCAGCCACTCGTGGCGGCGGCGCAGCAGCGCCAGTCGTCCCGGCTTCGCTTCCTGCTCCTGACCGGCCACGGTGCGCCTCCCGCCGCAACGGCATCCCCCGAACGGTGGCAGGCTACCCGTGGATGATCAGTTCAGCCCATCGGCGGAAGGAAGCCCACCCGATCGAACACCGTCCGCAGCGTCTCCGCGGACACCGCCCGCGCCCGCTCTGCACCCCGGTGCAGGACCTTGTCCAGCTCGGTCGGGTCGTCGAGGTACTCGCGGACCCGCTCCTGGAACGGGGTGACGAACTCGACCACGACCTCGCCGAGTTCCTTCTTCAGGTCGCCGTAGCCCTTGCCCTCGTAGGCGGCCTCCAGGTCGGCGATGCTGCGGCCGGTGAGCGCCGAGTAGATCACCAGCAGGTTGCTGATGCCCGGCTTGTTCTCGACGTCGTAGCGGATCTCCCGCTCCAGGTCGGTGACCGCGGAGCGGATCTTCTTCGCCGAGCGCTTCGGCGACTCCAGCAGCTCGACGACCCCGGCGGGCACCGACTTGCTCATCTTCGAGGTCGGGTCCTGCAGGTCGTAGATCTTCGCGGTGGCCTTCGGGATGTGCGCGGCCGGCACCGTGAAGGTCTTGCCGTAGCGGGAGTTGAACCGCTGCGCCAGGTTGCGGGTGAGCTCCAGGTGCTGGCGCTGGTCCTCACCGACCGGGACCGCGTCGGCCTGGTAGAGCAGGATGTCCGCGGCCTGCAGCACCGGGTAGGTGAACAGCCCGACGCTGACGTGGTCGGCTTCCTGGCGGGCGGACTTGTCCTTGAACTGCGTCATCCGGCCGGCCTCGCCGAATCCGGTGAGGCATTCCAGGACCCAGCTGAGCTGGGCGTGCTCGGGGACGTGGCTCTGCACGAACAGCGTCGACCGCTCGGGGTCGATGCCGATGGCGAGCAGTTGCGCGGCGGACAGCCGGGTGCGCTGGCGCAGCAGCTCCGGGTCCTGCGCGACGGTGATGGCGTGCAGGTCGACGACGCAGTAGAAGGCGTCGTGGTCGTCCTGCATGGTGACCCATTCCCGGAGGGCACCCAGGTAGTTGCCGAGGTGGAACGAGTCGGCGGTGGGCTGGATGCCGGACAGCACGCGCGGCCGCGCCGCGGGCTGGTCGCTGGTCTGGGTTGCGGGGCTGTCGCTGCTCACGTGGTGATTCTCGCAAGCCCCGCGAAGCTGGTGGGAGCGACCTCTCCGGTTTTCCGGCGGGTCAGCTCTTGCGCTGGTTCTCCGGTTGGATCTTCTTCTTCCGGAACATGCCCGCGACCATGCCGACCACTCCGAGCCCGATCGCGGTGAGGCCGACCGGGGCGCTCAGCGAATCCAGGGGGCCGGCCGCTTGAGCGGTCGACTCGGCGGCAGCGGCACCGGCGGTCGCCAGGAGCGCGGCGGCGGCCGCGGCACCAAGCACGGAGGCTCGCGTTGCCACGCGAGATATTCGGCTACGCACGGGCGTGCCCTCCCTGCGACAGTTGACCCGATCAGGTCAGGACTCGTCTGAGTTCGGTGGCGGACCGTACCGATCCCTCATTACCGTCGTGGTCGCTTTGCGTAAACCGGCCACGACGCAATGATCATATTTTCCGGCTCGCGGCCGCTGCCGCCGGGTCCGCCGATCATGGAATCGCGCAGGCCAGCGGCCGGGATCATCCCGAGGGGTGACCCCGGCCGAAAATTCACCTGTGTTCTACGACACACCTGATCGAGCTATGCCGGGCTGATGCCCAGCTGAACCCGACCAATTCGCTCGTAAGTGGTACTGCGCTGCCGCGCCGAGCGGCCCGCCCGCGCGGCCAGTTCGTGCAGCTCCTCGACGCTGCGCTCCGAGCCGTGCTCGGAACCGGCCATCCGGCTGATGGTCTCCTCCATCAGCGTTCCGCCGACGTCGTTGGCGCCGCCGTTGAGCACCTCCGACGTGCCTTCGTCGCCGAGCTTCACCCACGAGCACTGGACGTTGTCGATCCGGCCGTGCAGCAGGACGCGCGCCATCGCGTGCACCGCGCGGTTGTCGCGGCGGGTCGGGCCCGGGCGCGCCAGCCCGGCGAGGTAGATCGGCGCGTTGCGGTGCACGAACGGCAGCGGGACGAACTCGGTGAACCCGGCGTTGCCGTGCTCGGCCGCGGCGTCCTGCACGCCGGCCAGGGTGCGGAGGTGGCCGAGCCAGTGCTCCGGGGTGTCGACGTGGCCGTACATCATCGTCGACGAGGACGGGATGCCCAGCCGGTGCGCGGTGCTGACGACCTCGATCCACTCGGCGGCGGGCAGCTTGCCCTTGGTCAGCACCCAGCGCACCTCGTCGTCGAGGATCTCCGCCGCGGTGCCGGGAATGCTGCCCAGCCCGGCCTCCTTCAGCTCGGCGAGCCAGTCGGCGATGCTCGCCCCGGCCTTCGCCGCGGCGCTGACGATCTCCATCGGGCTGAACGCGTGGACGTGCATCTCGGGAACCCGCTGCTTGATCGCGCGCACCAGGTCGGCGTAGCCGGACACCGGCAGCCGCGGGTCGATGCCGCCCTGCATGCAGATCTCGGTCGCCCCGGCCCGCCACGCCTCGTCGGCCCGGTCGGCGACCTCCTCCGGCGAGAGCCGGTAGGCGTCGGCGTCGCGCTCGCGCTGCGCGAAGGCGCAGAAGCGGCAACCGACGTAGCAGATGTTCGAGAAGTTGATGTTGCGGTTGACGACGTAGGTGATGTCGTCGCCCACGACGTCCCGGCGCAGCCCGTCGGCGATCCCGGCGAGCGCGTCCATCGCGGCTCCGTCGCAGGTCATCAAGGCCATCGCGGCGGCGGTGCGGCTCTCGTCGAGCAGCGCGGCGGGATCGGCCTCGGCCAGCCGCAGGCCCTCGCGCACGTCGGCGTCCAGCCGCTCCGGTGCCGCGTCGGCGGGCAGCTGCCTGCGCAGCTCGTCCCAGTCGCCGTAGACCGTGTCGAAGTCGCCGCGGCGATCGTCGGTTCGACCGGTCGTGTCGATGCTGCGGTGCAGGTCGGTGCGGCCGATGGACTCGAACCCGCCATCCGGCTCCTGCCACTCCCGGCCGACCGGCGCGGCGTCCGCGGCGGCGAAACCGTCCGAATCGGACAGCGCCGCGACGTGACCGGCCACCCGCAGGTCCAGCCACTGGGTGCTGTCCCCGGCCAGCCCGGCGCGCACGTAGCGCGGGTAGGCGGTGAGGCGCTCGCGCATCTCGAAGCCGCCCTCGCGGGTCTTCGCGGCGAGCTCGTCGATCTCCGGCCACGGCCGTTCCGGGTTGACGTGGTCCGGCGTCACCGGCGAAACCCCGCCCCAGTCGTCGATCCCGGCGCGCAGCATCAGCAGCTGCTCGTCGCCGATGAGGTTCGGCGGCGCCTGCACGCTCACCCCGGAGGGCATCAGCAGCCGCGCGACCGCGATGGTGGCGGCCAGGTCCTGCAGGTCGGCGTCGGGCATGCCGCGCATCGCGGTGTCCGGCTTGGCCCGGAAGTTCTGCACGATGATTTCCTGGATGTGCCCGTACTGGCGGGCGACGCCGCGCAACGCGAGCAGCGACTCGGCGCGCTCGGTCCGGGTTTCACCGATTCCGATGAGGATTCCGCTGGTGAACGGCACCGCGACGCGGCCGGCGTCGGCCAGCACCCGCAGCCGGACGGCGGGCTCCTTGTCCGGGCTGCCGAAGTGCGGGCCGCCCTTCTCCCGCCACAACCGCTCGGACGTGGTCTCCAGCATCATGCCCATGCTCGCCGCGACCGGTTTGAGCCTGGTCAGCTCCGACCAGCTGAGCACGCCGGGGTTCAGGTGCGGCAGCAGGCCGGTCTCCTCCAGCACCGCGATGGCGCAGGCCCGCACGTAGTCCACTGTGGAGGAGTAACCGCGCGCCTCCAGCCACTCCCGGGCGGCGGGCCAGCGCTCCTCGGGCCGGTCTCCCAGGGTGAACAGGGCCTCCTTGCACCCCGCCGCCGCGCCCTGGCGGGCGATCTCCAGCACCTCGTCGCGTTCCAGGTAGGCGGACTCCACGCGGTGCGGAACGGTGGCGAACGTGCAGTAATGGCAACGATCCCGGCAAAGCCGGGTCAACGGGATGAACACGTTGCGGCTGTAGGTGACCACGCCTTCGTGTCCCTCGGCCACCAGGTGCGCGTCCCGCGCGCGACCGGCCGCCGACAGCAGTCTTTCGAGGTCATCGCCGCGGGCGTGCAGCAGGACAGCGGCTTCGGCGGCGTCCAGCGAAACGCCGTCCGTGGCGCGGCGGAGCGCGCGGCGCATCGCCGAGGCGCTCGGAGTGGGTTCCGGCGGGGCAAGTTCCAGATCTGCAACCGACACCAGCCGACTCTAAGTCTCCGAGCACGCACCACCCAACCGTCGTAGACGTGCCACACACCTCACTATCGGCTATTGAATTACTCCGTTCTGCCCTACCGGTACTCGCCAAATCAGGCGCAAAATCCGACGAATACCACTGGGTGAATCACACTCTGTCTCCATAGGAGGGACACGTGTCACGCACTAGAAGGAGCGGCCGGGCGATGCGCATCGCCGGCTCGGCGCTCGCGCTGGCGTTGCTGGTACCCGCAGGCATCGTCGGCGCAGCCGAATCCGCGCCCGCGGCCACCGCCGCGCCGGTTCACTTCGTCGTGCTCGGCCCGACCGGCGACGGCCTGCAGCAGACCGAGGAATCGGTCCGCGCGGTCGGCGGAACCGTCGTGCAGAGCTGGCCCCAGATCGGCGTGATCGTCGCGACCTCGACGGATCCCGGTTTCGCCGCCGCAGTTCGCACCCAGCCGGCCGTGGAACAGGCCGGTGCCAGCCGCAACCTCGCCGAGCAGCTGCCGCCCGCGCAGTCGCAGCGGCTGGAGGCGCTGGAGGGCAAGGTCGGCGCCGTGCCCTTCGCCGCCGTTCCCGGCGAAGAACCGCTGGAGCCCGAGCAGTGGGACATGCGGCAGATCAAGGCCGAGCAGGCCAGCGCGGTCTCCCAGGGCAGCAAGGACATCACGGTCGGCGTGCTGGACTACGGCATCGACCCGACGCACCCGGACCTGAAGCCGAACCTGGACGTCACCAAGTCGGTGAGCTGCGTCAACGAGGGCGTCCCGGACACCAGGCAGGAGGCCTGGCAGCCGCAGGACCCGACGCAGGACCACGGCACCCACACCGCGGGCACCATCGCCGCCGCGCGCAACGGCGTCGGCATCGCCGGTGTCGCCCCGAACGTGACGCTGGCCTCGGTGCGGGTCATCGACGACGGCGGCTTCATCTACCCCGAATACGCGGTCTGCGGCTTCATCTGGGCCGCCGAGCACGGCTTCGACGTCACCAACAACTCGTACTTCGTCGACCCCTGGTACCTGTGGTGCGACAGCGACCCGGACCAGAAGGCCGCGGCCGAAGCGGTGCGCCGCGCCGTCGCGTACGCGCAGGTCAAGGACGTCGTGAACGTGGTCTCGGCGGGCAACAGCAACTGGGACCTTTCCAAGCCGATCCGCGACACCAACAGCCCGAACAACGGCGGACCGACCCAGGACCGCAAGACCGGGCACGAGTGCCACGTCCTGCCCGGTGAGCTGCCGGGCGTGGTCTCGGTGTCCGCGGTGGGCTCGGACGCGGTGAAGTCGTACTACTCCAACTACGGACTGGGTTCGATCACGGTCACCGCCCCGGGCGGCGACAAGAACCAGATCCCGCAGACGCCGTCGCAGAACGGCCGCGTGCTGTCCACTGTGCCCGGCGGCGGCTGGGGCTGGATGCAGGGCACCTCGATGGCCGGGCCGCACGCGGCCGGCGTCGTCGCGCTGCTGCGCAGCACCCACCAGGAATGGAACGCCCAGCAGGTGGTCGGCGCGCTGACCAACCAGGCGGACGCCCTGGAGTGCCCGACCAGCTACGACCCGGACGGCGACGGCAAGCCGGACGCGGTGTGCTCGGGCGGCAAGGGCGGCGCCGGTTTCTACGGCGCGGGCCTCATCGACGCCCTGGACGCCGTCCAGAAGTAAGCCGCAAAGAGTGACACCCGAAGGGCGCCTTCGGCCGATCCGGTCGAAGGCGCCCTTCGCTTTGCCGCATTTCGCACGATCTGGGGTTGCCTGGGCGAGTTGGCGGCAGGACGCTGGCGGTCCGGAGGGTTGTCGCTCGGGAGTGAGGCGCTGTCGTGGCTGATTCGGAGACCTTCGTGATCGTCGGTGCCGGCATGGCCGGGGCCAAGGGCGCGCAGGCGCTGCGCGATCTGGGATTCGACGGGCGCATCGCCCTGCTCGGCGACGAACCGCACCGCCCGTACGAGCGTCCGCCGCTGTCCAAGGCGTACCTGATGGGCAACGAAGGGTTCGACAGCGCGTACGTGCACGACGAGTCCTGGTACGCCGACAACCGGGTGGATCTGCAGCTGGAGGTGTCGGTGCGGCGCATCGACCGGGCGCTGCGGCAGGTGGAGCTCACCGACGGCGGGCGCCTCGACTTCGACAAGCTGCTGATCGCGACCGGGGCCAACCCCCGTTCGCTGCCGGTGCCCGGCATCGACGCCGAGGGCGTCCTGCACCTGCGGCGGGTCGAGGATTCCGACCTGATCAAGCGGACCCTGGCGGGCATCGAGCGGCTCGTGGTGGTCGGCGCGGGCTGGATCGGTCTCGAAGTCACCGCCGCCGCACGCGAAGCGGGCGTGGCCGTGACCGTCGTCGAGACGACGGAGCTGCCGCTGCTGCGGGTGCTCGGCCCGGAGGTGGCCGAGGTCTTCGCGGCGCTGCACCGGGACCACGGCGTGGACTTCCGGTTCGGCACCGCGGTCAGCGAGATCCTGGTCGACGGCGATCGCGCGGCCGGGGTCCGGCTGACGGACGGCGCCGAGGTCCCGGCCGGGGCGGTGCTGGTCGCGGTCGGCGTGGAGCCGGAGGTCGCGCTCGCCCGGGATGCGGGCCTGCGGGTCGACAACGGCATCCTGGTCGACGCCTCGCTGCGCACCGGCGACCCGAACATCGTCGCGGCGGGCGACGTGGCGAACGCGTTCAACCCGTTGCTGGGCAAGCAGATCCGCGTGGAGCACTGGGCGAACGCGCTCAACCAGCCCGCCACCGCGGCGGCGTCGATGCTGGGGCGCGACGGCAAGTACGCGGAACTGCCGTACTTCTTCACCGACCAGTACGACCTGGGCATGGAGTACCTCGGCCACGTCGACCCGGGCGGCTACGACCAGGTGGTGTTCCGCGGCGACGTGGCGGCCCGCGAGTTCATCGCGTTCTGGCTGGCCGGCGGCCGGGTCCTGGCGGGCATGAACGTCAACATCTGGGACGTCCAGGACCAGATCAAGACCCTGATCATCTCGGGAACGACGATCGACCCGAACGCGCTCGCCGATCCGGACACGCCGCTCAACGAGCTCATCGCCCGCTGATCCTCGCGCCGCCGGATCACGACTCCGCGACGGAGCGGTTCACGAACGCGGCGATCAGGTCGTCCACGTCGAACCGCGCCAGGACGCCGGGCACCGTCAGGTGCTCCAGGATCACGCCGGTCATCGCGTAGTAGAGCAGCATCGTCGACGTGTCGTCGCCGGGAAACCCGGATTCGCGGCGGCCCTCGATGTTCGCGGTCAGGTTGGCGCGCAGCGTTTCGGTCAGCGCCTCCTGGAGCTCCGGGCGCCGGATCGCCTCCAGGCGGAGTTCCAGCAGCGCGAGCCAGCCGGTGCGGTCGTCCGAGATGTGGTGGAACAGCGCGCGCATCACCTCGGTGAGCAGATCCGGCGACGGCGGGCGGTCGAGGTCGTACTGCCCCGGATCGAGGGTCATCCGCTGGTGGATGTGCGCGCCGACCTGGTTGAGCAGGTCCGCGCGGTTGGCGAAGTAGTTCGACGCCGTCCCCTTCGGCACGCCGGCCTCGACGTCGACGGCGCGGAAGGTCAGGCCGCGCGCGCCGTCCCGCGCAAGCACCTCGATCGCCGCGTCGACCAGCGCCGTTCGCCTCGCGGTGTTCTGCACCATCGCTCCTCCTGAGCAACCCGCTTGCAATCACTACAGACATAGTACTAATCTTAAAGCACTACAAACGAAGTGGTTCTCATTGGAGGCACCGTGCGAAAGCTGACCTACCTGATCGCGGCGACCATCGACGGCTTCATCACCGGCCCCAACGGCAAGCCGGACTTCTTCCTGCACGAAGGCGACCACGGCGATTTCATCCGGGCCGAATACCCGGAGATCATGCCGACCCACATCCGCCCGCTGATCGGCCTCGCCGACGCGCCGAACAAGCATTTCGACACCGTCCTGCAGGGCCGCAGCACCTGGGACGTCGGCGTGCAGGACGGGATGACGAACGCCTACCAGCACATGCGCCGCAACGTCGTGTTCTCCCGCAGCGTCGCGGAAAGCCCGGATCCCACGGTGGAATTCGTCGCCACCGACCCGATCGAGCGGGTGCGGGAGCTGAAGCGGGAAGAGGGCATGGGGATCTGGCTCTGCGGCGGCGGAAAGCTGGCGGAGGCCCTGCGCCCGGAGATCGACGAACTGATGATCAAGCTCCACCCGATCGTCGCCGGCTCCGGAACCCCGCTGTTCAGCAGGGAATTCTCCCCCGAGCTGTTCGACCTGGCCGAAACCAAGGTGTTCGACAGCGGGGTGATCCACCTGACCTACACCAAGCGCTGACCGGGAAGGGCCGATCCAGGTGGACGCCCGCCCGACCACGAGCAGCCGACCATCGTGAGCGGAAGTGGTCACCCCAACGACCACTTCCACTCACGACATCACAAACGGTGGCGGTGACGATCAGCACAAGGGCATGGACCTCTAGTTTTGTGGAGGTTTCAAGCTCGTGTTCATGACCGCTAACGCCACGCAGCCTCCCGTCATCGAGGACACCACCACCGACCACGAGCGGGACGTCGTCGCGATCGAGCAGCTGATCGCCGACGTCGAAACCGCCTTCAACACCAACGATCCCGACCTGCTGACCGCTCACTTCGCCCAGAACGCATCGGTCGTCAACGCGGTCGGGATGCTGATGTCCGGCCGGGACACCCTGCTCGAAGCCAACCGCAAGGGCCTGGCCGGATTCCTGCGCGACGAGCACGCGCGCTACGAGGTCGGCGACATCGTCTTCCTCCGCCCCGACGTCGCCATCGCGCACAAGAACGCGTGGGCCACCAAGGCCGATGGCGAGCTGATCGACGTCGATCCCGCGATGATCGCCCTCTACGTCCTGGTCAAGGAACAGAACCGCTGGTGGATCGCGGCCCGGCAGAACACCCTCACGCAGTCTTGACCTGCCATCCGAAGAAACCGTCGGCCCGAGCGGACCGGAAACTCCACTCGGACCGGCGGTTGGTGACCGACGCGATGGGCCACCGCCTTCGCATTGGACAGGGCCGAGCGAACGGGCATGGCACCGATGCCGGTGGCGGTACTGTGATCAACTGTCGTGCCGAGCGCGACGGGCGGGAGACGGTCATGACTTCGAGACGGTCCGGTGACGTGGTCGGTGGACGCTACCGGCTGGCCGCCGAACTGGGGTCCGGTGGTTTCGGGCGGGTCTGGCGGGCCCGCGACGAGACCCTCGACGTCGACGTTGCGATCAAGGAAATGCAGCTGCCGCCGGGGATGTCGGAAACCGAACGGGCCGAGCGGCTGGCGCGCGCCACTCGCGAGGCCCGCAACGCCGCCCGGTTGCGCAAGCACGACGGCATCGTCGCGATCCACGATGTCGTCGTCGAGGACGGCCTTCCCTGGATCGTCATGGAACTGGTCGACGGCTGCTCGTTGAGCGAGCACATCGAGCAGCACGGGCCGCTTCCGGCGGACAGGGCAGCCGAAGTGGCTACGGTGCTGCTGACGGCGATGGGCGCAGCACACCGGGAAGGTGTTGTGCACCGCGACATCAAACCGGCCAACGTCATGCTCGCCGAGGACGGGAAGGTCCTGCTCACCGACTTCGGGACCGCGATCCGCCACACCGACACCGCGCTGACCGCCACCGGGATGTTCATCGGCTCGGCGGAGTACACGGCGCCCGAGCGGTTGCGCGGCACCGATGGACTTCCCGCCAGCGATCTGTTCTCCCTCGGCGTGACCCTCTACCAGGCCGTCGTGGGCGTCTCGCCGTTCCGGCGCGATACCCAGGAAGCGACGCTGGCCGCAGTACTGTTGGAGGAGGCCCCGGCACCGCGACGAACCGGACCGCTCACGCAGCTCATCACCCGGCTGCTGGACAAGGACCCGGACCGCAGGCCGACGGTCGCCGAGGCGCTGACCATGGCAGGTGAGCAGCCCGCCACCAAGGTCCACGTGCAGCGCGGCACCAAGATCCTCCCGACTCGCGAAACGCCGAAGAGGTGGCAACCAAAAGGCATTGCCGCGCTGATAGCGATCATCACCGGCCTCGGCATCGCCGGACTCCCCGATGCCGGCCACACTTGGGGTTACTTCGAGAGCTACGAGGACAATGACTTTGCCAGCGTCGCCGTATTGAGCGTCGCCGTTGCCGATGTCGTCATCGTCGGCTTGCTGTGTGCCGGTCTCGCTCGATTCCTGCCGACGGGTATCGGCAAGACCGTCACCGTCGTCGTCGTTGTCGTCGGGCTCGTCTTCGGTTGCGGTGCCGCAGCTTTCGCGTTCAACGGCGTCGGAGAGACCTTCCGGAACACGATGGAGCTCTCCGGCCAGGAATCCGCGACGGCGTCGCTGGTCCTGATCACCATCGTCGTCCTCATAGCGATCGGACTGGCCTGGGAGTCCCGGAAATCGCAACGCCCGGGTCACCGCGAAACGATCAGAAGTCGAACACGACCGTGACCGACGGCGCTGGTTGGCCTCCGCAGGCATGGCACGTTCCTGGGACGAGGACGGGGAACCCGTCGACCTCGCGCGGTGGGATGAGCTGTTCAGCGACCTGGAGTACCGCTACGTCGGCAATACCGAGATCAGCGCCGACGGCGGCACGCCGCATACCGTCCTGGCGATCTGGGTCGGGCACGCCGTCGATCCCGGCGAGCCCGACATGATCTACGAAACGGCGGTCGCGCCGATCGTCGGAGGCACCAAGCCGATCCGCCGGTGCAGAACGCTCATCGACTGCTTGCGGCTTTGAAGTACTGGTTCGAGGGTTTGAGGAACACCAGGACGAGGAACGGCGGCATCGCGACCAGCACCATCAACAACTCGACGCTGGCGATGGTCGCGCCCGGCTGGCCGAGGAGAGACCCCAGCTGGAAATCGACGGCGATGAGCATCTGGCTGATGCCGAAAAGGCCGTAGAGCAGCCAGACCACGGCGAGGATCGCGAGCGTGGTCCGAGCCCAGTTCCGGCCGGCGCGCATCAGGAGCGCGAAGATCACCCACAGCGCGGCGAGCGCGAGGGTGCCCAACGTGTTGACCACGTTGAAGATGAGCGGGCCTTGCCAGGCATCGAGATACCTGATGACTTGCAGCGCGACGACCACGAAGCTGATGACGGTCATCATCGCCGAGAGGGCCGGCACCACGATGCCGATCAAGGTCGCGAACGTCACCGTCCCGGGCGCTTTCGGTCTGTCGAACTGCTGCTGTGGCGGAAGCTGTTGGTGATCCGCCGGCTGGGACTGCTGCTGCGACCAAGAGTCTTGAGGCGCTGTCACGCGAAGAGAGTAGGCCACCTACAACGATCAAGGAGGCGCCTTCTCGGCTCAGACGTCGAACACCGCGGTGACCGGAGCATGATCCGACCAGCGCTGGTCGTAGCTCTCGGCCCTCTCCACGTACGCATCCGTGCAGCGGCTCGCCAGGTCAGGCGAACTGACGACGTAGTCGATGCGCCAGCCGGAGTCGTTGTCGAAGGCCTTGCCTCGGTAGGACCACCAGGAGTACGGGCCCGGGCCTTCCGGGTGGAGGTTCCGGACCACGTCCTCGTAGCCGCTCTCGAAGAGCTCCGTCAGCCAGGCCCGCTCCTCCGGGAGGAAGCCCGCTTCCTTCTGGTTCGCCTTCCAGTTCTTCAGGTCGATCTGCTGGTGCGCGATGTTCCAGTCGCCGCAGACCAGCACCTCCCGGCCCTCCGCCGCGGCTCGTCCGCGCAGGTCCTCCAGGTACGCGCGGAACTCCTTCATGAAGCGTTCCTTCTCGTCCTGGCGCGGGGTGCCGACGTCGCCGCTGGGCAGGTACAGGCTCGCGACCACGAGGCCCGGCAGGTCGATCTCCGCGTAGCGGCCGCTCTCGTCGAACTCCGCCGAGCCGAAGCCGATGCGCACGGCCTCCGGTTCCGCGCGGCTGTAGACCGCCACCCCGGCGCGGCCCTTCGCCGAGCTCGGGGCCAGCACGGTGTGCCAGCCGGCCGGTTCCCGGACCTCCGGCGCGAGCTGTTCGGGCTCCGCGCGGGTCTCCTGCAGGCAGATCACGTCGGCTCGGGTGGCGGCGAGCCACTCCACGAAGCCCTTCTTCGCGGCGGCGCGCAGGCCGTTGACGTTCACGGTCGACACAGTCAGCACGCCAGCGAGGGTAACCACCGGCACCGACGATCAACCCTCCCGGGCACCCCGCCCCGGCGGAACGATCTTCGTGGGTCAGGCCAGCCAGAACGCTTCGCGGGTGCGTCGGCGGCGGTCGCGGCGGCGGGTGGGTTTCGGCGCCGCCGGGCGCTGCCACAGCCACATGCACACCCGGGCGCCGCCGAGGCTGGAGCGGTCGACCGCGAGCCGCCCCCCGGTGGACTCGGCGACCCGGCGGGCGATGTCCAGGCCGAGCCCGGTCGATCCGGCGCTGCTGCGCCCGCGCTGCACGGCGTCGGAGGACTCCGCCACGCCGGGCCCGGCATCCTCCACGATCACCCCGACCACGCCGTCCTTCTGCTGCACCGACACCACGAACTCGGTCCGCTCCGGGGTGTGCCGGAAGACGTTGCCCACCACGGCGTCCACCGACGCGGCGAGCTCCGCTCTCGGCACCGGGACGTGGACCTCGCCCTCCGCGCCGCGCAGGCTCCACGGCCGCTGCTGGTCCTCGGCCAGCGCCGACCAGAACCCGAGCCGCTCGCGCAGCAGCTCCGCGACGTCGCAGTCGGCTTCCTCACCGGGCCCGGACCGGCGGGCGCTGGTGATCACCAGGTCCACCTCGCGTTCCAGCCGGTCGATGGCGACCCTGGTCTGCTCGGCCGCCTGATCGTCGCCCAGCGCCTCCGCGTTGAGCCGCAGCGCCGTCAGCGGGGTGCGCAGGCGGTGCGAGAGGTCCGCGGCCATCTCGCGCTCGGCGGCGAGCAGCTGGCGGACCCGGTCGGCCATGGTGTTGAACGCGCGCCCGGCTTCCACCAGTTCGGGCGGGCCGCTGGGATGCACCCGGACGCTGAGGTCGCCGGCGCCGAGCGCGGACGAGGCCTCCGCGAGCCGGGTGGTCGCGCGCACGACGCGGGCCGCCAGCCGGTCCGCGACCAGCAGCGACCCGACGACCAGGACCAGCCCGACGGCGCCGAGCACGAGCCAGGCCCGCAGCACCCCGCGGGTCTGGTCCGCGGCGGGCACGAACACCTCGGCCAGCGCGGTGCGGCCGCCGTCCAGCGCGATGGGCTGCACGAACGCCGTGCCGCCGGCCACTTCCACGCTGGAGGTCCGCACGTCGGACATCGCCAGGTGCACGTCGCCGGCTCCGACCCGGCCCGAGCCGACCACGCCGCCGTCCGGCAGGTACACGGCGACCCGCCCGGACTGCCCGGCGCGCGTGCTGGCGACGGCCTTGCCGACCAGCGCGTGATCGGTCGTGGTGGCCAGCACCGGTGCCAGCGCGACGGCTTGCCGTTCGGCGTCGGACATCGCCTGGTCGCGGGCCATCTCCTTGATCATCAGGCCGAGCGGGATGAGGAACGCCAGGGCGACCATCGAGGTCACCGCCAGCGCCACCAGGACGATCGTGCGTCTCATTCCGGTTCCACGAGCTTCACGCCGACGCCCCGCACGGTGTGCAGGAACCGAGGTTCGGCGGCGCTCTCGCCGAGCTTGCGCCGCAGCCAGGACAGGTGGACGTCGATGGTCTGGTCGTCGCCGTAGGACTGCCGCCACACCTGGGCGAGCAGTTCGCGGCGCGGCACCACCCGGCCGGGCCGGGCCGCGAGGTAGGCCAGCAGGTCGAACTCGCGCCGCGTCAGCTCCAGCTCGGCGCCGTCCAGCGTCGAGACCCGGCTGCCCAGGTCGATGCGCAGCCCGGCGACCTCCAGCAGTTGCGCCGGTTGCGGGCCGCGGGCGCGGCGCAGCACCGCTTCGATGCGGGCGTTGAGGTGCTCGCTGGAGAACGGCTTGACGATGTAGTCGTCCGCGCCCGCGCGCAGCAGGCGGACGATCTCGCCCTCGTCGTCGCGGGCGGTCGCCACGATCGTCGGCACGTTGGAGACGCCGCGGATCATCTTCAGCGTCTCGCCGCCGTCGAGGTCGGGCAGGCCGAGGTCGAGGATGATGACGTCCGGTGGGTGCTCGGCTACTTCGCGCAACGATGCCAGGGCGGTTCCGACGCTGCGAACCACCCAGTCCCGCGCGGTCAGGTCCCGGATCATCGCCGCCCGCACCACCGGATCGTCCTCAACCACCAGAACCACAGCCATGGCGGGGACGATACGGGGACTGTGAGAGTTCTTCGCCTTCCGGTCCGCGGGCGGGCTGCGCCGCACCGCGAGCGGCGGCCGGCGTTCGGCGTCGCCGAATCCCGCACCCCAGGGAGGCATTACGCGCCGCAGTCGGGTAAACCCGTGCGCATGAAACGAGCGGTCGCCTACATCGGCGTGTGGTTGGCCGCGACCACCGCCGCAGTCACGCTGTCCTGGCTCGGCGTCCGCGACGTCATCCGCGGCGCGGTGTTCGAGCCGCCCGACGCGATCCCGCTGGTCCAGCCGGCCACGACGGCACCGCCCCCGCCGCCGACGACGACGGCGGAGCCGAGCCCCGAGCCGATATCGACCACAGTGGACACTCCGACGCCGGAGCCGACGCCGAGCCCGTCGCGGACCACCGACTCCGGCGAGGTGCGCACCTACGAGGCCAAGGGCGGCAAGGTCGTGCTCTCCGTGCACGCCGACGGCGCGAAGCTGGTCTCCGCGACGCCGCGCCCCGGCTACACGGTGCAGACCTGGGACCAGGCCGTCGGCTGGCTGCGGGTGGAGTTCACCGCCGGCCAGCACGGGTCGTCCGTGATCGCGACCTGGCACGACTCCCCGACCTCGGTCCAGACCATCGAGTACTGACGCCCCGAAAGCGCCTGCGGACGGTCAGGGTTTGCGGGCGACGCCGCCGATCAGCAAGCGGTGGAAGGCGTTCACCGGCGCCGCCGGCCCGTCCGGCCACCACGTCGCCACCGGCACCAGTCCCGGTGCCAGCAGTTCGAGCCCGCCGAAGTAGCGCTCGATCTCCTCGCGGGACCGGAACCAGCCGCTGCCCATCGCGCCGAGGTACGCCTCCTCCATCAGGTCGGCCAGCCGGGTCGCCTCGGCGTCCTCGGGGCGGCAGAAGTGGCTGATCCCGACGTAGGAACCGGCGGGCAGCGCGTCGATGTAGCGCGCCATCAGCCCCTGCGGGTCGTCCTCGTCGGCGATGTGGTGCAGCGTGCTGAACAGGAACAGCGCGATCGGCCGGGACCACTCCAGCGACCTGGCGACGGCCCGCTCGGCGAGCAGGCGATCCGGATCCGTGATGTCCGCAGCGACGAAGTGCGTGCTGTCGTTCTCCACGAGCAGGGCGCGGCCGTGCACGATCGCGGTCGGATCGTTGTCGACGTAGACGACGGCAGCGTCCGCGTTGACCCGCTGCGCCACCTCGTGGGTGTTCTCCAGCGTCGGCAGCCCGGATCCGCAGTCCAGGAACTGGTCGATGCCGACGGTTCCGGCCAGGTACCGGGTGACCCGCTGCAGGAAGGCGCGGTTGTCCTTGGCCAGCGCGCCGGGTTCCGGGGTGACTTCGGCGAGCGCGTCGCGCAATCCGCGATCGGCGCTGTAGTTGTCCTTGCCGCCGAGGATCGCGTCGTAGACGCGCGAACTGCTCGGCCTCGTGGGATCGATGCCAGACGGCACGCCCCCGCGCCCTTCGCCGGTTCGTGTCATGCCACTCCCCAACCCCGAATTTCCGCCCCCGACAACCCCAGGTTAGGGGATCAAGGGCCGATAACGTACGTGCGGGTAGATACCGCCAATCCGGGTAAGCTGCTCGACCTGCGGCCGGATTCCACTACTATGCCCACGCGTAACGTTCAACCACTGGATCGCGACAGTGGGTCGTAGAGCCCATTTCCACAGGAGGTTCCGCGTGGCTCCGGACAGTGCCACGGGAAGCGGCCCCACCGCCCGCCGTCTCGTGCTGGGCAGTCAGCTGCGCCGGTTGCGCGAGGCGAGCGGAATCTCCCGCGAGGACGCCGGATACGCCATCCGCGGGTCCGGATCGAAGATCAGCCGCCTGGAGCTCGGCCGCGTCGGCTTCAAGGAACGCGACGTCGCCGACCTGCTGACCCTCTACGGCGTGACGGACCAGTCCGAGCACGAGTCCTTCCTGGACCTCGTCCGCCGGTCCAACGAACCCGGCTGGTGGCACCGGTTCAACGACCTGATGCCCTCGTGGTTCCAGGACTACGTCGGGCTGGAGGAGTCGGCCTCCCGAATCCAGACCTACGAGATCCAGTTCGTGCCCGGCCTGCTGCAGACCGAGAAGTACGCCCGCGCGGTCGCCACCCAGGGCCGTCCGGAGTTCCCGGAGGACGAGCTGGACCGGCGCGTCCGGCTGCGCATGCAGCGCCAGAAGCTGTTCACCCAGCCGAAGGCGCCGCGGTTGTGGGCGGTGATCGACGAGTCGGTGCTGCACCGGCCGATCGGCGGCCGCGAAGTGCTGCGCGAGCAGATCCAGTTCCTGCTCGACGCGACGGCGATGTCCGCGGTGACGCTGCAGATCCTGCCGTTCGAGCTCGGCCGGTCGGGCGCGGAGGGCGCGTTCACGATCCTGCGGTTCGCCGAGCCGGAACTGCCGGACATCGTCTACCTGGAACACCTCTGCGGCGCGCTCTACCTGGACAAGCCGGACGAGGTCGAGGTCTACAGCAAGGTCAGCCACCGGCTCGCGGTCGACGCGCAGACGCCGGAGCAGACCCGCAAGACGCTGCTCAAGGCCCTGAAGCACAGCTGATCGACGTGCCACCGGGATCCGCACCCGGTGGCACTTCTGTGCGCGCCGGCGACTGCGCATAGCACTCATTCACTGACCGCGGGTCACTTAACTGGGAACAAGATTCCTCCGGTCGAGTGATCAAGGTCTCATTGAGATGCACGTGCATTCAATCGTGCATCTGCACCTGCTACCTTGGGTGCACGATCAACTGCACGTGCAGATGATCGTGCAGCGTTAGTCGGGGAAGGGTGGGGTTCGGATGACGAACGTCCAGAACGGTATGCCCGCGCAGCAGCTTCCCAACGTGGTGTGGCGAAAGAGCCGCCACAGCGGAGCGGTGGGCAACTGCGTTGAATTGGCACCGTTGGTCGACGGCGGCATCGCCGTCAGAAACTCGCGCTACCCCGAGGGTCCAGCACTGGTCTACAGCCGGGATGAGATCGCCGCATTCCTGCACGGGGCCAAGGACGGCGAGTTCGACGACCTCGTCTGACGAGCCGTCCCGACGCTCCGCGCGGAGCCATGGTTGAAGCCCTTGACGACGAAACTCGGTGGCGCCATGAACGAGATTACCAACGGTCTGCAAGCCCTGGTAGCCCGCGATTTCCAGTTCGCGCACCCGCGCGACGCCGACGGCGGCCTGGTCGCCGTGGTGGGAATCCGGGTCCACCGCGGGGTTTTCGACATCGTGCAGCTGTTCAGCGAGCACGAAGCCGATGCCGCGCGGATCCCCGGTGACGAGCCGGACGTTCTCTTCCCGAGCAAGGTCCTGTGGCGAACCACCGGTCCCGCGCGCGAAGTGATCGCCGAGCTGCTCGCACTGTCCGAGCCGGCCCCGGACCTCGGCGCCCAGCCCACGGGCTGCTGGCTGCCGACCCACGCGGGCCGCTCGACCTGGCTGGCCGCCTCCGCCTGACACCGGCCAGCCGCCAAGACCCCGCCCCGACCCCGGCGCCGGAGTCCTCAGTGGACTTTGCCTGGCACCGGGACCCCCGAAACGATCGAGTTCCCGCGCGACGGCGCCCCGCCGCGGGAACTCGATCGGGGTTTTCGCACGAGGCGAGCACAACGACACCGCCCATCGCAGGCTCCTTCCGCAGCCTGCGACGAAACGCCCTGCCGACCGAGGACATCCACCGGCTCTCCGCCCCCCGTTGAGCCGGCGACGATGACCCGTGAGCGGCTTGGGAGCACCCCAACCCACTGGGCCTGAGCAGGAAGAACTCAGTTCGCCTCGGCTGCGCGCCCATTGCGAGCGCGCACGTGGTGGACGACGACGACGGCGGTGGCGGCCAGGAAGACGACCTGCATCGCGGTTCGCGGGACGAGTTGGTCGTCCGCGGCGGTGAGGATTCCTTCCAGCGCCGCGTAGACGTTCGCGGGGAACATCGCGATGAGCATGAGCCCGAGCCCGCCCGCGGCCCACGGCGCGGTGCGGTGCCGCAGCAGCCCCGCCGCGCCCACCAGCTCCAGGATCCCGGTGACGGTGACGAGCAGGCCGGGCGCGGGCAGCGCCGGCGGCACCATGCTGATGAGCTGCTCCCGCATGCCGACGAAATGCGCGATGCCGGTCGCCACGAACATCGCGGCGAGCCCGCCGCGCACGGCGACCGGCCAGGGCCTCAGGCCGCGGACGCCGACGGCGCCCGCCACCAGCAGCACCAGCGTGACGGCCAACAGGATGATCAACGGAGCCATCTCGGCCTCCCCAGGAGAAAGCAAACTTGTCAGCGACAAGATGCCTGCCCGGGCCGAATCTTGTCAATGTAAAGATTCGTCGTCCAGGTAGCGGCGCAGGAGGCTGGAGCCTTCGAGCATCGCCCTCGTCCGCGTAGTTGCGGACGAGCCGGGTGGAGATCCCGGCAGCCCGGGCCAGGTCGATCGCAGCGGCGCTGCCGGGTCGCTGATAGACCCAACCGACCGCCAGGACCACAGTGGACGGAATCCCCAGGGATCAGTCCAGCTCGTACATCGGGTTGGGCAGCTTCACGCCGCGTTCGGCGTGGCCGCCGGCCAGGTCGGATTCCTGGTCCCCGACGCTCAGGACGATCCGGTAGCCCTGCCGCTCGATGTCGGCGCGGGCGCCGCTCTTGTACGGCACCACCGACGGCTCGTGGTCATCCACCGGCCGCAGGTACAGGGCCGCCGGCGCCGGGAAGCCCTCTTCCTGCAGGTCCAGCAGGCTGGCTTCGCGCATCTCCGGGTTCTCCCGGCGGCCGGTGACGAAGAAGACCGCGACGCCGCGGGAGTCCGCGAAGCGCGCGAGGTCCCGCGTCGCCGCGATCCCGGCGGGCCCGCGGGCCAGCACGAACTCGTCCGACGACTCCTGCTCGAAGCCGAAGTCGATGCCCAGCCCGTACTCGTAGGTCGACACGCTGGTGTCGTCAATGTCCAGCACGATCGCCGGTTTCGGCACGCCCTCCGCCAGCCGCTGGGCCAGGTAGTCCTGGCCGCGGCGATCGGCCTCGGCGATGTCGGCCTCCCACTGCCCCGAATCGTGGTAGTCCACGATGGACCGCTTCACGTCGGTCAGGTTCGGGCCGGGCTCGGCCTTCGCGCCTTCGGCGCCCTGCGCGGCGGCGCACCCGGTGGCGAGCACGCCGAGCAGGGCGAAGGACGAGGCGATCCCGGGGAATGCGGAGGACTTCCGACCGGACACGATGCGGAACCTCCTGGCGGCGGCGACTACTTCGGCAGCCCGGCCCCGCTCAGCACGCGGTCGAGCGTGGGATAGGACGCTTGCGCACCGGAGTGTTGCACGCTGCAGGCCCCCACGCGGGTCGCCCACCACACGGCAGTGGGAAGCGAATCACCCTGGCTCAGCCGCCATGCCGCGGTGGCGGCGAAAGCATCACCCGCCCCGGTGGTGTCGACCGCGTCGGCCGGCGCACCGGGGATTTCCTCGGCATGACCGGCATCCGCGACCGCCGCGCCGTCCGCGCCGAAGGTGACCACCACCGAACGCGCACCGACCCGGAGGAGCCCGGTCGCGTGCCCGACGTTCTCGGCGGGCACCGGAAAGCCGTTGCGCCGCAGGATTTCCCGGGCTTCGTGCTCGTTGACGATCAGCGGGTCGGCGAGCTCCAGCACCTCGGCGGGCAGGTCGACCACCGGGGACAGGTTCAGCACGAACCGCACCCCGGCCGCCCGCGCGGCGCTGGCAGCGGCGACGACGGTTTCGACCGGCACCTCCAGCACGACCGACACCACCCGCGCCGCCGCGATCAGCGGCTGAGCGGCCGCGATGTCGGCCGGCGACAAGCGCGCGTTCGCCCCGGCGGACACGATGATGCTGTTCTCGCCGGTGTCCGAGACGGTGATCAGCGCGGTGCCGGTGACCGATTCGGCATCGCGGTGGGTGTGCTCGGTGCCGACGCCATCGGCGCGCAGGGCGGCCAGCAGCATTTCGCCGTGCGCGTCCGCGCCGACCCTGCCCACCAGCGCCGTTCGGGCGCCGAGCCGCGCCGCGGCGACCGCCTGGTTGGCGCCCTTGCCGCCTGCGCTAGTGGCCAGCGCTGTGGCGTGCACCGTTTCGCCCGGCAGCGGATGGCGTTGCACGCGAGCGGTCAGGTCGACGTTCAGCGAACCGACCACCACGACGTCTTCGGTGCGCGTCATCGCGAATCCCCTCTCACGCCACGCGTCGCGTCGGTGTGGGGTCGTCGCACAGCCGATCGGCCAGCAGCTCGGCGAAGTCGCCGCCGGTCTCCAGCACCACGCGCACGTGCGCATCGTCCTGGGCCGGGAAGTTCCGGTACTGCCCGCGGACGTCGGCGACGGTCGCGCCGCGCCCCGGCCCCTGGCTCGTCTCCACGTCGACCGCGACGACCGGCGCCAGCACCGGGGAGACGTCGCCGACCGCGATGGCCGCGGCCAGCGGATCGTGGCAGGCCGCGCTGCGTTCGCCGAACACGTTCCGCTCGTAGAAGTCGAAGTACTGGTCCAGCATCTGCGCCGCGAAGGCGGTGACCGGCGTGCCGGTCTCGCGGAGCCGGCGCTGGTGCCCCTCGGTGATCCGCTCGCCCATGGTCGCGTCCAGCGGCACCAGCGTGATCGGCCAGCCGGCGGTCAGCACCGTTCGCGCCGCCTCCGGGTCGTTGCTGATGTTCGCCTCGGCCGCCGGGGTGGCGTTGCCCGGGTGCCGGATCGCGCCGCCCATGATCGTGACGTGCTTGACCAGCCCGGGCAGTTCGGGATCGAGCAGCACGGCGGTGGCCAGGTTCGTCAGCGGCCCGACCGCGAGCAGGTGCAGCGTGCCGGGGTTCTCCCTGGCGAGGCGCACGATGAGTTCCGCGGCGGGCTCGGCGATCGGCCTGCCCGTCGGCGCGGGCAGGTCCGTGTTGCCGAGGCCGTCCGCGCCGTGCACGTACGGCGCGAAGTGCGCGTTCCCGAGCCAGTTGTCGCGGGCACCGACGGCCACCGGGATGTCCGGCCGCCCGGCCAGTTCGAGCACCCGCAGCGTGTTGTCGGCCGCGGTGACCGCGTCGATGTTGCCGAAGACCGTGGTCACAGCCCGGATGTCGACGTCCGGGTCCCTCAGCAGGTAGAGCAACGCCAACGCGTCGTCGATTCCGGTGTCGCAGTCGACGATCAGGGTTTCCTTGGACGCCATCGGTAGCGCGCCTTTCTGCTGGGAGCGGAGTCTCGCGGGACTCGTGCGCGTTTCGGAGCGCTATGGCGATCCAGAACGCGCACGAGCGTTGCCCCGGGAAGCGGAGCGGGTGATCGCGTCAGATCGAGACGGGCCCGCGGAGCTCCGGCTGTGGTTGTTCGGTGTTCATCGGGATTGGCGCACCGGGATGCCCGGCGCGCCGCTGGGCAGCACGTACTTGGCGGCGATCAGCGGGGTCCGCTCCATCGAGACGACCTGCGTGACCAGCACGACCGGCGTGTCCGGCGACCGGTCGAAGACCTCCCCGCGGCGCCGCCCGAGCACGGTCGCGTTGATCGTGCTGGCGCCGCTGAGCGGCAGGTGCGGGTCGATCGAGCCGATGACGTGCAGCATCGTGCTCGGCCGGGCTTCGGCCGCCGCCAGGGCTCCGGGCAGCGCGGGATCGACGGCGGCCAGCGCCTCGTCGTGCACGCTCCACTCCTCCACCAGGCAGGACGGCACGCCGTCGACGTCGACGACGCTCTCCCAGAACCTGATCTCGCAGCTGGCCGGCACCGGCAGGTGCTGCATCACCAGGTCGGTCGGCTGCTCGATGTCGCGCACCAGCGGCCGCACCTTGGTGCTGTCCGCGCCCAGCAGGCCCTCGAACGGTTGCAGCCGTTCGAAGCCCCGCCGGGCCGGGCGGTCGCTGACCGTCCGCCCCACTCCCCGCCGCACGGTGATCACGCCGTCCTCCTGGAGGAGGATCAACGCTTCCCGCAGCGCCGGCCGGCTCACGCCGAGCTCGGTCGCGAGGTCCGGCTCGGACGGCAGCGTCGAACCCGGCGGATAGGTGCCCTGCCTGATGGCCTCGGCGATCCGCTCGTAGAGGTCCACGACCGGTCGACGCTGAGGTCGTCTGGAAGCCACGCCGCACCTCCTGCCGGATTGATGTCAGACAAGTTAAGAGAGATGGTCCCGCACGTCAACTCCGGCAAGCCGGAGAAGAACCGGAGACCACACCTTGACGTACGTCACCTTCGGAGGGTAGATCCTTCCGCCAACATGCCTAACATGTCAGACAGGAAATCCCGGCCGAGTTCGCCGGGAACACCGAACCCCAGGAGGGAACAAGTGCCCGACTCGCCGACCGCCGACCAGCTCCGCCGCGCCCCGAAGGTGCTGCTGCACGACCACCTCGACGGCGGGCTGCGCCCCGAGACGGTCGTGGATCTGGCGGAGCAGCAGGGCTACGGCGCACTGCCGACGTCCGACGTCGCCGGGGTCACCGAGTGGTTCGCCGCCGCGGCCGGGGCCGGCTCGCTGGAGGAGTACCTGGAGCGGTTCGTGCACACCGTCGGCGTCATGCAGACCGCGGACGCGATCAGCAGGGTCGCCGCCGAATGCGCCGAAGACCTGGCCGCGGACGGCGTCGTGTACGCCGAGGTCCGCCACGCACCGGAGCTGAGCACCCAGCAGGGGCTGTCGCTGGACGAGGTCGTCGAGGCGATGCTCGACGGGTTCCGGCGCGGAGCGGCGCGGGCGCGAGAAGCGGGCAACCGCATCCGCATCGGCGTGCTGCTGTGCGCGATGCGCCAGGAGGCGCGCGCCCGGGAGATCGCGGAACTCGTCGTGCGGTACCGCGACGCGGGCGTCGTGGGCTTCGACATCGCGGGCCCGGAGGCCGGCTTCCCGCCCACCCGCTCGCTGGAGGCGTTCGAGTACCTGCGGCGGGAGAACTGCCACTTCACCATCCACGCCGGCGAGGGCTTCGGGCTGCCGTCGATCTGGGAGGCCATCCAGTGGTGCGGCGCGGCCCGGCTGGGCCACGGCGTGCGCATCGTGGACGACATCGACATCGCCGAGGACGGCACCGCCCGGCTCGGCAGGCTGGCGTCGTTCGTGCGGGACCGGCGCATCCCGCTGGAGATGTGCCCGCGCTCGAACGTGCACACCGGCACCGTCGCGTCGGTCGCGGAACACCCGATCGCGCTGCTGCGGCGGCTGGGCTTCCGGGTCACGGTGAACACCGACAACCGGCTGATGAGCCAGACGTCGATGACCCGCGAGTTCACCGAGCTGGTCGAGAACTTCCAGTACTCGCTCGACGACCTGCAGTGGTTCACGGTGAACGCGATGAAGTCGGCGTTCATCCCGTTCGACCAGCGCCTGGCGCTGATCAACGAGGTGATCAAGCCCGGCTACGCGGCCCTGCGCTCCGAGTCCCTGTTCGGCCTGGTCGCCGACCACGAACCGGCGCTGGCCTGACGCGCGGGAGCGCTTCGGGTCGGCACGGCGGCCCGAAGCGCTCGCGAGCGTTCGACAGGACATCGCCGGTCAGCGGCCCTACATTGACCGGCGGTGGGCCCGCTGCTCGCCGCTGACCAGGGAGTGTCCCCATGAGCCGTGTTCGAGTTCTCGTCGGCACCCGCAAGGGCGCGTTCATCCTGACCGCGGACGGCACGCGCGAGCGGTGGGACATCAGCGGCCCGCACTTCGGCGGCTGGCAGCTGTACCACCTCAAGGGCTCGCCGGCGGACCCGGACCGGCTGTACGCCTCGCAGTCGCTCGGCTGGTTCGGACAGCTGATCCAGCGCTCCGACGACGGCGGCCGGACCTGGGAGCCGGTGGGGAACCGGTTCTCCTACGACGGCACGCCCGGCACGCACCTCTGGTACGACGGCACCCCGCACCCCTGGGAGTTCGAGCGGGTCTGGCACCTCGAACCGTCGCCGACCGACCCGGACACCGTGCACGCCGGGATCGAGGACGCCGCGCTGTTCCGCACCACCGACGGCGGCAAGACCTGGCACGAGCTGCCCGCGCTGCGCGAGCACCGCTCCGCCGCCGGCTGGCAACCGGGCGCCGGCGGGATGTGCCTGCACACGATCATCCACGCGCCGGACGACCCGAACCGGATGTTCACCGCGATCTCGGCTGCGGGTGCCTTCCGCACCGACGACGGCGGCAAGAGCTGGCAGCCGATCAACCGCGGCCTGCACTCGGAGGGCATCCCCGATCCGGACGCCGATGTCGGCCACTGCGTGCACCGCATCGCGCTGCACCGAGAGCGCCCGGACGTGCTGTTCATGCAGAAGCACTGGGACGTGATGCGCAGCGACGACGCCGGCGATTCCTGGTACGAGATCAGCGGCGACCTGCCGTCCGACTTCGGCTTCCCGATCGACGTGCACGCCCACGAGCCGGACACGGTCTACGTCGTCCCGATCCAGAGCGACGAACAGCACTACCCGCCCGAAGGCCGGCTGCGCGTCTACCGCAGCCGGACCGGCGGCCACGAATGGGAGCCGCTGACCAACGGCCTGCCGCAGAGCCACTGCTACGTCAACGTGCTGCGCGACGCGATGGCCGTGGATTCGCTGGACGAGTGCGGCATCTACTTCGGCACCACCGGCGGCCAGGTGTACGTGTCGCCCGACGCCGGGAACAACTGGCAGCCGATCGTCCGGGACCTCCCGGCGGTCCTGTCCGTCGAGGTGCAGACGCTGCCATGATCCGGGTCGCGCTCCCCGCCCACCTGCGGACGCTCGCCAAGATCGCGGACCGCGAGATCGAGCTGGACGTCGCCGGCCGGCCGACGCAGCGCGCGGTGCTCGACGCCCTGGAGTCCCGGTACCCGATGTTGCGCGGCACGATCCGGAACCAGGAGACCCAGCTGCGCCGGGCCTTCATCCGGTTCTTCGCCTGCGAGGAAGACCTCTCCAACGAGCCGCCGGACGCGCCGCTGCCGCCGGCGGTGGCGGCGGGCGAGCAGCCGTACCTGATCGTCGGCGCGATGGCCGGCGGCTGAGGCGCCGGATCAATCCGAAGTCCACAGTAGACTGGAATATTCCGGGCACCGCTCAACTAATGGGTGGTCGCCCGAACTTCCCGGCGTGTTGGCGTGTCGATCTACGACACCGGTGGAAGGTTTGCCGCGTCATTCGCCCGCCCCGACGATTCGCGGCCGGCCCTGACACCACCGGAAAAATCCAGATCGGAGTCTGACATGCGCAGTTCAACCCGTGCCCTGTTCGCCGGGGTCGCGGCCGTCGGCCTGCTCACGATGGGGGCTTCCCCGGCGCTGGCCGCCAAGGGCAAGAACAAGGAGTCCGACAACGACTCCACTGTCACGGCCGCGGCCCAGGGCGGCAAGGGCGGGAATGGCGGCAACGGCGGATTCGGCGTGAACATCTGCCCGGCGATCGGCATCCTCGCGAAGGCCGAAGCCCACTGCGGCGCCGGCAACGGCGGCAGCGCGAACGGCGGCGACGCGTGGGCCGAGGCGGAGGACGACAGCCAGGACACCGAATCCGACGACTGACACCGGAATCGCGGCCCGGCGCTCCCGCCCGAACGGGAGCAGTCCGGCCGACCGAAGTCTTCGCCCCGAACCGGAACGCCAGGCCTGCTGCCGATGACGAGTTCGGGGCGACGACGTGGAACGGAGTACTAGTGATCATTTCTGCACGCCTCCTCGGCACCGCCGCCGCGCTCGGCGTCGGCGTGCTGGCGGCCGGTCTGGCGACCCAGCCCGTCGCGCAGGCCGAGCGGAGCACCAGCGAAAAGCCGGGCAGCGAAGGCGAATCCGGCCAGGGGTTCAGCATCTGCCGACCGCTCTCCCTCACCGGCGGCCAGATCACGGCCGAGTGCTCGGTGGCACCGAACGGCACGAGCTCCAACGGATCCGCGGATGCCGACGCCAAGAAGCACGGCGACGACGAGGACGAGGACTGACGCCCGAAAACAGTTCGCAGCACTAGAAATTAATGTGTGTCGGCCTCCACCAGGAGGCCGACACATTTTCATGAATACCGAGGACCCGAACTGTCCATTGTGGTCCAGACCTCGCACGCCCGGATCGCCCGATCCGGGCGGCTTCGCCGGTTCGGCCGATCGCGGGCGAACCGGCGGCCTTACTCTCGAAAAGCGGGCAGGCCGTGGGATTTATTCGGACGTGGCCTGCCCGCTACCAGCGAGAACCTCGGGCGCGACACGTCGGCCGCGCAGCGACCGACGCGGCTTCCGCACCCTAGGAAATTCGCAGGATCACTCGTCGTCCTTGGAGTACTTCCGGTCCTTGCTGTCGTCTTCCGCGGTCGCTTCGGCGTCGCCGCCGTTGGCGCTGCCGCCGTTGCCCGCGCCGCAGTCGGCCTTCGCCGGAGCCAGCACGGCGATGGACGGGCAAACGTTCACCCCGAAGCCACCGTTGCCGCCGTTGCCGCCGGCACCACCTTCGGCCGCAGCGGTCACGGTGGAGTCGTCGTCGGACGCCTTCTCCTTGCCCTTGGCGGCCAGCGCCGGGGACCCTCCCATCGCGATCAACCCGACTGCGGCGGCCCCGGCGAACAGAACACGAACAGACCTGCGCACTGTGAACTCCAATCTGATGAACACCACTTTGGTTGAACGGCTCCACCAGCACTGCCCGGAAGGGATTCGGCGGTACCGAAATCAACGCGTGGACCCTTTCACCAGAGCCCGCGGAACGCCTCCAGCGACATGCAGATCGACGCACCAGTCACCCGTAGGTGCGACCGGAATTCGTTGCTCCAACAAAAAAGAGCGTGCCGACCGGCACGCAGACCGGTCGACACGCTCTCATCGGGACGTGCGGGCTGGGGGTCGCCCGCGTCCTGATCAGTCCTCGCTGTACGCGCTGGAGTCGGCGTCGCCACCGACCCCGTTGCCACCGTCGCCAGCGGAGCAGGAGCCCTTGCCCTCGCCGAGAACGCCGACGCCGATGCCACACAGGACGTTCACACCGATGCCACCGTTGCCGCCCTTGCCGTCGCCACCCTCAGCCTCGGAGGCGGTAACCGAGTGGTCGTCCTTCCCACCCTTGCCGTGCCCACCACTGGCGAAGGCAGGCGAGCCCATGGCCAGCATCGCAGCAGCAGCAGCGGTCACACCGAGAAGGCGAATCGAAGTACGCATTCGTATAGCTCCCATCCATGTTGGACATTCGCCGGATCGGCAGGTTGAGTTCCCGGAATTCCGGGAATTTGGGGTGCACCGACCGACACGACAAACATTGCCATTGATTTGGCCGGTCCGGCATGTCGGGCCACACCAAAGAGAATCACTCGCCACCCATGAGGATGCACGATCACGCAGTGCGTCCGGCGCGCCGAGAATCGGTCCCGCACAACTCAACTGATCAGATGAAGGAGATCGACCACGAGGAAAAAGATCAAGAAGTAGAATCTCGATCCCGATCACAAAATGATCAAGAAGGAACGATGTGAAAACCATTGCCCCACAAGCGACTTGCGCAAGTCGGTCTCCAGAAATCCAGACCGTGGAGGTCGCACGTTGGGGCCATGCGGGGACGGCCCGCCGGGCACGGCGCACGGGTCGCCCCTAGCGTTCGTAACTGCTCAGGATCCAAATCTCGTTTCAGGAGGCAAGTCATGGGAATTCGCCGCGAGACGGCAGTGGTGCTGGCCGCGCTGGGAACTCTGACCGCCGGCGCCTCGGTGGTCGCCGCGACGGCCTGGGCGGCCGGGCCACCGCTGACCGTCGAGGTGGGCGAGTCCAGGTGCCTGCACGCGGCCGACGTCCCGTTCGTGGCGGCAGCACTGAAAACCGCCGGGCAGGAGGGTTCCGCGTCGGCCGCGGTGCGGCTGACCGTCCGCAGCGCCACCAACGACGGCCAGAAGCACTCCTACGTCGTCACGGTGGACGGGGAACAGCGGGCCAGCGGCTCCGTCAGCGGAAACGGCATGTCCATCAACAGCGTCGGCATCGACAACGGCAAGAGCTCCCGGGTGGTCGTGGCGACGGGCCCGACCGTCATCTTCGACCGGACCATCTCGGGACGCTGCTGACCGGGATCAGCAAGCAGCAGAAAGTAGGGGAGCGGGAGGAATTCCGCTCCCCTACTTTCTGCTGCGGCTGGGAATCACATCGCCGTAAAAGGAACCAGTGGCTTCACCGGGCCTGCCGGTGAAGCCACTGCGAGTGCGGCGCAGGCGGGCCGAAGGGCCAGAGTCACGCCCTGCGAATGCGATCCCACCTTGGTTCCGCCGCGTGGCGTGCGCGACCACGGGCGGCGACTTTCACGCTGCACTCCTTGCCTTTCGGCAATCCCTGGGGTGCGGCGGCACGGGTGATCAGAAGTCGAACACGGAACCGGTCGCGGCCTTCAGCGCGCAAGGATTGGCCAGCAACACCTGGTAGCCGACCGGCTGACCGCGCCAGGTGCCCTCCGCGGACGCGTTCACCGGTCGGCTCTCCTTGGTGCAGCTCTTCGGCTCACCCAGGTCCAACCGCTCGAACTTCCCGTCCACCCGCTGCAGCTCCGTGCACGCATCGGTCGCGCGCGGGTGCTCTCCTCTCGCCGGATCGCAGGTCAGCGTGACCGTCCGGGATTTCTGGGATTCCGTCACCGTCAGCTTCAAGGTGCTCTGCCCCGCACCGTCGGACGTGGCCGAAGCAACTCCTGGAACCAGCACCGCAGCAGCGAAGACGACGCTGACCACACCGCGTCCGAGCAACCGGGAATCGGTCATTTCCTGCATCCTCCGTCCGAACAGAAAAGAAAACCCCCGTCCTCCTTACCGCACGCCGAACGATCTCTCCGCGCGAAGTCCAAACGATCACCTATCGGGCTCCCTCGAAGCGGTCGTCGCTACGGCCAGCCACCGTCGAGCGGCGATCTCGCACCCGGCCGATCAACCGCGACGATCTACCCGCTCCGATTCGGCGACGGCATCGGGCCGCTCGGCGACACCGCGTATGCCCCATTAACCCGCCGGTGTCTCGGACCCGAAAAGAAGCGACGGTGTTTCACGTCGATTTCTCTTATTTCGAGCGAACATCGGCCGTGACGACGCTCGAGCCACGCAAATCGAATGCACCCCCGGAACCGCGGACGGAACGTAGCCGCAACGCGCCCCCAACCGGGCACGGCCTGTCGATCGCGTGATCGTCTCGACGCAGTGGAGCGGCGGGCTGCTGCACTGCGCAATGCCTTGCTCCTTGCACAGATCTCCGTCAGGTGGCCCGTTGCGCGAGCGCACCGATCGAGATCATCAGATGAGGTGAGCGACCAAAATCTCGGGTTGCACGGCTTTGCGGCCACGCTATGTTTTAGATGACCCCGCTGCGGCAGGGTTTCAAAATCCCGACGGGAATCCGCTGCCGATTCAGCACGACGCAAAGTCGGCAAAGGATTCCTTGCGGCGTCATCCACTAAAGTAAGTACGAAGGGGTTTTAGGTTATGCTTTCTGCCAAGCGCGTCATTGCTGCAACCGCTCTGGGACTCCCCCTCATGCTCGGTGCCCCGGGAATGGCGCTGGCCGACGGCGGTCACGGGCACGGCAAGCCCTGCCACAGCCAGAAGTGCCACAAGAAGAGCGATGACCAGACCATCGACCAGGACCAGCACGCCAGCACCGACCAGGCCAACGTGAACGTGCCGACGCAGTACACGTTCAACGTGGGCAGCGGTGAGGCGAACTCGGTCAGCTGGAGCAACCAGTCCAACGACGCCGACACCGACCAGACCGAGGTTGGCGTGCAGGAAGACTGGTGACGATAGCGGCCCCCTCGCTTTCGCAGTCCTCCCGCATCTGAAAAGGCTTGGCCCGGCGATTCCCTCGCCGGGCCAAGCCCTTTTTCATCCCCACCCGCCGCCGCGGTGCTCGCCCGGATGCACCGGACTAGTCCTCGACCTGCAGCTCGCCCTCGGACTGCTCGGAGCTGTTGTAGTTGTTCTGCTGGGTAAAGGTCAGCGCCGACTGCTCACCCTTGCCGCCGTTGCTGACCTGGGTGATCGGCGAGACGTTGATGTTGTTCTGCACCGTGTGGTTCTGCTCGGCCTGCTCCTGGGTCTGCTTCACGATCCAGGAGGCCTTCGGCGGGCTCCCCGACGGACCGTTGGCGGCCAGCGCCGTGCCGGAGGCCATCAGCAGCAGCGGCAACGCCGCAGCGGCCGCGGCGAGCGCCTGCTTCGCAGTACTCATCAACCGATTCCCTTCGTAGACCAATCGATTTCGCGCCGTCCAGGGCACCCCGCGGCGATCGGAATTGCGAAGCACCCGGGCACCTTGGAATCCGCACCCCGAAATGGGGGGCAACGGAAACCTACCGGCGAATTGAGATTCGGCGGCGGACCGAAACATCTTGATCACTCCAAATGGTGATCACCGGACCCGTGCGCATGAAGAAACCCGCTGACCCGGCGGCTGCGCGCGTCGGATCAGCGGGTCGCTATCCCGGCCCCGGCGGGGCCGGCCGGATCAGCTTCAGGCGTCGAAGCGGAAGACGTTCGTGTTGCCGAACGACTGCCAGCGCGGTTCGAGCTTCAGCCAGCTCCCCGCCGGAGCGTGCGGCTCAACGGCCACCGCGACGTCCTGGTCCAGCTTCGGGCTGATGATCCAGCCGTTTTCATCCCGCGCGAAAACCCAGTCCTGGCTCGGGTTTCCGTGCTGGCACGGCAGGGAGAGGACCTGCGGCCCGCCCTCCGCGTTGGCCTGCACGCAGCGGTTCGTCTGCTGGTTCCGAATGGTCCAGCTGCCGTCGAATCGGTCGGAGACGACCCACTTGCCGGCGTCGCCGAGGACACCGAACGGAGCGGTCTTGACCACCGAGTCGCTGCCGAAGTCGACCCACCGGGACCCGTCGACGACACTGCTGATCTCCGCCCCGGGGTACGCCGGGGCAGGAGCCGAAGCGGCCTGGGCTCCCGCCGGCACGAGAGAAATCGCAGCCAGAGCACCGATGGCACCGAACATCCAGCGAGCACGCGTCATTACAAACCCCTCCAGACAGAAACTTCTTCGGGATTGGCGATCGGTTTTCCGACCGTCCGAATAAGATCTCTACCAGCACCGGAGGGAAATATCGCACCGGGTCACTACAACGTGTGGCCACTGCGCGACATCGGTAACGACGCCTAGATCAAAGCAGATAACGGTCCTCAATGGACACGTTTTGGCAACGGTCAAAAACGCGAAAAGTGAGTCTTGTTTCAGATTAGCCGGGACGCCGGCGCACGGCTACCCGATCGCGTGAGGTGACGAGACCGGGCGGCCGCGCGGTGCCGCCGTCAGGAGTACCGGATGTCCGGGAAGTCCCGCTGTGCCTGGAGGAACTGCTCCTCCCACTCCGCGGGCCAGCCGAACGCCTCGGTGGCGAGGCCCTTCAGGTTCACCCCGGCCGCGCCGCTCATGAAGTGCACGAACTCGCCCCAGTTCATGTCGCGGGCGAATTCCTCGCCGCTGGCCGGGAAGTAGCGCCCCAGCAGGTCGAAGTAGCGCACCATCACCTGGGCGCCGCCGTGGTCGCGCCACAGCGGGTGGAACCAGTCGCGGAACCAGTGCGTGCCGGCGCGCGGGAAGTCGTCCACGTGGTCATCGGCGGTCTTCCGGTTGTAGAAGTCCTCGGCCTCGGCCGCCATTCCGAGCGACTTGTAGACGTCGTAGATGTAGAACTCCATCCACTTGCTGTCGCCCCACAGGCCGAATGCGGGCGAGCCGTGCTTCCCGGCGGCGATGCCCTCGACGACGTGCCCCGCCTCGTGCGTCACGATCTCGTACTGCGGCGTGGACCAGTCGTCGCCGCCGACGTCGCTGACGTTGCGGAAGTCGTGCGACACGTCGTAGACGGTCGACGGGTGGCCGCCGTAGTACTTGCCCTCGTGGTGGATCGAGTACAGCCGGTCGGCCGTCATCTGGTTGCCGGAGTTGCCGTAGGTCTGCTGGGAGTACTGCCACATCGAGGTCAGGTACGGCATCAGCCATTCCCGCGCGGCCGGGTCGACGTCCTGGTCGAAGTAGAGCGCCACGGTGTCGTTGTGGTCGATCAGCCGCAGGTTCTGGTCGTGCTCGAACCAGTGCTCCTGCCAGGTGGCGGGCGGCGGATCCGCCATCGGCGCAGGATTCCCCGCGCTGGCGACGCCGGGGGCCATCGCCGCCAGCGCCAGCACCATTGCCGTGATCGCCCTGCTGCGCATGTCCCACCTCGGGGCTCGGGGATGTTGGTCTGAACCAACGTAATCAGGGCGATGCGCGCTGTCACCGACAGAACGGGACAGGTTCCCCATCGGGCAACAAGTCGACACGTCGACCCAGCCGGATCCACAGTGGACGCCGAGATGACGCGGCCGCGAAGACCGCCGGAATGGCGAAACCCTGCCGGTGGAGATCACCGACAGGGTTCGAGTGGTGGTGCGCGATACTGGGATTGAACCAGTGACCCCTACCGTGTCAAGGTAGTGCTCTCCCGCTGAGCTAATCGCGCCGAGCGGCTCGGCCGCTTGCAGGGTTCAGCTTAGCTGACCCGCGAAAGCGGCCGTGCACCACCCCGCCTCACACCTGGCGCTCGAAGGTGACCAGGAGCCCTTCGACGCCACCCGGGCCGACCCGCCCCTTGACGTCGGCCCCGGTGATCGCCTTCAGCTGCCAGCCCTCGGCGGCGTGGTCGTTGAGGACCCGCTCCAGCTTGTCGCCCGACATCTTGCCGCCGAGCCACTTCTCCCGGAGCTCCACGACCTTGTACTGGTTCGAACACGTCCCAGGAGTCCAACGATGCGCACCGCGCGCCGGTTCCGTCAGGGATCGCAGGAGCTGCCCGGCACGGGCGCCAGGAACTCGGCGGCCGCCCAGCGCGCGCCGCCCAGATCGCGGAAGCCGCCGACCACGTTGGGCGTCGCCGTCACCTCCTCGCCGTTGCCCAGCCTGCCCACCCGGTCCTCCCCGGAACCGGGCCCGGAGCGGACGTTGAGGACGTCGGCGGTGACGTGGAAGGTGCACGGCCCGGGCTCCCCGACGCCGAACCCGACCTGGCCGGTGCCGGCCAAGTAGCTCACCCCGAGCACACCGGCACCGATGAGCAACAACGGACGAGGCAACAGGAACACGGCATACCTCCTGGTCCGGCACGGTCAAACCAGCTATAACCGGCCCGGCTGCGAGCGCGGAACCCCGGGCACCCGTCGGCACGCCCGGTTCAGCGGCTCGGGTGTCGCCCGCCCGGCACCCGTGCGCAGGCGGTAGTCCGGTTGAATCCCGGCATGCCCGCACGCTTCAAGGACCTCGCACTGGACGCGCTCGACCACCAGGCGTTGGCGGATTGGTGGTGCCGAGCGATCGGCTACGTCCGCCGGGACAGCCTCGCCGACGCCGGCGATCGCCCCGCCGAGTGGCCGGTGCCGATCGTCGATCCGGCCGGCGTCGGGCCGCTGATCTGGCTCAACCCGGTGCGCGAGCCGAAGAACGGCAAGAACCGGATGCACCTGGACGTCGTCGGCGACCGCGACGAGCTGCTCGCGCTGGGCGCGACCCTGGTCCGGGCCCGGGACGAGGAGATCGAATGGGACATCCTCGCCGACCCCGAGGGCAACGAGTTCTGCGCCTTCGCCCCCTGAGCGCCCACTACCCCTGGACGAGCGCCGCCAGCTCTCGCCACTGGGGCATCGGCAGTTCGCCCGGCGTCGCCGTCAGGACCTGCAGGCAGACGTGGTCGGCACCGGCCTGGAAGTGCTCCCGCACCCGCTCGGCGATGCTCTCGATGTCGCCGCCGGCGACGATCGCGTCGACCAGCCGGTCGCTGCCGCCGTCGGCGAGGTCCGCTTCGCCGAAGCCGAGCCGCAGCAGGTTGTTCCGCTGGTGCGGGGCCTGCAGGTAGCCGCCGACGTGCTCGCGCTGCGTCCGGCGAGCCCGATCCCGGTCCGGGTCGAGCACGACGGCCTGTTCGACCGCGAGGTACGCCTCCGGGCCCATGCGTTCGCGCGCCATCACGGTGTGCGAGACGGGCACGAAGTAGGTGTGCGCTCCCCAGGTGCGGTCGGCGGCAAGGTCGAGCATCTTCGGCCCCAGCGCGGCGAGGAGTCGTCGAGGCGGCACCGCTGCCCCCGCGGCGTTGAGCGGAACCTCGTCCAGGTTGTCGAGGTAGTCGCGCATGCTCGACACCGGCTTGCCGCTGAAGGGGATGCGGTAGCCGGCGAGCGCGGTCGGCGAGCTGGGAACCCGGTGCCCGCCGAGACCGAGCACGAACCGGCCGGGGTGCTGCTCGCCGAGCGAGCGTTCGGCGGCCGCCATGGCGATCGGATCCCGCAGGTAGATGTTCGCGATACCGGTCGCCACGGCGATTCGCTTCGTCGCGTCGAGCAGCAGCGCCGCCTGGGACACCGCATCCCGGCCGAACGCCTCCCCGAACCACACCGCGCCGTAGCCCAGTCCCTCCAGTTCCGCGGCGGCCTCGCGGACCCGCGCGGCGGGGTGCGGATCGAATGCGAACGTCCAGATCCCGAGCCGGCCGGGGTCGTGCTGCGCGTGGGACATGTTCTGCCACCCTCCGATTAAGCTGAGGCATCCTCCGGTTATTCGGAAGAATACGGAGGGGTCCTCCGGTTGGCAACGAGATTCCCGATGGGTGAGCACATGACGACCGAGCGACGACCGATGCGGGCCGACGCGCGCCGGAACTACGAACGACTGCTCGCGGAAGCCGAGGCCGCCTTCCGCGAGCGCGGAACCGACGCTCCGCTGGAGGAGATCGCGCGCAGCGCCGGAGTCGGCATCGGCACCCTCTACCGGCACTTCCCGACGCGGGACGCGCTGCTCGAAGCACTGCTGCACGACCGCTTCGCCACGCTGTGCGAGTTGGGCGCAGACCTGCTGGGCGCGAAGTCGCCGCGGACCGCGCTGGTCACCTGGCTGCGGGAATTCGCGAAGTCGTCGAACAGGTACCAGGGGCTGCCCGCCTCCGTGATGGCAACGCTGAACGACGCGGAGTCCCAGCTCTACGCGTCCTGCCACGCGATGCAGGAGGTGGGAGAACAGCTGCTCGCGCGCGCCCAGCAGGCCGGTGAGGTCCGCCCCGATCTCCTGGCGAGCGAACTCCTGCTGCTGGTGGCGTCGATCTCGTGGGCGAGCGAGCACAGCCCGAACAGCATCGACCGCTTCCTGACCCTGCTCGTCGAGGGCATCGGTCCCTGACCGGCAGGGGGACGGAGGGACCGCAATTTCCATTGAGGTGATCTCAGTGGAATGGGATGGCTGATGGCCTGGGGAGGTGTGGGCGTGGGGTCCTGGTAGAAGAGGTCTCACCACAAGATC
>NZ_JBFAIN010000042.1:21857-69930 GCF_040654735.1 Saccharopolyspora sp. NPDC050642 | reverse complement strand
CCGATCGGCCGGCCGGGCGTGCGGCTCGCTGCGCTCACCGGTCCCGGCCGGCCATCGACGGCGACCGGGCGCGAGCGGAAAGGCCGGCGGCCTCGTCATGGCGCGAGCGGAAGGCAGGCGGCCCCGCAGAAGCCGCCGAGATGGAGATCTGCACCGCGGGCGTCCTGACTCCACGGGTCGGCTGGGCGAGCCTTCGAAGAACGGTGCTGGGCGCGTCGCCGAGCTGGTCGCCTTACCACTCCAGCGGGCACGAAATCGACCGGCTGCGAAGGTACTCACCGGCTTGTGGTCACCACTAGGTTGCCGATCATGGGACCTCAATGGCAGTGGATCGGAAATCTGATCACGGCAGTGGCGACAATCTCGGGCGTCTTCATCGGGCAGGTCCTCACCCGACGTACAGAACGAACCAAGGCGCGCCGCGAGGACGCCACCCGTTGGCTGCAGGAACGACGGCAGGCCTACGCGGACTTCCTAGGAGCGGCGTTGGCACGGCGGGAAGTAATCAGCTACCCGGCCATGTACGAGCTAGGCCACCCGCACCACCCGTCGATCGATCAGCGCCTCAAAGATCTCGCCATGAACCATGAGGTGATCTATCTAATCGCGCCGAGCGACGTGATCCAACGCGCCGACCAGGTTCGTTCGGCCCTCGCTGCGCTCTACGACGACTCTCATCGCAGGATCGACATGAGGGGCGAGCTTCCTCCTGAGCTTGTCACCACAGGCCGCAACGACAGCCAGGTGCCGATGGACATGGCCGTACTTGAAGCTGTGATCGAGTTCCGTAAGGCAGCTCGTCGAGACCTCGGTATCGAGGCTGTGCCCGCCGAAGCGGCTGCCGTCGACGCAAAACGTCCATCTCTGGAGGGCACCCCATGAAGGTGGCCCCGTGTCGGGTGGGACCGGGGGGAGAGATTGCCAACTTATTGCCAACAATCACCCGCAATCGACGGCAAATGACGTCAGGCAACGCGAAACTCGGAACACGCGTTCGTGCAGGTAACCAAAGGTGTTGTCAGGAAACGGCAAACGTCGATGATCATGGAAACCTGATCAGAAGGTTAGGGGTTCGAATCCCTTCGGGCGCGCGTCTGGTCGAGACAGCAGGAACCCCCTCTAGTCAAGGGGGTTCCTTGCTTTTCGGGGCGTAAGGGCAAATTTCTGCTGGTTCAAGGGCACTCTTGCCTCTGCTTCGCGTCCGTCACCAGCTATGTCGAGCATGCTGAGAGTCAGGTAGCTAAGGAGAACCGCAGGCAGGAATGAACAGGGCGGGTTCATGATCAGCTGGGATCGCCAAGGTGACAGGATCATCGTGATCTTCAGCCCACGCCAGATCTGCTGGCTACGAAAGCACTTGACCGATTACCTACATCGTGTCGACCGAGCGCTCAGCGGGCACGTTGACGATCCGGTGATCTCGAACCTGTTCGGCGACACGTGTTCTCATGAGCTCAACTTCGTTACACGGTTCCACCGGGCGCGGGCATCGATCACGACTCTGCTCGATGACTTGCCCGACCGCGGTGGCGTCATCGTGATTCGTGATAACAGGCATCGCATGACCTGGACATGGACTCTCCACGAACTACGCATCGCGCTCGCGACCCGACTCGGGCTGGGTTTGCCCAACGCCGTAGGGCGTCCAGGTCGCGCCAGTGCCCCGAACAAGCTCATGCAGTGGTTGTCAACCGTAGCCGACACCCTGGCCGCAGCGGGCAACCACTCCTTCATGTCGGAATGCTCCGAACAGTGATACCCACTCACACACGCTAAGGAGAATGCCCCGTGGTCCAGCAACAATCACGCCACGAGCGTCAAGACGACGGCGAAGAGCAGGAATCACTCCGAAGCGGAACTACCGGAGCAACTGAACATGACATGGACAAAATTGACGAGCTGATTAAAGAAATAGACGCGGAGATCTCAGAGGAAGAGGCCGAAAGGTTTGTCTCGGGGTTCATCCAAAAGGGCGGTCAATGAATTTCCGGCAATCTTTGATCACAAGTAGTGTCATGGGTAGCCGAACGCGCCGATGGTACTGCGGGCGGGTGCCATGCCCGAGCTGGCGCCCGCCCATGGCGACAGGGTAGCGCTCGTCGGGTCTTCAGTTGCCAAGAGAGTGCCAATAATTGATCACCAAAGGTGTCAGCCAACGGCAAGCAACAAGGGGTTCGTTTTCTTCGTCTGTGCAGGTGGTGGCGGGTATCGGCAAACAACAGCAAGCGTCGGCGGCCATGGAAACGGGATCAGCAGGTTTGGTGGTCGAGGCCGTCCGGTGCCTCCGAGGATGGGCGTTGCGAGCTTGCATACGGCGCCCGCACCTTACCCTCACAAAACAACACCAAGTGACCGCAAACGCCCCATCGCGCTAGTCATTTGCAATTGCGATCAGCTCAGGTGGTCGCAGGTGTTCAGGGTAGACCGCAAACAACCGCAAGTGTCGCCTCAGAATCCGCGGGTTCAGGGTTCGATCCCCTGGCGACCCACCAAAACCCCAGGTCACAGACCTGGGGTTTCGTGTTTGGTGGGCCCGCTTGCCAATAAATTGCCAAGATTCCTCGCTACTCGGCGGAGCCCACGAGCTCCAAAGCCACGGCGCTGGCCCGGGACTCCTGTCCTCGGCCGAAGTAGTGATCTTGCGTCATCGACCGTGAGTACCCCAGCAGGTCCGCCACCTCGCGAGCGGTCAGCCCGGCGTCGGCCAGCAGCGTGGCGACCGTCTTCCGCAGCGCATGGAAGGTTACCCACCCGTACCCCGCGCGAACACGGAACGGCTTCCGCGTTCGGTCGATGACGTTCGAGCAGTTGAGGTAGCCGCCCTCGTGTTGGTGAAGATCGGTTTGCTGGGGTCGACCTTCCCGAGCTGGGATGCTCGATCCGAGAGCATCTGCACCGCGAAGTTCGATCAGCGGCCGAGGCAGACGAGGCCACTTGATCGCATTTGCAAGGCGAGGGTTAGGTTTCTTTGAGTCGGTTCCACTCCTCAAGGACACGGGCGCTTACGTTCTTCACAGTCGACGCGCTCGCTGCGCCCGCGACCCGCTCTACAAGCGTCTGAGCCACGTCACGCATGTCCGTACCGGTGTCGTGTGACATCCCGGCAAGCAGCTCGAGTGCGTCGTGGTCATCGAGTCCGAAGGCCAGCTTCAGCATGCCCTTGGCCTGCTCGATCGCCGGATGGCCCTGAAGTGCCGCGTCGAGGTTGCCGAGGCTGTCGCACGCCCTAGAGCTTCCCCACGGCTGCTGCTGGTCGGAGGTGTCGCGACCTTGCATAGGACCACACCCGAATCTTCCTGATGTCCAGTATGTCACTGTCTGAGCAAACTGGGACCGACGAAACGCACCTGGCGCTGGGATTGGGGTTGGCGGATGCCGCGACCACGCACCGGACATCGGCCGGACAATGTGGTCATCACCGCGCGCTCCGCGAAAGCCCCGGGTTCGGGGGGCTTGCAGGTGGCGTCCGAACACGTGTTCCCAGTATGAGCGTTCCTCAGTGCTACCAGTAGGCTGCTCCCGTCGCCTGCTGGACGGGGTTGCCCGCTCGTGGTACTGATCGGCGGCCGGGTGAACAGAATCCAGTCATGATCGTTGGTGCGCTTAATGATGTCAAACGACCTCAAGTGACCATCCAAACTGGACGTATCAAGTGGTTGATTTTCCTTGCTATGACAGGGATTGTCGTCCGTCGGCAAGTAATGACAAGCCTGATCTTTTAATCCGCGGGTTCAGGGTTCGATCCCCTGGTGACCCACCAAAACCCCAGGTCACAGGCCTGAGGTTTCGTGTTTGGTGGGCCTTCGCCCCTGCTTTGCCCCCGGGAAACGCCATGGCCGTCAGCGCAGATTCGAGGGCAGCTTCCGACCCCATGTGTACGTCCTGCTTCGTCGACGGCCGCGAGTGCCCGAGCTGATCGGCGATCACCCGTGCCGTCGACTCCGCTCCATCGAAGATGGTGGCAGCCGTGCTGCTGAACACGTGCGAGGTGGGCCAGGCGAAGCCCTCGCCACCCCGCGTAGAACGTGCCGGGTATTCGACGATGTAGTCGCGGTCGAGCTGGGCGGCGACGGCGAGCACGACGAAGAGCATGGAGCCCATGCCGTGCGGATCGTAGATCCCGGTCAGGGGTCCGCTCAGCAAATCGAGCTGAATCCCCGTGGCCTGCAAGTCGCCGAGAGCGTCATCAGCTCGGCGGCATTGCGCGCCAAGCGTTTCATCTCGTGCACGGTCAGCAGTCTTCTTTGCGCTGGGTCGTGCAATGAGCTGCAAACTAATTTGCAACAGGCTTGGCATAACCCATGCCCGTTCTCGGCGGACTTTGCCGAGTCTCGCGGCCTCGCACGACCTTTTGCGTAGTACTGGCAGGGCCAGCTATGCCCTTGGTGATCGGCTGGGTGAAGAGCAGACTCAGGGCATGGGCAATAACGACTTGGGCGACTTCCTGCGGGCCCGCCGTGCTGGACTCACGCCGGATGAGATCGGTCTACAGGTCGAGTTCGGCGCCGGTCGCCGGGTCGCCGGTCTGCGGCGCGGTGAGGTCGCGCAGCTGGCCGGGGTGAGTACCGAGTACTACACCCGTCTGGAACAGGGCCGTGCCCGGCAGCCGTCCGAACAGGTACTGCATGCCCTCTGCGACGCGCTGCGGTTCGATGACATCGAGCGGCGGCATCTGTTCGCCCTCGCGGGCACCACAGCCGGGCACAAGGACCGGGCCGAGCACTCGTCACAGCTACGACCGGCGCTGCGACAGGTGTTGGAGTCGATGGATCTGGCTTCTGCTTTTGTCAGCGACCGGAACCTCACCGTCGTCGGCGGGAACACGTTGTGGGCGTTGCTGTTTCCCGATGTGGCCGAGCTGCCGCGCCGGGAACGCAGCATGGCGCGCTGGACGTTGCTGGATCCGCGTGCTCGCCTGGTGTGGCGCGACTGGGAACGCGTCGCCCGCGACTACGTGCACGGGTTGCGGCTGGCCGCCGCCGCCCAGCCGCGAAACCAGCGCATCGCCAACCTGATCGGTGAGCTGATGATGCGCTCACCCGAGTTCCCGGCGTGGTGGTCAGAACACCGCGTCCAGGAACGCAGCACCGGCCTCAAACGCCTCCACCACCCTGTCGCCGGTGACCTGGAACTGCAGTACGAGATCTTCACCTCGGTCGCCGACCCGGGCCAATCGCTCGTCGTCTACTGCGCGCCGTCCGGCTCGCCATCTCAGGAGCGCCTGCGACTGCTGGCCAGCTGGGGCAGCGAACCCGCCACCGCGACTACCCGGGACACCGCCGCCGAGTCCTGACCACCGCCCGAACCGGGCGATCCAGCACCAACACCACCCAGACACGACCCCGCCACACCCGCGGGGTCGATGCCGCCGTGCCCACGCACGCCCCGCGGCCTGATCCACGAAAGGACACCCGTAGTGAGCAAGACATTCCTGATCACCGGCGTCAGCACCGGCCTCGGACTGGCCATCGCCCGACGAGCCCTGGCGGCCGGGCACCGGGTCGCGGGCACCGTGCGCACCGAGGAGCACGCGGCCGCCTTCCAGGCACTGGACCCCGACCGCGCCCGGGCCTTCATCCTCGACCTGACCGACGCGGACCGGATCGACCCCACGGTGCGGGCCGTCGAAGCGGAACTGGGCCCGATCGAAGTGCTCGTGGCCAACGCCGGCTACGGGCTCGAAGGCACCTTCGAAGAGTCATCGATGGCCGATCTGCGCCGCCAGTTCGAGGTCAACGTATTCGGCACGGTAGCGACCGTGAAAGCGGTCCTACCCGGCATGCGGGAACGGCGCGGCGGCCACATCTTCGTCATCACCTCGATGGGCGGGCACACCACCTTCCCCGGACTGGCGTTCTACGAAGGCAGCAAACACGCCCTGGAAGGCATCACCGACACCCTCGCCCAAGAGGTCACCCAGTTCGGCGTGCGGGTCACCGCCGTAGCTCCCGGCGCGTTCAAAACCGACTGGGCAGGTAGGTCACTGGTCCGCGCACCACGCAGCATCGCCGACTACGACGCACTGTTCGACCCGATCCGGACCCGCCGCCAGGCCCTCGCGGGTCAGGGCATCGGTGACCCCGATCGCGCGGGCGACGCCATCCTCACCCTCCTGGACGTGGAGAAGCCTCCCGTGCATCTCCTGCTCGGCTCGGACGCGCTACGCCTGGTCACCGCCGGGCGCCAACGCGTCCAGGACGACTTCGACGCCTGGGAGGAACTCAGCCTCTCCACCGACTCCACCGAAGGCGGAGTAACAGTCGCCTGACACTGGACAATTCACCAAGACAGCGGCCGGTAACGGCGCTGTGGCTACCGACCCCCCGGAGACAGCGACAGCGCCACATCCGACACATGATCAACGAAACGCCACACGTCCGCTCATCAGCGCAAGGCGTTCTGCGTCAAGCAGATGGCCGGTGCCTCGTCCGGCGCGGTCCCCCGTCAGCCGACCGCGCCGGACGAAGTTCTCGGCGTAGATGCAGAACTGGCCACGGTCGTCGCGATCCTCCCGCGCCTCACCGGTCAGCGCGACCACGTCGTCGCAGTCGATCTCGACCATGACCGGCACGACGTAGCGGACCCAGCGCCCCCTGACCAACACCCGCCGCACCCACGCCACACGGGCTCTCCAACGATCTCTAGCGCCCTCTACCAGGCACTACCCGAGCACTTGGCAGGTTTCTCCCGTATCCCGGCGGTCCCCCGTGGTCGGCCTTGGCGGTCAGGGGCAAGGACCGCTGGCGACGCTGCGGGACGCCCCCCACGGCAGGGGCCGCATAATGCCGACCGCGCGTGTCAGTTTCCACGCGACCGTAGTGCAGCAGAACCAGGGAGAGTCGAGATGCCGATGATCGTGTGGTGGCGCAAGCCGCCTAGCGCCAAGGGGCGCGCTGATGGTCGAGCTCTCGTCGCAGCACGCGTGTGCGTCGTCGGTCCATGGGTGTACCTCGTGGTCTTCCTTCCCGTGGCCGTTCTGGCGCCGGCCACGGCACAGATCGGCCAATGGGGTCTGCGGGTACTGGTGGTCATGGCCGTAGTCGGTCTGGTCGCCGTGTTCGTCCGGCGGCCCTACGACGATCAGGATGGTGACCTCGGCTTCACCCTCGGCTTCGGATCGCTGCTGTTGGTGCTGCCAGCTTTGCTGGGCGGGTTCTGGCCACTGGCCCTCCTTCCACCGATCGTGCCGATCCTCATGGTGGCCGCGGCGATCCGCAGGCGCATGCGCCGATGAGTCCGCGCGCGGCGACGAGCGCGTCACATGCGCAGGGCGCCGGCGCAAGCGATCAAGGAGCGATGCTGGGCGCACCGCTCTTATCGCCAGACCGGCTGGACTGCGAGGTCCACAGTGGAGAGTTCGGCGCCGGACTGCTGAGGGCTGATCCGCTCACAGCAGAGAAACCCGAGAAGTGCACCGGGGTGGCGGCATTGTCGGGGCATGACGGACCACGAGAAGCAGCCACTGTTCGACCACCGACTCCGAGAACGGTTCTTCAGCCAGCGGGTACTGGTCCTCGACGGCCCGCTCGACGACGACAACGGGACAGTGCTCGCCACCCAACTGCTGTCCCTCGCGAGCGAGGATCCCCGGAAGGACATCGCGTTGTGGATCCACTCACCGGGCGGCTCGGTCTCCGCGATGCTGGCCATCCGTGACGTGATGCGGCTCGTGCCGTGCGACGTGGCCACGCTCGCGCTGGGACTGGCGTGCAGTGCGGGACAGTTCCTGCTGTCGTCGGGCACACCGGGCAAGCGCTTCGCCCTCCCGCACGCCCGCATCCTGATGCACCAGGGCTCGTCCGGGATCAGCGGATCGGCGGTCGAGGTGGAGGTGCAGGCGGACGACCTGCGGCACACCCGGGACACGGTGCTCGGGATCATCGCGGAGGACACCGGTCAGCCGATCGAACGGATCTTCGCCGACTCGCTGCACGACCGCTGGTTCACCACCGAGCAAGCACGCGAGTACGGCTTCATCGACCACATCGTCGACAGCCTCGACCAGCTCGTGCCCGTGCGCACGCACCAACTGGGGCTCGGCGCGGCGACGGGAGCCGGCGAATGAGCACCTACACCATCCCCAACGTCATCACGCGCAGCGTGGCCGGCGAGCGGATCATGGACGTCTACTCGCACCTTCTGTCGGAGCGGATCGTCTACCTCGGCACCGCGATCGACTCGGGTGTGGCGAACGCGTTGATCGCCCAGTTGCTGCACCTGGAGGCGGACAACCCGGAACGGGAGATCAACCTGTACATCAACTGCGAGGGCGGTGACCCGTCCGCGATGCTCGCGATGTACGACACGATGCGCTACATCAAGGCGCCGGTGGCGACGACGTGCGTGGGCCAGGCGGTTGCGGCCGGTGCGGTGCTGCTGGCCGCGGGCGAGGCCGGACGCCGATCCGTGTTGCCCCACACCCGGGTGGTGCTGCACCAGCCCGCGGCGCAGGGCCGCGGCGCCATCCCGGACCTCATCATCCAGGCGGACGAGGTGGTGCGGGTGCGCACCCAGCTGGAGGAGATCCTCTCGGCGCACACCGGTCGCGATGTCGCGGACCTGCGGCACGACACCGACCGGGACCGCGTGTTGGACGCGGCGGGCGCCGTCGACTACGGGCTCGCGGACCGCGTCCTCGACCACCGGACCTGAAACCGCGTCTCAGGCGGCCATGAGCACGGGTCCCGCGGGGCGGCGCACGACCGCGGGGCCCGCGCCGCGGCGCTGCCGGACGTCGCCCGCGATGCCGGCGAGCAGGTCGGCCAGGTCGACACCCAGCGCACCCGTGACCGCGGCGATCATCTCGCTCGAGGGCTCCTTGCGGCCGCGTTCGATCTCGGACAGGTACTGCGGCGAGATGCCGGCCCGCTCCGCGATGTCGACGAGGCGGCCACCCTGCTCCTCCCTGGTCGCACGCAGGCTCCGGCCCAGCACCTCACGCCACAGCGGTTCCGGCTCGCGATCCGGCATGGGGGTGCGCTTCTGGTGGAAGGGAAGGATGTCCGCCATACCGTCATCCTGACACCGGTCCCGCGCCCGGGGGCAGCGGTTCCGCTCCCGGCGGAAACACCCCGACTCGGCCCGCAGGGCATCGCAGCAGTACCAAAGGAATCCGGCGGGACTGATCACTGTCCGGCTGGCGGATCGTCTGAGCATCGCGCCAGCCCAAGCAACTCGCGCTCCCGGCCGCGCCGATTCAGGGCTTTGCCGGACGGTTCCGCACCAGGTAGCGCACCAGCATCGCGCCGTCTTCGGTCAGGACGGATGCCAGCTCCATGTCGATGGGGTCGAGCGGCAGCCCAGTGGCGATCCGCCCGTGGGTGCCGCTGACCAGCAGAGGCGAGATCGTCAGCCGCAGCTCGTCGACCACACCAGCGGCGAGCAGTCCGCCGAAGAGGTGCGGGCCGCCTTCGCAGTCGATCCGGTTCAGGCCGCGTTCGGCCAGCGCCTCGGTCGCGGCGGCGAGGTCGACGGTGTCCTCCCCGGCGATCAGCAGTTCGGCGCCGGCCTCTTCCCAGGCTTTCTGCTTCTTCACCGGCGCGTTGGCGCAGGTGATCACCAGGGTCGGCGTGGCCGCCTCGGTGATCACCGGCGCATCGACGGGCAGGGACCTTCCGGTCGTGACCACGGCGGTCGGCGGGACGTCCCGGAGCCCGTGGCGACGACGCAGTTCGAGCGTGGATTCGTCCGGGTGCACGCCGCGGAACTCCTCGACCATCGCGGTCGTGGCACCGACGAGCAGGACGTCCGCGAGGTCGCTCCCGAGCTTGAGCACCTTCTGATCGGCTGGGCTGGAGAGCTGGCGCGCGCGGCCGCCCACTTCAACGGCTCCGTCAGCGCTGGAGACGTAGTTGACGACAAGCCATCGGTGGCCTTTTGGGTACGTGTAGAGGCGTTCGAGCTGCTGATCGTCGAGGTCGGCGTGCTCTGGCCAGATCTGCTTCATCACGAGATCCATTCCTGCTCGCGCGCCGGGGTCCGCGTGCCGTTGATGCAGGCGACCATCTCCAGCGTGCGCCGAGTCGGCAGGACCTGATGCACGCGGAACATCGCTGCTCCGACGCGGGCCGCGATCGCGGTGGCCGCCAACGTGCCCGTGAGGAGTTCCTCCCGATCGGCGACGTCGAGGTCGAGGCTTTCGCGAACGAAGGTCTTGTTCGACAGCGCCATCAGCACCGGCCAGCCCGTTTCCACGATCTCCTGCACCCGCGCCACCAGGGCCAGGTGGTCGGGTGTGTTCTTCCCGTATCCGGTGCCGTCGACGAGGATGCCACCGCGCGGGACGCCCTTGGATTCGGCGAGCTCGGCCAGTCGCACCGTCTCGTCCAGCACCGCGGTGACGACATCCTCGTAGTCCGAGCGAACCGGCTCCGCCCGGGGGACGCGGTTGGAGTGGGTGCACACGTAGCCGGCCTCGTAGGCCGCCGCCACGTCGAGGATCTGCGGGTCGGCGGCACCCCACGCGTCGTTGATGATGTCGGCGCCGGCACGGCAAACCGCATCGGCGACCTCGTGCCGCCAGGTATCAACGCTGATCAGGACATCGGGATGCGTTGCCCGGATCCACTCGACGGTGGGCAGCACCCGCCGGATCTCCTCCTCGGCGTCGACCTCCGCGCCGGGACTCGCGGTCACACCGCCGATATCGATCACATCGGCGCCTTCCGCAACGGCACGATCGACGGCCGCTTTGGCCGCGTCCTCCTCGAACGTCGCACCCCGGTCGTAGAAGGAGTCAGGCGTGCGGTTGACGATCGCCATCACCAACGCCCGGTCTCGAACCACTCGCCGGCCACGGAACGAGAGGTCGAATGCGCTAGAGCCGAGTTCCTGCACTGGCCCGATCCTTCCTGCGGTAGCTGCCCGAGCCGCCGTTACCCTCTGCAACCGGATGTGCGCTCAGGGGTGGATACGGGCCAGTCTGCCAGAGCTGATCGCGCTTGTACCCCGGGCAACGTGGCCGACATCGTGCCCGGGAGGTTCGTGCCGACCGGGGCCGGACCCGCGATCGACCTAGGATCGCGAGGATGCGGGTGGAGCTGGCGGCGCTGGTCGTCGAGGACTACGACCGGGCCATCGAGTTCTTCGTCGAAGCACTGGGCTTCGAACTCGTCGAGGACACGCCGTCGTCGACGAATGATGGGCGTCCGAAGCGGTGGGTCGTCGTTCGGCCGCCGGGCGGGGAAACCGGCATCCTGCTCGCTCGCGCGGACGGTGAGCAGCAGGCTTCCGTGGTGGGGAACCAGTTCGCGGGCAGGGTGGGGCTGTTCTTGCGGGTGGACGACTTCGACGCCGCGTTCAACCGCATGGTCGGGGCCGGGGTCGAATTCGTGACCGCGCCACGCGCCGAACCTTATGGGCGGGTCGCTGTCTTCCTGGACATCGCGGGCAACCGGTGGGACCTGCTCGGCCCGGCATGAACGGTCGCCGCGAGCTGCTCGTACTTCACCTCGCTCGATCGGCGTCGTCCGGCTCGGGAATCAGCGGGCGGGTAGGAGCCGGGGCACTGCTCGGACGTAGATCACCATGCCGACGACCTCGACCAGGGTTTGGGCGACGACCACGACCGCCGCGACGGCCAGCGCGTCGGGCAGGGCCAGGGCCAAGGGGAGGACCACCAGTGAGTTGCGGGTGGCGCCGGTGAACACGATCGCGCGGCGGTCCGGGACGTCCAGGCGGAACAGGCGGGCAACGGCGCGGCCGGCGAAGGCCATGACGACCAGGAAGAGCACGTAGAAGGGCACGACGCGGGCCACCGTGGCGAGGCCGTCGCTGAGCTTCGGCACCTGGGAGGCCACCACCGCCAGCAGGGTCGCGGCCATGAGCGGCACCATCAGCGTGCTCACCGCGTCGGCCAATCGTCGTCCGGCCCTCCGGCGAGCCGCCCAGGCTTGGGTGAGCCAGGCCAGCGTCAGCGGGATGACGATCAGCACGACGAACGCCCCGACGAATGGACCGGTCTCGACGACATCGGCGAGGTCCGAGCCCAGGAACAGGAACAGGAAGCCGGGCAGCAGCACCATTTGCGCGAGCAGCAGCAGTGGTGTGGCGGCGAGCAGTCGTTGGCTGCTGCCGCCCGCCAGTCCGCTGAAGACGATCACGTAGTCCACGCACGGCGTCAGCAGGACCAGCAGCACTCCCAATCGCACGGCCTGGTTGGCGGGCAGGAAGGCGAACATGGCCGCGACGACCAGCGGTACCACCACGAAGTTCACCACCAGCGCGGCTCCCAGGAACCGGCCTGCCCGCAAGGAGCGACCCAGCTCGGCGGCCGGTACCTGCAAGAACGTCACGTACAGCAGAGCGGCGAGCACCGGGTTGATGGCCTGCTCCAGGCCCGGCCCCGCATCGGGGGCGGCCCAGCCCACGACAGCCCCAGCCGCGAGCGCGCCCACGTAGACGGCGACCTGGTGGCGTTCCATGCCTGCGACCAGGCCCGATGCGGACGACAACGTTCGTGCTCCTTGCAGGGTGGCGTCGGCGCGGCTTCGTATCAGCCTCTTGCTCGGTGTCTTGGGTTTTTGGTGCGCGAACAACGTCGAACGTCCATGGGTGACCATCTCCAGTGGGCGTTCGTTTTCGTGATCCGTGCAGGTAACAAAGGTACGCGTGCTGCGTCATCGACGGCCGTGAGTCGCGAACGAGGTTCCTCGGCCGCGCCCTCGGCAACTGGCGAATTATCCGCGACTTCGTCCGGCGTGCACCATTTGGCCAGTTGAGGGGCGCGTGTGGCATGTGAGTCAGCAGGTCACGGTAGTGACTTCACCAGATTTCGCCTCTCCGCGTGCAACTGCGAGAGGGCACATAACCGCGCGATATAAAGTAGGACGAATTCCACATAGCCTGGCATCGATTTGAGAACGCTCGTATCACGGTGCAGTAACCATATTCATCGATGTTTTGTTATTTAATCGTGAACATGTCGAAAAAGCCCTGGTCATCGCGCCTTTTCGATTGAGATTCGTCTTTTTGCCGGACGCGTAACGGGAGTAACGAGCCGGGGGATACGTCGTATTAATAATCCGGAGGGGGATCGCGTTACGGTGTGTTGCATTCCGCTACGCCCTGCGATCGCTGGTCGGGTTGTGCAAATACGAGAACGACAAGATCGCGCCATATCGCCTACCCCCGACCAGGCGGTATGAGCAGGTCAGATAGGAGTGATATGGGCTGCTCCCATGCCCAATCCTGCCCCCTCTTCCCGTTGTTGAAGGCAAGCTTGAGCGGCTGGCGCGAATCCTATTGCGACAGCAATGACAGGTGGCACGATTGCGCCCGGTACAAGCTGGCGTCCCGGGGCCAGCTCGTGCCGATCTCGCTGCTCCCGAACGGTGCTGACGTGGGGCACATCAGGAAGGCCGCCGAGCGGTCCGCCACGGCCGAACCGACCCCGCCGGCGCCGCTCATCTCCGAGTCGCCGGAGACCGTGGCCTGGTTCGAACCGGCGCCGAGGCCAGACCTGACCAGGCCTCGCGAGTCGTCATTCCGCTCTCAGTCCCCCCGGCCCCCGCAGCCGCAGCCCCCACAGCGGCCGCAGCCCCCACAATCCCCGTCGGCCCCTTCGCGGGCCCCGCAGGTCCCAAGAACCCCACCAACCTCGGATCGGGTAGCACGGCCCGCGCGAGAGCCGAAGCGCCGCTGGTGGACCCGACTCGCCGAGTGGATGAGAGGCCCCGCATGAGCAACTACTGGCCCTGGTGGGCGGGCGCGATCGGGCTCGCCCTGATCACCATCAACTACACGCTGATCACGGATCGGTCCTTCGGGGTGTCCTCGGCGTGGGACCGCGTCCTGCACTGGCGTGCCGAGCGCCGCATCGAACGGCAGGAGGCCCAGTTCGCCGACGACCGTGCCCTCGAGGAAGCGTTCGCCGCGGCGACCGCCGCGGAGTTCGGAACCCGCTCCGAAGCACCCACCTCGCCGGACGTGATGCGCGGTGACGCGCAGCCGGACGCCGGACCCGCGGCGCGAGAGCGGAGCACGACGCAGATCGTGCGCTCGGCGCCTCTGGTCACCCAGGCCGCCCTGCTCCTGTCGATCTTCGTCGGAGGATGGGTGGCCGCCGTCGTCGCCGGCCGATTCGAGGTCCGCTTCGACATGGGCGAGGGTTTCCGCCAGCTCGTCACCGCCGATTCGAACGTCATGATCGGCGTGCTGTTCGTCGGAGGCATCCTCGTCGGCTTCGGCACTCGCCTGGCCGGGGGCTGCAGCTCCGGCCATGGACTCAGCGGCTGCGGGCGGTTGCGCCCGGTCAGCCTCGTTGCGACTGCCGTCTTCTTCGGCACCGCTGTTGCCGTTTCGTTCCTGCTGTGGAAGGTGATCTGATGCGTACCAGGGGCGCGGTGCTCGTCGCCAACATCATTACCGGGCTGGCTCTCGGCTTCGTCGTCACCAACATCGGGTTCGGCGACTACACCGAGCTGAACCGCATGTTCACCTTCCAGGACCCCCGCATGCTGTACGCCTTCGCCGGGGCCGTGGCGATCATCGTGGTGATCTTCGCCGTGGTGGGTGTCCGCCGCTCGCCAGGGCGGATCCACGGCGGCGTGATCCCCGGCGCGGTGCTGTTCGGCACCGGCTGGGCGATCTCGGGTGGCTGCCCGGCGATCCCGATCATCCAGGTCGCCAGCGGTTACCTGCCCGCTCTCGTCACGATCGCCGGCGTCATGGTCGGGATGTGGCTGTGCCGCTGGGCCAACGCCAGGTTCTTCCAACTCGACCGCGGTTCCTGCGGGCTGTAGCGACCGATGCGGGGGCCTGTCCTGACCGGGCCCCCGCATCCACTTGGCGTCACCACGCCCTTCGGGCGCCTCGACAGCGAAGAACCCCAGGCGCAGGCCTGGGGTTCTTCGCTGCCAGGGCCAGCAGTTCGCCGAACCGGATGGCGACCCACGTCCCTGGCCGGGTGGGACTCACGGGGCGGCCGAAGTCGTTGGCCGCCAATGGAGAACGCCGAAGATCAGGCTCGGAGTTCGGTCAGGAGGTGGCGGACTCGGCGGTCGATCTCGTCCCGGATGGTGCGGACTTCGTCGACGCCCCTCCCCGCCGGGTCGGTGAGTTCCCAGTCCAGGTAGCGCTTTCCGGGGAACACCGGGCAGGCGTCGCCGCAGCCCATGGTGATCACCACGTCCGCGGCTTCGACGGCGTCCGTGGTCAGCTTCGTGGGGATCTCGTTCGACAGGTCGATGCCGAGCTCGCCCATGACGGTCAGGACTGCCGGGTTGATCGTCTCCGCGGGGGCGGATCCGGCCGAGCGCACGGCCACCTCGCCCCGGGCGTGGTGCTGCAGGAGAGCTGCCGCCATCTGGGATCGTCCGGCGTTGTGCACGCAGACGAACAGGACTTCGGGGGTGCGGGTCACGATCGCTCCAGGTGATCAGGGGTGGGGTCGGTGAACCGACGGCGGGCGGCCAGGGCGACGTAGACCAGGGCGACCAGGACGGGCACCTCGATGAGGGGGCCGACGACCCCGGCCAGGGCTTGCCCGCTGGTGACGCCGAAGGTGGCGATGGCGACCGCGATCGCGAGTTCGAAGTTGTTGCCCGCCGCGGTGAACGACAACGTCACCGACCGCTCGTAGCTCAGCCCGATCGCCTTGCCCAGCGCGAAGGAACCGGCCCAGATGATCGCGAAGTACGCCAGCAGCGGCACGGCGATGCGGGCGACGTCGAAGGGCCGGTCGGCGACCTGGTCGCCCTGCAGGGCGAAGAGGATCACGATGGTGAACAGCAGCCCGTGGAGGGCGACCGGGCCGATCTTCGGCAGGAACCGGGTTTCGTACCAGTCCCGGCCCCGGGCGCGTTCGCCGAGCTTGCGGGTCGCGTACCCGGCCACCAGCGGGATGCCCAGGAAGATCAGGACGGACTTGGCGATCTGCCACGCCGAGACGTCCAGCCCGACCTGCGGCAGGCCGAGCCAGCCCGGCAGCACCGACAGGTAGAACCAGCCGAGGCCGGCGAACGCGATCACCTGGAACACCGAGTTCAGCGCCACCAGCACGGCGGCGGCCTCCCGGTCCCCGCAGGCCAGGTCGTTCCAGATGATCACCATGGCGATGCAGCGGGCCAGGCCCACGACGATCAGGCCGGTGCGGTACTCGGGCAGGTCGGGCAGGAACACCCAGGCCAGCGCGAACATCACCGCCGGGCCCACGACCCAGTTGAGCACCAGCGAGGACACCATGAGCCGCTTGTCGCCGGTGACCGTCTCCAGGCGGTCGTAGCGGACCTTGGCCAGCACCGGGTACATCATCACCAGCAGGCCCAGCGCGATCGGCAGCGAAATGCCGTCCACCTGCACGGCGTCCAAGGCCGGGCCGAGGCCGGGGATCCACCGCCCGGCCAGCAGTCCGGCCACCATGGCCGCGCCGATCCACACCGGCAGCAGCCGGTCCAGCGTCGACAAGCGTCCGGCCACCGGGGCTTCTGCCGCCCGGGTCATGCGGTGACCGCCTCGGCGTCGGCCGGCATCAGCACGGACGAGACGGCCCGCAGGGTTTCGGGGCGCACGCGGTAGTAGATCCAGGTCCCGCGCCGTTCGCCCTCGATCACCCCGGCCTCGCGCAGCACCTTGAGGTGGTGCGAGATCGTCGGCCCGGACAGCTCGAACGCGCCGGTCAGATCGCACACGCACGCCTCTCCGCCCGCGTGCGAGGCGATCAACGACAGCAGCCGCAGCCGCACCGGCTCGCCGATCGCCTTGAACACCCGGGCCAGCTCGGCCGACTGCTCCGCGCTCAGCGGTTCCCGCATCACCGGCGAGCAGCACTGGGTCGCATCCTCGGGGCCTTGTTTCGACATGCATCTATCTTGACAGATGTCGAAACAAAGGTCCAAGCTGTGGTCAGCTATTTAGATGACCATCTAAGCAAGGGGATGCGATGTCACGCATGCAGCTCGCCCTCCGGGTCGGTGACCTCGAAGGATCGATCGCGTTCTACTCGAAGCTCTTCGGCGCCGAGCCGGCCAAGCGGCGGCCCGGCTACGCCAACTTCGCCATCGCCGAACCGCCGCTGAAGCTCGTCCTGCTGGAGGGCGAGGCGGGCCAGGACACGGTGATGGACCACCTCGGCGTCGAGGTCGACAGCACCGAGCAGGTCGACGACGCCACCGAGCGGCTCAAGGCGCTCGGCCTGTTCACCGACGTCGAGGAGGACACCACCTGCTGCTACGCCCGCCAGGACAAGGTCTGGGTCCACGGGCCCGGCCGCGAACCCTGGGAGGTCTACGTCGTCAAAGCCGATTCTCAGACCTTCGGTGCGGCCGCGGAGGCCGGGACGCCGTGCTGTGCCGGCGATAACGACGCATCGGTCACCAACGCCTGAGTGCTCAGCAGCAGTGGTGGCCGCGCCAGGCTTCTCGGCCTTCCTTCACCGCGACCGCCGCGATCACCAGGGCGACGACGGGGTCCGCCCAGGACCAGCCGAGGAGGCTGTTGAGCAGCAGTCCCAGCAGTAGGACGCCCGAAAGGTAGGTGCACAGCAGGGTTTGCTTGGAGTCCGCGACCGCGCTGGCCGAACCGAGTTCTCGGCCGGCGCGGCGTTGGGCCGCCGACAGGAACGGCATCACCAGCAGGGACACCGCGGCCAGCACGATGCCCACCGTCGAGTGGTCGGCCGAGTCCGCGCCGAGCAGGGTTCGCACCGACTCGACCGAGACGTAGGCGGCCAGCGCGAAGAACGACACCGCGATCACCTTCAGCGCCGCCCGTTCCCGGGCTTCGGGGTCGCTGCCGGAGAACTGCCACGCCACCGCCGCCGCGGACGCGACCTCGATCACCGAATCCAGGCCGAAGCCGATCAGCGCCGTCGACGAGGCCGCCGTTCCGGCCGAGATCGCCACGACCGCCTCGATGACGTTGTAGGTGATCGTCGCGGCGACCAGCCACCGCACCCGTCGGGCCAGCACCGCTCGTCGCCGCGGGTCGGCCTTGGTGTCCGTCGCGCAGCAGTCGTCGACGCAGCGATCCTCGCTCACCGCGCCGCCTCGGGCTGGGCCTCGTTGAGGCACGGCTGATCCGTTTCCACGGCGAGCACGACCTGGACCAGCTCGCCGAGCGCGCGCGCCAGGTGGGCGTCGGCCAGGGAATAGCGGACCTGACGACCCTCGTAGGTGGCCACGACGAGTCCGCAACCGCGCAGGCAGGCCAGGTGGTTGGAGACGTTCGAGCGGCTCAGCCCCAGCTGCTCGGCGAGCACGCCCGGATAGCTCTCCCCGTCGAGCAGCGCGATCAGGATCCGGCAACGAGTCGGATCGGCCAGCGCCTTGCCCAGCCGGGCCAGCGCCGCGCCCCGCGTCTCACACGTCAGCATGAGCGGAACAGTACAGCAAGCAGTGATATATCAGCAAGGGCTGAACTGTTCAGCAGTAATCGGCTGATCGCCGATCATGCGCGGGCGCGAGGTCCCCGAAGGCCTAGAGGCCGAAGGCGCCGCCTTCGACGAGGATCAGCAGCCCGATGCCGACCCTAGGTCTGCCCTTCTGCGCCGTGCCACTTCTGCATGTGCGTGGCGTGGGTGTGCAGGTAGGCGCCGGGTTTGAAGAAGCGGTCGTAGAAGTCCAGGTCCAGGTGGTGGGCCTGGACGTAGTTCATGATGAACACCGTCGGCACCGTCCCGGGGAACTTCCCGAAGGTGTCCAGGACGTACTGCGCTTGGAGCGCGACGCACGCCTTGAACTCGTCGTCGTGCACCAGGGCGCTGCCGCGGAAGCCCGGACTGTCGGTCCAGGCCCCCGGGGTGTCGCGGTGGAACGGCCCGCCGGGGCCGAATTTGCGTTCGGCGAACGCCTCGACCGCCGCTGCCATGTCTCGGTACCGCGGTGGGCAGCAGGCCTCGAAGACGCCTTCCCGGCCGGTGGGGTTCGGCGTCGGCCAGCGCTCGTCCTCGTCGTAGCGGAACCCGAGGCCGGGGACGCCGGGCTCGCCCGAGGCGCCGAGCATCGCGAAGCGGTCGATCCCGTCGAACATCCAGCCGCCGAGCCCCATCGCCTGCAGCATCAGCACGCCCGCGTAGCAGGCGGAAGCCAGTTCCGCCGTCGCCTCGGTCAGCGCGTACTGCTCGGTGAAGGTGAGCGGGAACGGCTCCTCGACGTCGACCAGCCCGGCGAACTCCGCCAGCCCGGGGAGCTTGCGATCGTTGACGTCGTCGTAGATCGCGTAGCCGTTCTGGGCGAAGAAGCACAGGATGGCGATGAGGTGCTGGGCGATGTCGGCCACCGGGATGACCAGCAGCGAACCGGGAACGTTGACGCACCAGGTGTTGTGCCCCTCCAGGTAGGGCTCCTCCGCCGGCAGGTGCAGCCGCCCGGGCGAGAGCCGGCGCAGCCGCTCGCGGTGCCGCTCGACCACCAGCTCCGGGGTGACCTCCTCGACGGCCGGGTCGACCAGCGCGCCGGCGTCGCGGGTCGGGAAGAAGTAGAGCCCGGAGTCGTCGGTGAAGAACAACTCGGTGGTGTGGACCCCGGCCGCGGACGGGAAGGTGCGTCCGGCGGCGGCGCCGGCGTAGTTCGAGACGTGCGGGGCGTACCGGGCGTGCCGGGTGATCGAGTAGTGCCAGCCGGTCGTGCCGCCCATCGCGCTCAGCACGAGCATCCGCTCCAGGTCCGTCAGGGGCACCGGCTCGTGCCTGGAGCGGTAGGCGAGCGGGCCGTCCGGGATCTCGTCGCCCAGGGCGAAACGCCGCGAGCGGCGGCCGAAAATCGCCTCCACCAGCGGGAAATCCGCGAGCTCCGCAAGCGCCGTCTCGAAGTCCTCCTCGGGCACAGCGCCAGACTGCGCCCGGAGAGCGGGGCCGGACCAAGGACTTTCTGCCCGCTGCCCCGGACGGCCACTGCTCACGGGTGCCCGCGCATCAGTCCGAAACGACCCCTCAGGCCAGGTGGGCCCTGATCCTTTCGATGCGCTGCTCGATCGGGACCGCGCGGGCCGCCTCAAGTGCGTTGAGAAGTTGTTGGAGGGATGGGGAATCGGCGACGCCCCGGTTCTTGAACTCGCGTGCGTCGACCACGTTCGGGAACCTCGCGAGCGCCGGGTGGTTCGTCGTCAGCACCTCGTTCCCGCTGCGCGGCAGGAACGCCTTCTGCATCGTCGACGGCGGTTCGTCCACGATGATCAGCGCGTCGTCCGTGCGCCCGTGTTCCTCCAGGCAGGCGATCTCCTGGGCCAGGGCTGGGGTCAGCTCCGCCGCCCAGACGATGATCTGGGCGGCCAGCGGGATCAGCTTCGCGACGGTCTCGAACCACGTCGCGTCCGGGAGGTACAGGGCGGCCCTGGGGACGAACTGGCCGAACGCCGACGACAGCTCCAGTTCGCCCGCCTTCGTGCTGGCCACCGTGATCATCGGCACCGCGAGTTCCAGTTCCGCCAAGGCGGGACCGCAGTCGCGGTACACGATGGTCTGCACGTAGTCGCCCTGCGGGTCGTCGGGGTCTTCGAGGACCGACGCGAGCGCCGACGACGCGCGTGACTCCTCGGCCAGGCCGAAGTTGCGCAGCAGGACCACGAACGGTTCGCCGGAGCACAGCCAGCTGCGGACCTGGCCGACCGAGCTCAGGTGCTTTTCCCGGGCGGCGCGGACGAGTTTGGCCATGTGGTTGCGCGGGGCGCCCGACAGCAGCCACGGCAGGCCGAAGCCCCTGCGCCGCCTCCTGCGGTCCCAGTCGCGCTGCTTCCGCAGGTAGTCGAGGTTCAGCTCGGGCTCGCCGACCGCGAACCCGTCCAGCACCGCGCCTGCGTGCTCGGCCCGGCTGAGCCATTCGTCCACGTCGGGATTCCCGCCCCGATCCCGGCCGAACGACTTCACGAGCTCGTCGAACTTCTCCCGGGCGGCCCTTTCATCGCCTTCCTGGAGCGATACCAGCGCCGTGTTGTACAAGCCCTGCGCCGCTCTCCCGCGCAGTTCGGGATCCGAATTGTGCCGGTACCGCCGGAAGATCTCCGTCCACAGCGCCGCTTGCTCCTCGCGTTTGCTCGACAGGTTCTTGACTGCCGCGAGGTGATCGCCGCGCAGGTGCGCGTGGATCGCCAGCGCCCGGCACAGCGCGCGCTCCACCCGGACGTCCACCGGACCGCGGACTGCGTCCACCACGTCGCGCAGGACGCCGGCTGCGGCGGCGTTGCCCGCCGCATCGGCTTGCCCGGTGTAGGCGCACAGGTCGGTCAGCATGTCGAGCACCCGCGCGCCCAGTTCGGGATCCGGGTGGTGCGCATAATGCACGCCGTACCAGCGCAGCAAGAGGAACGAGTCGGCGATTTCGCCGGCGCGGTAGAGCGCCGTCGCGGTCTCGTACACGATGTAGGCGTGGTCGCGCGGGTCGTACGGGCCCGCGCTCGCCGCCTGCTCCGGGAGGGTCTCGAACAGCCAGGTCCGGAATTCCCGGTCGGCCACCTGCCTGGCGGACTCGCTCCGCATCCGCCGCCACCTGCCGATGGCGCCGTCCACCACGTCCGCGAGCGTCAAGTCGTCGTCCACTGGCGTCACCCCCAACTTGTGCGTGCCTCTACCGTTCACGGGCCGGTTTCGAGGCCTTTGGCCTCGTGGTTCGGTGCGTGTGCGCGCGTAAGGTTTCTTGGCAGAACCGGGTTTAGCGATTCGGTCGGAACATACCGGGGCCCAGGTTCGTCCAGCGGGGTTTCGCGGGCTTCGCCGATTATCAACCGAAGGAGCATCTGTGATGCGTACTGTCCTGCGCCGTTCGCTCGGCCTCGCGCTGGCGCTGCCACTCCTGTCCGGAGTCGCTGCGCTCGCCCCGGCCGCGTTCGCCGCCCTTCCGGCGCCTGCGGTGGTGCAGCTCGCCCCGCAGCAGCAGACCGATGAGTGCAACCTGGACGACCAGGTCTGCCAGGAGCACCAGCAACAACACCAGCAACAGCAAGACCAGCAGCAGCACGGGCGCTGAGGTTCGGGCTCAGGTCGGGTCGTCGAGCGCCGCGTCGAGGATCTTGAGCCAGGGGATCTCCAGGGCCTGCCTGGGGCCTTGCAGGGGCCAGTAGTCGTCGCCCGTCAGGAGTTGCACGTCGGCTTGGCGCAGCGTTTCCACGTGCGACTTCCACGCCGGGTGGCGGACCTGCGTGACGTTGATCTTCGGGAACACCACCACCGGGATCCCGGGGGTTCCCATCGCCTCGCCCAGCGTGGTCAGGGCCTGGTTGTCGGCTAAGCCGAGGGCGAGCTTGGCGACCGTGTTCGCCGTCGCCGGGCAGGCCAGGTAGCGGTCGATGGGCGGGTGCGGGCGGCCGGCACCGGGCAGCCGGGGTTCGACCCGGCACGGCAGTCCGGTCACCTGCTCGATCCGCTCGACCTCGCCGAGCGACCTCAGCCACGCGCCGGCCGCGGGCGTCAGCGTCACCGCGACCCGCCAGCCCCGCGCGACCGCCGGTTCGATCAGGGCCGGGCGGATCTGCTCCACGCCGCCTGCCGCCGATCCGATCAGTCCCAGGGTCCGCTCGCTCATCCCGCCAGTATGTCGGGGGACGGATCACCCGGGAACCGCGGTGGGTGTCCACAGGGGACACAACCGGTGTCTAGGGCCGTTGGGCTCGGGATTCGGCGGGCGCGGGCGCGTAAGGTTGGTCGGCGGAGCCGATTTCCAGCCGTTCGGTTCGGAAAGTGCCGAGGTGGGTCTCGGCGAACGTCAACCGAAGGAGCATCGGTGATGCGTACTGTTCTGCGCGGATCGCTCGGCATCGCGCTGGCGCTGCCACTCGTGTTCGGCCTCGCCCCGGCTGCGTTCGCGGCCAGTCCGGCGCCTGCGGTGGCGGTGCAGCTCGCCCTTCAGCCGCGGTACCACCACCACTGCGCGGAGGACGACGTGATCTGCGAGACGCACGAGCACTTGCACGATCTCCAACGCCACCTGCAAGAGCACGGGCAACACTAGAGGTTCGGGCTCAGGTCGGGTCGTTGAGAGCCGCGTCGAGGATCTTGAGCCAGGGGATCTCCAGGGCCTGCCTGGGGCCTTGCAGGGGCCAGTAGTCGTCGCCCGTCAGGAGTTGCACGTCGGCTTGGCGCAGCGTTTCCACGTGCGACTTCCACGTCGGGTGGCGGACCTGCGTGTTGTTCTTCGGGAACGGGCCTTTGGGCTCCGGATTCGGTGCGCGCGGGCGCGTAGGCTTGATGAGCCGATTTCCAGCCGCTCGGTTCGGAAGGTGCCGAGGTGAGTCTCGGCGAACATCAAACCGAAGGAGCATCGGTGATGCGTACTGTTCTGCGCGGTTCGCTCGGCATCGCGCTGGCGGTGCCACTCCTGTTCGGTCTCGCCCCGGCTGCGTTCGCGGCCAGTCCGGCGCCTGTGGTGGTGGCGCGGCTCGCCCACCAGCAGATGCACCACCACAACTGCGCGAGGGGCGACATGATCTGCGAGATGCACGTGCACGAGCACGAGCACCAACACCACCTGCTAGAACACCGGCACCACTAGGTGGTTCGACAGCAGGATCGGCGGAGCGCCGGGCAGGGCGCTCCGCCGGGATCGTCAGACCGACTTGAGGTCCGATTCCTTCACGTAGACCCAGCGGTAGTTGTACGAGATCGGGATGTAGACCTCGTCACCGACGATCACCTCGTGGTTCTTCGGGTCGTTCAGCCCGTCGTAGACCACGTTGTAGTCGAGCGCCTTGGTCTCCTCGCCCGCCACGTACACCTGACCGGCCGGCACCTTGTACGGCAGCGGCTTGATCTTGCGCGGGTCGATGCCGGACGGGTAGTCGCCCGGCTGCGGCAGCGACAGGCCGTAGGTCGGGATCTGGTCCCGGACCGGCGTGACCAGGTCGGCGTCGTCGGCGGGTGCCGTGTTCGTGCCGCCCGGGTCGCGCAGCCAGGCCTTCTTGCCGTCGAACCAGATGGCCAGCCAGTCGCCCGAGCGTTCCGCCACCGCGTACTGCCGGCCCGTGTTGGCCTTGGCCGACCAGTCCTCGATCTTGGTCGTGCCCGGCGAGCCGTCCGGGTGCACCGTCGGCGAGCCGATCAGCGGCGCGTCATCGCGCGGCTCGGTGCGCAGGTACAGGAAGTTCGCCCCCTGCGCCGGCAGGGTCCGGCAGGGCTCGTCCTTCGGGCATTCGACGACCTCCGGCCGGTTCGCGTCGAACCGCGGGAAGATGGTCACCACGTCGTCGCCGCCGGTGTCGCCGTCCAGCGGCTCGTCCAGCAGCTTCATGTAGTGCGCCCAGTCCCAGAACGGGCCCGGGTCGTAGTGCTCGCCGCCCGCCTTCGCCGGGTTGTCGGCGCTGACGTCGTCGTGGCCGACGATGTGCTCGCGGTCCAGCGGGATGTCGTACTTGTCCGCCAGGAACTTCACCAGCTCAGCCGACGAGCGGTACATCTGCTCGGTGTACCACTTGCCGCCCTCGGCGGCGAAGCCCTCGTGCTCGATGCCGATCGAGCGCATGTTCCGGTCCCAGTTGCCTGCGTGCCACGCCATGTCCTTGGTGGGGACCATCTGCGTGATCTGGCCGTCGGAGGAGCGGACGATGTAGTGCGACGCCGCGCCGTGCGCCGGGTTCTGGAACGCCGAGATCGCCGTCTGGTACGAGGTCTCCGTGTCGTGGATGACGATGGAGTCGATCTTGACGTCCTTCGGCCGGTTCGCCGTGTCGTAGTTGCCGTAGCCGCCGGTGGGATCCTGCGGATCGGTCGGGGCGTAGGCCGCCGGGATGTAGCGGCAGTCCAGCTCGGTCGGGCACTCCGGCTTCGGGCCGAGCGGGGCGTCCTTGACGTTCTTCAGGTTGGTGCCGCTGAGATCCCGGTCCGGCAGCACCTCCGGGATCTTGGCGAACGCCAGCCGCTGGCCGGTCGAGGTGGTGCGGGCGCGGCCCTGGCCGAGCACGTCGTAGACGTCGTCGGCGAAGGACTGCGCGCCGCTGGCCTGCGGGCTGCCGCTGAGCTCGGCGATCGCCGGGTACCAGCCGCCGATGTTGTTCGGCAGGTTTCCCTCGCCGAGGTTCTTGGCGCGCTGGGCCAACAGCGCGGCACCGGCCCGGATGTTCTGCTCCGGGTCGCGCTTCACCTGCTCCGGCGGGAGGTTCACCAGCGCCGCGGCCTCGGTCAGGGTGTGCAGCGTCGGGTGGTCCCCGAGCTTCTGCAGCTTCGGGTTCTCGCTGCGGAGCTCGTCCGGGTCGATGTCGGTCAGGTGCATCGGGCCGTAGCCACCGGCCACGCTCTGCTCGCCGTTGTGGTCTTCCCACCTGGTGAGCTGGAACGAGGTCGCCATCAGCAGCGGCATCGGGATGCCGAATTCGACGGCGGCCGATTCGAAGGCGCGCTGCTCGACGGTGTCGGGCGCGGCCGGGGTCATAGGGGCGGCGTCCGGGCCGGCGCCGAGGGCAGTGTGGGCTGCGCCGGTCAGCAGCCCGGTGACGCTCGCCGTGACCACAGCGGCTCGCCACCAGTGGAGCTTCCTGGCAGTCAAAGTTCGCTACCTCGCAAAACCAGAACTGGTGTCCTAAGTGGACCTGTGGGGTGCGCTGTCGATCACCGAACCTGCCAGTGGTCCGCAAGCGCTCGTGAGCGGTTCGGATTGCTATGACGCTCCAAAGCGCTCACGAGTCCCGGGCGCAGCCGGTCGGCCGCCGCGGGACGCGTCGGGCCATCGTCGTGTCCTCGGTTGATCAACTGCGGGGCCCACCATTCCACCGTTCGAGCGATTCGGCACCGTCGAAATCAGATCTGAAACCGGGTCGATACGTGCAGAGCGGGAATTCTTCGCTTTCGGGCCGCCCGGATGCCCGAAAGTGCCAGCGGTGGTCGGCCCGCGCTGCTGAGGCGTTTCGGAAAACTTCGGGCGCGCGGCGCTCATGCGGAGAGCCGGTTTCGCGCGAAAACGGCGCCCAGCCCTCACGCGGAACGCTGGTTTCGCGGGAAAACGGCGTTCAGCGTTCCAGACGATCATGGCTCATGCGTACCCGCACGCCATTCTGGGGGATCCCTAAACCCGGTCCTGCCATTCGGATCGGAGGATCGCGTAGACGAGTTCGTCGCGCCAGACGCCCTTGACGTGGGCGTTCTGGACGAAATGCGCCTCGCGGCGCATGCCGAGGCGCTCCATGAGCCGCGCCGAGGCGGCGTTCAGGGCGTTGCACCGGCCGATGATCCGGTGCAGGCCGAGTTCTTCGAAGCCCAGCCGCAGGACTTCGCGGGCGGCCTCGGTGGCCAGGCCCCGGCCCTGGTGGTCGGGGTTGAAGATGTAGCCGAGCTCGCCCTCCCGGTGCTTCTCGCTGCGCCAGACGAGTTCCACCTGCCCCACGATCGCGTCCAGCTCCGGCGCGACCACCGCGAGGGTGAGGCAGTCGCCCTCGGCGTCGAGCCGGGTCTCCCCGGCCATCTGCGCGACGGCGTCCCGCGCCTGGTCGCGGTCGCGCGGCTCCCACAGGAGGTAGCGGGCGACCTCCGGTTGGCGCTGGTAGGCCCAGACGTCCGCCGTGTCGTCGGTGGTGAACGGGCGCAGCAGCAGGCGGTCGGTCGTGATCGGGTAGTCAGGTCGGAGCACCTGCCGACCGTACTTCAGCGCCCGGATCACCCGTGGTGCGTTCGGTGCGGCTCCTCGCGGCGGCTGACGATGCCGAGCAGCGTCATCGCGTCGTGGTCCGGGGTGCCCGGCTCGGCCTGGTAGACGACGAGCCGCTGGTCGCCGCCGCGCACCGCCAGGACCTCGTAGTCCAGGTCCATCCGGCCCACCGCCGGGTGGTCGAAGCGCTTCACGCCCGCCGCCTTCGGCTGCACCTGGTGGCTCGCCCACATCGCCGGGAACTCCTCGCTCTTGGTGGTGAGCTCGTCGATGAGCGCGGTGAGCCGCCGGTCGGCCGGGTTGTCGCCGTAGGTCGCGCGCAGGTCGGCCACCGAGTGCTGCGCCACCTCGCGCCAGCCCACGAACAGCGTCCGGGCCGCCGGGTGCAGGAACAGGTAGCGGGTCGTGTTGCGCCGCTGCGCGGGCCACTGGTCGATACCCGCGAGCAGCGCGAGGCCCGCCGGATTCGCCGCCACCATGTCGTTTCCGCCGCCCAGCACGTAAGCCGGGGCCTCGCCGACCATGTCGAGCAGCCGCAGCACCGTCGGTCGCACCGGCTCGGCCTCCGGCTGCGCCGGCTTCTGGCTGCGCGACGCGTGCCTGGTCAGGTTGCTCAGGTACTGGCGCTCGGTGGCGTCGAGCTGCAGCGTCCGCGCCAGCGCGTCCAGCACCGCCTCGCTCGGGTGCCGCTCGCGGCCCTGCTCCAGCCTCGTGTAGTAGTCCATGCTGATCCCGGCCACCGCCGCGACCTCTTCGCGCCGCAGGCCCGGCGTCCGCCGCACCCCGGGCCCGGCCGGGATGCCGACGTCGCTCGGCTTCCGGCGCGCCCGGCACGCCTTCAGGAAGCTGCCCAGCTCGTTGCTCACCCCATCGATGCTGCCACGACCCCAGCCTGGGTGTGCCACACCCAGGAGAAACTCGCCCTGCCGCATACCCGCGACGGCGGCCAGCATCGATAGCAGCCGATCCGAAGGGGAAACGAGATGACGTTGCGGCAGGTTCAGCTGGGATCCGGCCCGGTGGTGGGCGCGCAGGGCCTGGGCTGCATGGGGATGAGCGAGTTCTACGGCCCGACCGACCAGGACGAGGCCCGGCGCACGTTGGAGCACGCCCTGGAGCGCGGCGTGACGATGTTCGACACCGCCGACATCTACGGCTCCGGCGCCAACGAGGAGTTCCTCGCGCCGTTCGTGAACGCGAACCGCGAGCAGGTGGTGCTGGCCACCAAGTTCGGCCTGGTCCGCAAGGCCGAAGACCCGAACTACCGGGGCTTCCGCGGCGACGCGGCCTACGTCCGCGCGGCGGCCGAGGCGAGCCTGCGGCGGCTGGACATCGACGTGATCGACCTCTACTACATGCACCGGCGCGACGTGACGGTGCCGATCGAGGAGACCGTCGGGGCGATGGCGGAACTGGTCGCCGAGGGCAAGGTGCGCCACCTCGGGCTGTCCGAGGTGACCGGCGCCGAGCTGCGCGCCGCGCACGCGGTGCACCCGATCGCGGCGCTGCAGAGCGAGTGGTCGGTGTTCAACCGCGACGTCGAGAACACCGCGGTGCCGGCGGCCAAGGAGCTCGGTGTGGCGCTCGTGCCCTACTCGCCGCTCGGCCGCGGCTTCCTCACCGGGGCGTTCGCCAACACGGCGGAGCTGCCGGACGGCGACTTCCGGCGGAACTTCCCGCAGTACTCCGGGGAGAACGCCGCCAGCAACGCCGAGCTCCTGACGCCGCTGCGGGAGGTGGCGCAGCGGCACGGCGCGACGCTCGCGCAGGTGGCGCTGGCCTGGCTGTACGCACAGCAGGACGGCCTGGCGGTGGTCCCGATCCCGGGCACCCGGCGCCGCACCAGGCTCGACGAGAACCTCGGCGGCGCCGACCTGGCGCTCACGGCGGCGGACCTGGAACTCCTGGAGCCGATCTCGGCGAAGGTCGCGGGCACCCGCTACGCCGACATGAGCTTCACCTCGGCCGGCCGCGAGTAGCACCGGGCGAGCCGCAGCTGTCGAGGTGAACGGACCGTTCGCGCCAATCCAGGCGGTGCGGGCCTGGGGGTCGGGTGGATGGAGTGAACGGCCTGTTCGTCTCGTCTATTGAGGTGAACGGTCCGTTCGCTCGAAACCGGCAACGCCGGGCGGGTGGCGTGAACGGACCGTTCACCTCTTCTATCGGAGCGAACAGGCCGTTCACCTCGATCCGCCCGGTGGGGACCGCCCGGCCGGTCAGCCGACGTAGGCGAGGAGGCGTTCCGCGCGGGCTGGTTCGCGGAGCTTTCGCAGGACTCGGTGCTCCAACTGGCGGATTCGCTCTCGGGTCACGCCGAGCTCGTGGCCGATCTCCGCCAGCGTTCGCTGGCGTCCGTCGTCGAGGCCGCAGCGCAGCCGGATGACCTGTTGCTCTCGTGGGCTGAGGGTGCCGAGGACGTCTTCGATCTCGTTGCGCAGCAACTGGATTCCCGCCGCTTCGCCGTCGTCGGGCAGGGCCAGCAGGTCGGCCAGGGTGCCGCCGCTCGGGCCGGTCGGTTGGTCCAGGCTCAGCGGTTCCTGCGCGAGCGAGAGCAGTTCGAGCAGTTGGCGGACCGGGATGTCCAGTGCCTGTGCGAGTTCGTCGTGTCCCGGTGCCCGGTCCAGCTTCGCCGTCAGTTCCCGGCGCAGGCGCGCCAGCCGGGTCAGCTGCTCGGTGAGGTGCAGCGGCAGCCGGATGGTGCGGGACTGGTCCGCCAGCGCGCGGCTGATCGCCTTGCGGATCCACCAGGTCGCGTAGGTCGCGAACCGGAAACCCGGGCTGTGGTCGTACTTCTCGACGGCGCGCAGCAGCCCGACGTTGCCCTCCTGGATCAGGTCCAGCAGCGGCATGCCGCGCCCGGTGTAGCGCTTGGCGATGCTCACCACCAGCCGCAGGTTCGCCTCCACCAGCGCGGCTCTGGCCACGCGCCCGTCGTCGGCGACGGCTCGCAGCTCGATGCGGCGGGCCGCGGGCAGATCCGGGATTTCCAGGGCTTCTTCGGCGCGGAGCCCGGCCGCCGCGCGTTCGGCCAGGTCGGTTTCCCCGGCCCGGTCGAGGAGTTCCGCCCGGCCGATCCCGGCCAGGTAGAGGCGCACCGAATCGACGGCCGCCGAAGGCCGTTCGGTTCCGGGAACGTCGTCGAATTCGAGCAGCGGGGCCGCCACCTGCCAAGCCTTCCGGACACGGGTGCACGCCCTGCCCAGCGTGCCGAACGCTGCTGGCAGCGTGCTGACGCGCGGATCGGCGGCTCGCCTGCGGCGTAATCGCTGGCTGTGCGGCCGGAGCCGGGATTCCGGCGGCGGTGTGGTGCGGTCCGGGTACGGCTGGTGTCGAATCGGGTACTGTCCGCGGCGCCGTGGTCGGGATAGCCTTGCCGCGTGGGAGGGATCCGCCTTCGATGACAAGCCAGACCAGCGCACCGCCGAAGTCGAGCGCGTTCGGCCGTTCGCGGGATGACGAGTGGTTCCGCCCGCAGCGCAGGCCGGGCCGCATTGGTCCGGTCAGCCTAACGCGGCTGCTCGCCTTCGTGGTCGTGCAGCTCGCCCTGTGCTTCTTCTTGTTCCAGGCGTTGTGGGCGTTGATCGTGGGCGGCCTGATCGGGTTGGCCGCGGCCGTTGCCACCTTCGGCTGGCGCGGCGACCAGTGGTGGACCGAGATGCTCTGGCTCCGCCTTCGGTTCCGCCGCAGGCGCGGCATCGTCGCGGCCCGCCGGGACGACGCGCGGCTGTCCGCGCTGTGCGAGCTGGCGCCCGACCTGACCGTGGAAGACGTTGCGGGCGAAGGGGATTCGCGGCTGGGCATGGGCAGCGACGGCGCCGGTTGGTTCGCCGTGCTGGAGGTCGCCGACGACGAGGGGCCGCGGCCGCCGGTTCCGATGGCGGCGCTGGCGCGGATCGCGACCGAGCAGCCGGGCGTGGTGGTGCAGGTCGTCCTGCACAGCGCGCCACTGTCGGGCACGAACCGGCGCGACGACGTGGTGTGGATCGCGGTGCGGCTGGACGCGCAGGTGGTCGCCCAGTCGGCAGTGGACAGCAGCAGCGATCCGGAGATCCCGGTGCTGCTCGCCGAACTGGCCAGGCGGGTCGAGAGGTTGTTGCGGCGCAGGGGACTGCGCGCGCGCCCGCTCGACACCAACGGGCTGCTCGACGCGCTGGTGCGCTCCTGCGACCTGGCCGAACCGGCGGACCGGCGGCCCGTGCAGCCGCGCGAGGAGTGGGATTCCTGGCGTTCCACCAGGTTGCGGCACGGCTGCTTCTGGATGCGGTCGTGGCCGAACCCGGAGCGCGGCGCGCTGCTGCTGTCGGCGCTGGCGGAGGTGCCGGACGCGCAGGTCAGCATCTCGATCGCGCTGGAGCCGGGGCAGCGCGGCACCGATCTGTCCGCGCTGGTCCGGGTGGCCGCCGACGCGCAGCGGTACGAGCAGACCTGCGAGCTGGTGGCGCGCCTCGTCGAGCACGCGGGCGGCCGGTTGTCCAGATTGGACGGACAGCAGCTGCCAGCGGTGTACGCGTCGGCGCCGACCGGAGGAGGGGCGCGGTGAACGAGGGTCAGCACCCGGTGCAGTCGGCGGTCGCGCCGCCCGCGGTCGCGCGGCCGGAGCCACCGAAACCCGTTGCGGCCAAGCGAGTCCCGGTGATCTCGGTGGCGAAGCCGCCGGAGACGACGGGGCCGGTCCAGGTCCCGAAGGGCCAGGACGCCGACGACGCGGCGTTCGCGCCCGCGCTCGGCACGTCGGAGTGGAACCAGCAGGCCGGCGGCGCGGTCCTGACGAACACCGCCGCCGCGTCAGCGTCGGTGGCGACCGCGCAGGCCGTCGCCGCGCCGCTGCCACCCGGCGGACCCGGCCCGCGCCAGGACGACACGCCGACGGTTGAGGTGCGCAAGCCCCGAGGCTGGCGGCCGCGCAAGCAGCGTTCGGTGCCGAGGCTGGACATCGGCAGGCACCAGGCCACCGAACCGGATCTCGACCTGCTGCAGCTCACCGGCACGTCCTTCGGCTTCCCGCTGGGCCGGAACCAGGCGGGCTTCCCGGTCACGATGACGCTGTTCCAGCCGGAACCGGTGTCGATCGCGCTGGTCGGCGCGTCCTGGGCGGCGCGCCTGCTGGCCTACCGGGCGCTGCGCTTCGGTGCGAAGGTCTTGGTGTTCACCGACCAACCGGCGGGCTGGTCGGACCTCGGGCAGGCGGCGACGGGCCGTGCCGACCGGGTCGCGGTGCTGGAACCGGGCGCCCCGGCGGGAGTCGTGGCCTCGGCGGACGCACCGGTCCTGTCCTTGTACGACGCGGAATCACCGCCGTCCCCGGCGCAGCCCGCGCCGTGGCAGACGCGAGTCATGGTGCTGCACCGGTTCACGCCGCAGCGAGCCCACGCTGCCCTGCAAGCGGATGTGCTGCTGCTGCAGCGGTTGGCGGCTGACGAAGCGGCGGCGATCGCCGCGGCCCGCCGCTTCACGTCGCGAACGGCGGAGCAATTGCAGGCCGTGCACGACGACATGCTGGCGGTGCTGACGAAGTCGGAGAACCACTACGTGTGGGTAAACCCGGCGGACCGCGAGCAAGAAGAACTCGGCGCCCCAGGCCGCTACTGATCAGTGTTTGAGGCTCGTGAGTGCGTAACCGGGCTCCAGCCCGGTTACGCACTCACGACCCCAACGCCCTCACCGCTCGAACCGGCTGTCCTTGACGGCGGCGATGAACGCCGACCACTGCGCGCGGTCGGTGACGAGGTACCCGCCGTCGCGATCCTTGCTGTCCCGGACAGCGGCGCCGCCGGATAGCTCGCCGACTTCGACGCATGCGTTGCCGGTGGAGCTCTGGCTGGACTTACGCCAGTTCTCGACCTCGCTCATCTCGCATACTTCGACGCAGTTGGTCTGGTTCCCGCTGTAGCTGGACTTTTGCCATCTGGTTGGCACACACGGCCAGGACATGGTGTCGCCTCCAGTTCTTTGATGACGCCCTCAGCGCTCGAACCGGCCGCCCTTGACGGCGCCGATGAACGCCGACCACTGCGTGCGGTCGGTGACGAAGTACCCGGCGGCGCGGTCCTTGCTGTCCCGGACAGCAGTGAGACCAGGAGCACTTCCCACTTCAACGCAGGTCTGTGTCGCCGTGCTGTAGCTACTCGTCCGCCACCTGCTGATCTCGTCGAGTCTCATCGGCCCTGCTCTCCCACTCGTCAGCACTTTGCGACAGCAGCTCGACGGACTCGTCGACACTGAGTGCTGTCGAGAGGACGTTATCCCGCAACGTCACGTATGCGGAAACGTCTTCGGGTTCGTCCAGGAAGCCGCTGGACCTGTGGTGCTCCAGGTGGACTATCGAGGGAGCCTTCGGGAACTCGAACAACGAGAACGAGCCGTCGATGCCGGGATGAACACCAAACGGCAACATGCGGATCTCGACGTTGGGAAGTGCGGCGGCCTTGATCAGTTGCTGCAACTGATCGGCCATGACTGTGCTGTCGCCAACCGGACGCAGCAACGCGCCCTGATCGATGATGGCCACGAACTGGACCGGGTTCCGCCGGGTAATGATGTCTTGCCTGCCTCGCCTGATGGCAACCCGGGCATCTACGTCGCTCTCGGACACCCCGCCACCGAGCATGAGCGCACGGGCGTAGTCGTGGGTTTGCAGCAAGCCGGGCACCAGCGTGATCGACAGTTCGGTGATGCGGTGGGCGTCGCGTTCAAAACCGAGCAATGCGGTCAGTTGCGTGGGCAGTCCGGTCGTCGAACCGGTTTCCCACCAGACGGGTTGATCCAGCTCGCGGGCCAGCGAGAGCAGCTTCTCGCGTTCGTCGCCGGTCACGCCGAGAACTGCGAGAACCGCTGAAACGTCTGTCTCGTTGACTCGCCGCATCCCGTTCTCGACGCGGCTCATGGTCGACTTCGACCAGCCCAGGCGCTTCCCGACCTCCTGAGCTTCAAGCCCCGTCTTCAGCCGGGCCGCGCGCAGCTCGGCGCCAAGACCACGCGCACGTGCACTTCTCGCCATGCGGCAAGCCTAGATCGAAGGTCAGCCCAGTTGTTTACACCCGATCGATGAATTGTCCAGTTGTCGCAACTGATCTAGTTTCTGAAATCAATGAAACTGACATGGAAGCGAGCAACTATGTATCCCTTCCACTGGGTTCCTGCTGCTGGGTTGCGGCATGCGAGTACCGATCGGCGGCCCGATGGGGCTTTGGCCTATCCGACCGGGACCTTCGTTTCGACGTTGTGCCGCCAGGCGTTGTTCGCCGACAACTCCGAGATCGCTTGGTTGTGGTCGACGTGCGGTGACTGCGATGCCGAGGCGCACCGAATAGTTCGACAGCTTCCCGACCCTGCTACCGGAAGGATCTGCTGACATGTTGGCCGTGCTCCCCGGGATTGCCGGGATCACCGGTGTTGTCGCGCTCTACCTGATCATCACCTGCTGGAAGTCCTACCGGCCGCAGCACGCCGGTGGCGGCGAAGGCGCTCTGACTGTTTGGCAGCTCATCGCACACGTCGAGGCCGAGCGGCGACAACGGGATCAGGGCGGTCGGCATCGGCTCCGCGAACCGCAGCCGCCGCCACCGTCCACATCGGATGACGAGACGCCGTCGCTGGAAGTTCAGCGCCGAATACTGGACGCCCTCCGGCGCCTCTGACGGCGCACAGACCCGGGCCCGGCCGCCGATGCCCCCGACCTGCGGCGGGCGGGTCCTGCGGGCCGGTCGGCGCGACCCCCTCCCCCCTCGCGTCGGCCGGCCACCCCGAATCGGGGCTTCGAGGGCATGGGTTTTGCCTGGTCAGGGTCCGTGAGTACTTTGTGTTTCTATAGCAGCACAAAGTACTCACGGGTCCTCAGCTCACCGGTGTCAGGCCTTGCCGTTGAGGGTCGGCTCCGGTTCCGGGCGGTAGCGGTACTCCGCTTCGCCGTTCACCACCGGGCCGCCCGGCGTTTCCACTTCCCAGGCGTCCTGGTCCGCAGGCGTTTCCGCGGGCCGGGTGCGCCGGGCCGCGCGGTCGGCGCCGATGTCCTCCGGCTCGTGCGCCGCGAGCACCGACGGCCGGTCGCGCAGCGCGGCGGGCACCTGGGCGCCCAGCTCCGCCTGCACGTCGACTTCCGGTGCGGTCCTGGCTTCCAGGACCGGCGCGGTGCTCAGCGGCAGGTCGACCGCGAACTCCGAAGTCGGTTGCGGCTTCAGCTTCTTCTCGCGTTCGCGCTTCCGCTGGGCTCGGCGTTCGGTGAAGGTCTTCAGCGGTCCGGTGCGGTGCGGGTTGCTCAGCACCGGCGGCGGAACGTCGCTCCTGCCGGAGTGGCGGTCCGGCGACTCCGCGCTGCTGCCCGGGCGTGTTTTCCGCTGCTCGCCGCCCAGCACCGAAGGCGCCGCGTTCGGCGGCGGGAGGAACGCTTCGGGAACCTCCGCCTGCGAACCCGTCGCCGGCCGGCCATCGGGCCGGGAGCCGGGCGAACCCGTCGCCGACCGGCCACCGGGCGAGCCCGGTGCGCCTGGTGGCGGCGCGGTCTGCCCCGCCGGCGGCCGGATGGTGCCCGCCTCCGGGTCGGAAGGCGTTGCCAGGCCAGGGTTTCCGATGCGCGGGCCGAGGATCTTGCCCTGCTGCTGCTTCGGCGGCTGCGCCCCCGAACCGCCCGGTGGCGGCGGAGTCATCGTTCCCGGCGGCGTGCCGGTGCCAGGCGCGTTGGGCGCGTTGATTCCCGGCGCGCCCGTGCCGTTGATCGTGCCGGGCGGCCTGCCGGGCGCGGCATCGCCCGGCGCAGTCATGCCCGGCGTGCCAGGAGCGCCGGGTGCGCCGGGCGCCGGGCTGCCGATCGGCGCACCGGGGGAGGGATGGCCGATGGCGGGCCCGGTGCCCGGCGCGGTCGGTGGGGCGAGCGCAGGCGGTGCGCTGCCTTCGGGTGCGCCGCCGGGAAGCGACGGCGGTGCTCCTGGTGCCGGGCCGCCCGGTGCTTTGCCGGGCGGCGTGACGCCGTCCGGCATTCCGGGGGCTCGGCCCGGCGGTGGTGCTCCGACCGGTGGCTGGCCGGGAGGTGCCGTGCCCGGCGGTGCCCCGGGGGCCCGGCCGGGCGGCGCTTGGCCTGGTCCGTTCGGTGGCGCTGTCCCCTGGGGCATTCCGGGGCCTTGGCCGGGTGGCGCCGATCCCTTCGGTGCGCCGGGCGGCGCTGCGGCGGGCGGCGGTGCGCCGACAGGCGCGTTAGGACCGTCGCCACCGGGCGGCGCTGCGCCGTTCGGTCCGCCGGGAGGCGCAAATCCGTTCTGTCCGCCGGGAGCTCCGTCGGGCGGCGCGATGCCGCCGGGGCCTCCGGGACCGCCCGGGGCCGCGGGGAGCTTCGGCGGCTTGAGGCCGAGCGCGCCCGGGTGCTGGATCGCGTTCAGCGGGTCGACCTTCATCGCCCGCCCGAGCGCCAGCTTGGTGATGTACGGGGCGTAGCTGTCGGCCGTCCGGCTGGCCAGCTCGCGGGCCTTCCGGTTGTACTTCTCGTGGGACTCCTCCTTCGCCTTGTCCCACGCACCGCTGCTGTAGCCCTCCACCGACACCTGCTGCTGGAAGCTGGTGTCGATGTCGCGGAGGTCCTGCTTGTACTCCGTCCACAGCGCGCGCATGTCCTCCTGCGCTTCGCGCATCGCCGCGGCGAGCCCGTGCAGGCCGCTCGCCGTGCGGCTCGCCGCGCTCTCCCAGACCTCCAGGTACGCCAGGGTTTCCCCGACCTTGCTCAGGAACGCGTCCTTGGCAGCAGGGGAATCCCACTCCGCCTTCAGCGATTCCGTCTGGCCGCGCAGCTGGCTCTGCACGTGCGACAGCATCGTCGCGACGTTGGCGAACTGGTCGCCGCGCTCGTCGGCCGTGCCGGGCTGCTCGCCCATGATCTGCCGGCGGATCATCGCGATGGTGGTGTCCCCGGCGCCCTTCGAATCCGGCCCCGGCGTGTAGTTCTTGCCGGTGTCGGTCTCGCCGCTGTAGTAGAGCTCGTCCGGGCCGATCGGCCCGGCGCCGCCGCCGTTGGAGTAGTTCTCCAGCGCGTCGTGGTTGTAGCCGTAGTAGTCGTCAGCGGGTCCGGCCATCCGAATCACATCCCCCCGGCCATCCGGCGGTTCTCCTTCATGGTGCGACGCGCCTCGTCGGCCCAGTCCTCGGGCGTGACCCGCTTGGGCTGCCGTCCGATGTAGCGCTCGTCGCTGCGCTTGCCGTCCTCTTCCTTGTAGTAGTGCCGGGATTCGGTGCCGTCCGAGTACTTCTTGGTGACCTTGTGCTCTTCGACGACGGTCTCGTCCTTGCCCGTCTGCTTGGTGCGGACGGTGGTGACCTCGTCCCGGCCGCCGGCGATCTTCCTGGACTCGACGGTGCGGTTGGTGGTGCTGACGACCTTGCCGTTCTCGCCGTAGGTCTTGGTGATCATCACGCCGCTCGGCTTGGACGTCGTGCTGTAGCTCTCGTTGCCGTCCTTGTCGTAGCCGGTCTCGGTGATGCCGCCCTCGGTCTGCACCACGCTGCGGGTCCGGCCGTCCTTGGACTCGTACATGTAGACGACGCCGCCGGAGAAGTGGTGCGTGCCGGTCAGCTTCTCGCCGTCGAGCTCGCCGATGCCCTTGGGCTGGTCGGGCATGTTGTCGGCGATCGTCTCCTTGAGGTACGGGGGAGCGCCGGGCGGGCGTTCCGCGCCGGGCTCGTTGAAGGCCCACTCGACGCCGGAGAGCCGCACGCCGTTGGCGGCGTCGGCGTCCTCGTACAGGTCGGCGCAGATGTGCGCCACCGACGAGATCGCCAGGTGGTTCTGCCGGATGTCCTGCAGGAACCGCATCATCTCCTGGGCGTTGCGGGCCATCAGCTGATCGGCCTGCTCGCCCTCCGGGAAACCGCCGGTGCTGATGGAGATGTCGTCGCCGACGCCGTTGATGTTCATGGCGCCGCCCATGGTGTCGGACTGCAGGTTCTTGCCGATGGTCGCGACGTTCGTGCCGTAACCGCGCAGCGAACTGGGATCGGCCTTGAGGTTTTCGCCGTTGGTGGGCCAGCTCGCCGCACCGCGGCCGTCCGGATCTGGAACCGCCATCTCGTCCCCTTCGTCGCGCGTGGGGCGGAGAACCCCGCTTCCTTCAACAAACCACCCGGTGTCAACCCCCTACGCTCAGTCGTGAGTGGTGATGGTCGCTGGAACGACCATTGCCACTCACGACTGGGGTGGTGTGGCTCGTGAGTGGTGATGGTCGTCAGAACAGCCATTGCCACTCACGAGGCCGCTCAGTGCTCTGGCGGGAGGTTGGCGAACTGGACGAGTTCGTTGCCACGGGCGCGGGTGACCAGCCAGCCGCGGCCAGGCGGCAGCGGTTCCGGCTTGAGCTTGCCGAACACCGGGCCTTCTTCCGGGTTGCCGGACAGCAGGATGCCCGGCGAGGCCAGGTCGCGGACCCGGGAGATCACCGGGTCGAACACCGCCCGCGCCACGCCGCCGACCCGGCGCGTCAGCACCAGGTGCAGGCCGATGTCGCGGCCCTGCGTCATGAAGTCCAGCAGCTTCGTGAACGGGTTGTCGTGCGGGTTCGGCGCCACCAGGTCGTAGTCGTCGATCAGCATGAACAGCTCCGGGCCCTGCCACCAGCTGCGGTTGCGCAGCTGCTCGGGCGTGATGTCCGGGCCCGGCAACCGCTTCTGCATCGCCTGGATGGTCAGCTGCACCATCTCCTTGGTCGCGTTCGACGCGCTGGCGTAGCCGACCAGGTATTCGTCCGGCACCACGCCGAGCAGGCTGCGGCGGAAGTCGACGACCGCGATCTGCGCCTGCTCGGGGCTGTAGCGGGTCATGATGCTGCGCGCCAGCGACCGCAGGAACGTGCTCTTGCCGGACTCCACGTCGCCGAAGAGCATCAGGTGCGGCTCCACCTCGAAGTTCAGGTGCACCGGCTGCAGATCTGCTTCGGAGATGCCGACCGCGATGCCGCGCGGCGAGGCGATCTCGGCCTCGGGCAGCGCCGCGTACGGCAGCTCGGCGGGCAGCAGTCGGACGCCGGACGCGCGGTCGCCGGGCCACGCCTCGTTGACCGAGTCGACGAAGTGCCGCACCCCGTCGGAGAGTTCTTCGGCGGTGGACCTGCCGTCGACCCGCGGCACCGCCGCCAGGAACTGCCCGGCGTCGGGCGCGAGCCCGCGGCCCGGCGACTGCTCGGGCACGCTCGCCGCTTCCCGCCTGCCGAGCATGGAGTCCACCGCGTCGCCCAGCTTCAGCTCGATGCGGCTGCCGAACACGTCGCGCATGTTCATCCGCAGGTCCATCCACCGGTTGCAGCTGCCGATGACGTGGATGCCGTACGCCAGGCCCCGGTTCACCAGCTGCGTGACGGCGGGCTCCAGCGACTCGAAGTCGCTGCGCAGCGTCATCCAGCCGTCCACGACGAGGAAGAGGTCGCCGAAGCGGTCCTCCGGGAACCGGCCCTCGCGCAGCAGCCGCCGGTAGGTGCCCATGCCGTCGATGCCGTGCTCGGCGAACCGCGCCTCGCGCTCGGCCAGCAGCGCGAGCGCCTCGGCGATGCTGCGGCGCACCTGGTTGGTCTCGCGCCGCGTCGCGACGCTGCCGATGTGCGCCAGGTCGCGCATGCCGGTGAGCCCGCCGCCGCCGAAGTCCAGGCAGATGAACTGCACCTCGTCCGGCGTGTGCGTGAGCGCGAGGCTGCCGATGATGCCGCGGATCACGGTGCTCTTGCCGCTGTGCGGGCCGCCGACGACCACCACGTTGCCGCCCGCGCCCGCGAGGTCCAGCCAGCACAGGTCGCGGCGCTGGTCGAAGGGCCGGTCGATGACGCCGGCCGCGGCGCGCAGCTTGCCCCGCAGCTCCTCCTTGCCGGTGGTCAGCCCGCGCTCGGGGTCGACGACCAGCGGTTCGAGCAGCTGGTCCAGGGTGGGCGGCTCGTCCAGCGGCGGCAGCCACACCTGGTGCGCCGCCTTGCCCTGCCCCTCCAGCCGGTCCACCAGCACGTCGAGCAGGGTGTCGCCGACCTGCTCGGTCTCGGTGGTCTCCGCGGGCAGCTCCTCGGTGACCCGGGGGCGCAGGTAGCGGGTGGAGTAGTCCTGCACCGGGTCGATCTGCCGGCCCTCGTCGTCGGTGCGCTTGACCACGCCGCGCTGGTGCAGGCCGGAGACGTAGGCGGCCTTGAACCGCAGCAGTTCTTCGGTGCCGGAGCGCAGGAAACCGTTGCCGGGCGAGCGCGGCAGCTCGTAGGCATCGGGCGCGCCGAGCACGACGCGGCTCTCCATCGCCGAGAACGTGCGCAGGCCGATCCGGTAGGACAGGTGCGAGTCCAGGCCGCGCAGCTTGCCCTCCTCCAGGCGCTGCGAGGCCAGCAGCAGGTGCACGGCCAGCGAGCGGCCGACGCGTCCGATCTGGACGAACATGTCGATGAAGTCCGGCCGGGCGGTGAGCAGTTCGGAGAACTCGTCGACGATGACCAGCAGCGACGGCAGCGGTTCCAGCGGCGCCCCGGCGGTGCGGGCGCGCTCGTAGTCGCGCTGGGAGGCGTAGTCGCCCGCCTTGCGCAGCAGCTCCTGACGCCGCATCAGCTCGCCCTGGATCGCGTCCAGCATCCGGTCCACGAGGTGCAGCTCGTCGGCGAGGTTGGTGATCACCGCGCTGGTGTGCGGCAGCCGGTCGAGCTTGGTGAACGTCGCGCCGCCCTTGAAGTCGACGAGCACGAAGTTGAGGACTTCCGAGTCGTGGGTGACCGCGAGCGCCAGCACCAGGGTGCGCAGCAGCTCCGACTTGCCGGAACCGGTGGCGCCCACCAGCAGGCCGTGCGGGCCCATGCCGTCCTGGGCGGATTCCTTGAGGTCCAGCTCCATCGGGCGGCCGTCGGCGGTGATGCCGATCGGCACCCGCAGCTTGTCCCGGTTGGAGCGGGCCGTCCAGTTCTTCACCGGCTCGAACTCGAACGGGTCGCCGAGGCCCAGCAGGTCGGTGAGCTCCAGCGAGCCGGACAGCGGCTGGTCGCCGGTGGACAGCGCGGAAAGCCGCATCGGGGCGAGGGATCGCACCAGGCCCTGCATGCCGTCGAGGTCGAACGCGTCGGCGCGGCCGACGGACCCGGTGCCGTCCATGGTGCGGCTGGTGAGGCTGCCGTCCGCGGCGATGTCGAGGACCAGCGTGGTCGCGTCCAGCACCCGCGGCGGGTCGGTGGCCAGGTTGATCAGCGTGACGCCCTCGACGCCGCCCTCGATCATCAGGTGCTCGGAGCCGGAGGTGTCGCCGCCGTCGAGGAAGACCACCAGGTGCGCGGCGCCTTCGATCGGCATCGAACCCGGGTTGAACCGGGGCCGGTTGGCGAGCACGTCGTCGAGCATCGCCTCCAGCGCGGTGACGCTCGGCGCCACCAGCCGGATCTGGCCGACCGCGTCGGTCTTGGTCGGGTGCAGCGCGTGCGGCAGCCACTTCGCCCAGTCCCACGCGTCGCGCTCGGCGGGGTGGATGCAGAACGCGGTGAGCACGTTGCTGGGCGCGTGGAAGGTGCCCAGCTGCGCGACCACCGCGCGGGCGAACGCCCGCTTGGCCTCGCGGTCGCCGGTCACGTAGATCTGGGAGAAACCGCGCAGCGCCACCGCGACCGGCAGGTCGGGCACTGTCGAGTAGGTCGTGACGAACTTCCGCAGCGCCATCGCGCACAGCGGTTCGAGCTCGTCGACCGGGCGGGTTTCCGGCGGCACCAGGCGGGTCGCCAGCTCCTGCGGGCCGAGCCCCATCCGGACGACGGTGTAGTCCCAGTCGTTGGGGCGGCGCTCCCACAATCGCGCGCTGTGCGCGGTGGACCACAGCTGGTCGGGGTTCGGGTGCCGGTAGAACATCGCGTGCCGCTGGCGTTCCACGGTGTCGCGCACCTGCGCCCGCAGTTGGCTCAGCCGCCGCATGTACCGGCGGCGCTCGGCGATCATCTCCTGCTTGCTGGCGCCCTGGCCGACCTGGCTCATCACCTGGAAGCCGATCATGCCGAGCATCGCGGCGCCGTAGAGCCCGCCCGCGACGTACATCAGCGGGCCCGAGCGCCCGGCGCCGATCAGCAGCGCCATGCCCGCCATGCCCGCCATCATCGGCAGCACCATCAGCACCCGCGTCCAGTTCCGGCCGGGCGGCGGCGGGTTCTCCGGCGGCGGGTCGAGCACCAGCTCGCCGGAGGGCAGGTCCGGGGCGGGACGCCGCAACGGCCGCCGGACGATGATCGTTCCCAAAACCGAGACCTCCAGATCGCCTGCGGCCCGGGCGCGATCTCGCCATCCCGCTGCCGCGATCCGAATTGCTACGCTGCTGGCGAAGTTCCGCTGGGTCGCCTCGCCGACGGCGGCCCGAGTGCGGTGCGTTTGGACCTACATTAGACGGAGATCCCGGACCGCCGTGGCGTCCGAGGTTACGTTATCGACACCGCCGAGCAGATCATCGATGAGAGACTCCTAGCGAATTCGAGTTCACGCCTCTCCCGGAGGAGCGCCATGTCGTCCACATTGGGCATCACTCTGGCGAAAGTCACGATATCCACGCCGAAGCGCGGAATCGACGTCGCGTTGCCCGAGGATGTCGCAGTCGCCGAGCTGCTGCCCTACATCCTGCGCCACGCCGGGGACGACGCGGCGGATGCCGGTGAACGGCACGGCGGTTGGGCGTTGCGCCGCCCCACCGGGGAACGGCTCGACCCGCGGCAAACCCTGGGTGCACAGGAAATTCGCGACGGCGAAGTGCTCCATTTGGTTCCGGGTCAGTCCGAATGGCCGGAAATCGAATACGACGATCTGGTGGAAACAATTGCCAGCGGCGCTAGGCGGAATGGACGAAGCTGGGGCCGGGTCGCGACCCGGCGCTGCGGTTTGGTCGTCGCCGCTGCGCTGCTGCTCGGCGGCAACCTGATCACGTTGCTGTTCCAGGGACCTTGGCTGGCTCCGGGGCTGGTCATGCTGGCCGCCGCGGTGGTCCTGACGGCGCTCGGCATCGTCGTCGCACGCGCGGTGCCGGACGCCCGCGCGGGTGCCTTGTTCGCCGGAGGTGGCTTGCCATATGCCTTTTTGGGCGGTTTGCTGATCACGGCGCCCGCGCACGTCGGGCTGTTGCAGTTCGGCAGCGCGCAGTTGCTGGTCGGCACGGTGTCGCTGCTGGTGTTCGGCATCTCCGGCTACGTCGGCGTCGCGGCCGAAGCCCGCGCGTTCGTGGCCGCGATCGCGATCGGGCTGCTCGGCACGCTGGGCGCGGCGCTCGGCGGCTGGCTCGGCGCGGACGCGGCGGCGGCAGTGGTGCTGACCGCGGGAATCGCTTTGCTGCCGGGATATCCGCTGCTGGCGATCCGGCTCGGACGACTGCCGGTGCCGGAACTCCCGCAGCGCGCGGCCGACATGCTCGCCGACAAGCCGGCGGCACCGACGTCGACGGTCTTCGCCGCGGCGCGCCGCACCGACGAGATCCTCACCGGCCTCCTGCTGGGCCTGGCCGTCGCGGCGGCGTTCTGCGTTCCGCCGCTGCTCGCGCACGGCGGTGCTGCGCGCCTGACCATGCTCGCGCTGGCCGCCGCCGCGCTGCTGCTGCGGTCGCGGCTGTTCCCGATCCCGCGGCAGCGAATCCCGCTGCTGGTGGCCGGATTGGCGGTGGCGGCCGGGTTCGCCGGCAGCCTGATCACGGGCTTCGGAAGCACCCTCGGCCTCGCGCTTTCCCTGCTGGGGCTGGTGATCGTCGCGCTGCTGGTCGCGGCGGCGGGCGTGGTGTACGCGCGGCGGACCCCGTCGCCGCACCTCGGCCGGATCGCCGACTGGACGGACGTCCTGGCGGTCCTGGCGCTGATCCCGTACGCGGCTTACATCACCGGCTTCTTCACCTACGTCCAAAGCCTCATGGCTTCCATCGGTTGAGGTGGGGAAGCCGTGGTGGTTCCAGGAGTTTCGCGGTGTTTCCGCCGGTCTCTGACCTGCCGGAACGTCGCCTCAGACGTGCTCGAACTCGGGAGACGGGGCTGAACCGTGGCTAATCGTCGAGACCAGCTGCAGGCGTACCAGTTCATGATGCAGCGGGTCGTGTCCGCGCTGGTGGTGCGCGAGACCGATCCCGAGCTGACGCCGCTGCGCCGCGGCGTCGGCGCCGCGTTCGCGGGCGTGATGATCGCGGTGCTGGTCGCGGCCGGTTTCGGCGTCTACGGCGTGTTCACCGGCGTCGGCGGCAACGCCTGGCAGGCCGAGGGATCGGTGGTCGTCGAGCGCGAGACCGGCGCGAGCTACGTCTACCGGCAGGGCGCCCTGCAGCCCACCCTGAACTTCACCTCGGCCAAGCTGCTGGCCGGGAAGAAGGACGCCAAGGTGCACCGGGTGTCGGGCAAGAGCCTGACCGGCGTGCCGCGGCGCGCGGTGGTCGGCATCCCGGGCGCGCCGGACTCCCTGCCGGAAGCCCAGTTCGCGCTCAAGGACGGGTGGACGATGTGCTCGGTCCCGGGGCGCAACGCCGCCGGCGGGCCGATCACCACCAGCACCCTGTTCGTCGGCGGCTCCCTCGCGGGCGGGCTGCCGCTGGAGCAGCGGGCGGTGCTGGCCCGGGACGCCAAGGACCACATGAACTACCTGATCTGGCGCAACCACCGGTACCGGATCGTCGGCAACCCCGATGACACGGTCAAGCCGGAGCAGGTCATCCGCGCCATCTTCGGGCCGCAGGCCGTGGTGCTGGACGCCGGAACGGCCTGGCTGAACGGGCTTCCGGCCGGGCAGGACATCGCCCCGATCACCATCGACGAATTCGGCGCACCGTCCACAGTGCTCAGCGGCCACCGGATCGGCGACCTGGTGCACCACCCCATCGGCGACCGGGAGCAGTACTACCTGGTGCGTTCGGACGGGCTGGCCCCGCTGACCGAGCTGCAGGTGCGCATCGTGCGCGGCCAGTACCCGGTGGAGCCGGTGGCGATCGCGCCGTCGGTGGCGAACTCGGCGCCGGTCACCACCGCGCTGTCCGCGCCCAGCGGGGAATCGGCGAAGCCCGCTGACGTGCCGGAACTCGCCCCGGTGCCGGCCGAACGCCGGGCCACGCTGTGCGCGCGAACGCTGGATGCCGCCACCGCACCGGAGATCACGCTGGGCGGCGACGCGGGCGTGCTCGATGCGGGCATCGCGACCAGCGCGGAGACGTCGGAGGGCACCAAGCTCGCGGACCGGGTGCTGGTCCCCGCCGGTGGCGTGGTGGTCGTCCGGGCCAAGGCGTCGGCGACGGATCCGGCCGGGTCGTACCACATCGTCACCGACCTGGGCCTGCGCTTCCCGGTGCCGTCCGAGGCGGTGCTGGACGTGCTCGGCTTCAGCCCGGCCGACGCCGTGTCGATGCCCGCCGAGCTCGTGCAGCGGATCCCGGCCGGCCCGACGCTGGACCCGGCGGCGGCGCTGCAGACCGCGTCGGCGCTCCCGTAGTTCTCCCGCAGGCAGCCCCGCATTCGCGGGTGTGACCTGCGAAATCGCCTTGGCGGCCGCGATTTCCGGCTATCCGGGATCTGGCAGCGCACCGGAATAGCCTGTGGGCAAACCACTGCCCACCTGGAGAGGTGACCGGAGTTGCCCGATCTCAAGCTAACACCGGAACAGACGACGCAGCTGCAGACCGCGATCGGCGACACGTACGACAACGCGAGCAGCCTGATCAGGCAGATCAGCGGGGACTACATGTCCATCGCCGGCGCCGCGTGGATGGGTGGCGCATCGACGGCCGCCGTCTCCAAGCAGCAGGAATTCGAGCAGATCTGGAAGAACCTGTCGCAGATCCTCGTCGACCTCGCCCAGGGCGTGGCCGGTACCACCCAGATGGTCGGCCAGCAGGACGAGGACTACCAGCAACTGCTCAACGCAGTCGACGGGACCGGAGACACCGGAATGGGCAACTTTTCCCGCCTGTGACCGGAAATCGTCCGGCAGCGCAAGGCCAGTGCGGTTCAGAACTTCTGCCTGAGGGAAGGGCGACACGATGACGATCAAGTACGGTTTCGGCTCGATCAGCGACACCGGTGGCAACACGGTCACCGCAGCGGGCCAGATGAAGAGCCTGTTCGACGACCTGAAGACCAAGGCGAAGGCGATCCTCGCCGAGGACTGGAACGGTGCGGCGGCGGACGCCTTCGACCAGGCGGAGGCCAAGTGGGACGTCCAGGCCAACGCGCTCGGCGACGCCCAGGTGCGAACGGGCCAGCTGACCACGCAGGCCAGCGACGACATGCTCGCGACGGACATCCGCGCCTCCAACCTCTTCAACGCCTGACCCGCCGCTTCGCGGGCGGATGCGGTGGTGCGGTGGGCGGTTCCGGCCGGAGCCGCCCACAATCCGCGCTGACACCGAGCTCATGACTACCAGTGGGCCGCAGCCAAAACGATCGCCACGCACAAGACGTCGTGAGTGCTTGTGGTCGTGATAGCGACTATTGCCGCTCACGAGCGGGTGTTGTGGTGTCGTGAGTGGTTGTGGTCGCTATGGCGACTATTGCCGCTCACGAGCGGGTTCGGGTGTACGGGCGTCGGGTTGGGCGTGCGTTGGGATTGGGTTTTCAGCGGTGACTTGGAGGGACCGGACTTGGGGTCAGACGCCGGTTTTCGGCCGGTCGTCGAAGAGGTCGGCCGGGGGCTCCGGGAGCTCGTCCTCGGGGCGGTCGACCGGGGCTTCGGCGACGCCGGACCGCCAGCGGCGGCGCCGGCCGCGCGGCCCGAACACCACCACGGCGGTCATCACCACCGCCGCCGACACACCCACCGCGACCAGGCCGTAGGCGAGGGAATCGCTTTGCTGCCAAGCCGCTTCCCGGGCCAGCTCCTCGGCGGTCGGGACACCGGGATCGGCCGGTGCCAGCGTGGTCGGGTGGCCGTCGACCAGGTTCGCCACCGCCGCCTGGTACGGGTTGATGAGCCCGTGGCCGTAGTTCCTGCTGCCGACGCCCTCCGGCGCCGGCGACGCGGTCGCCAGCAGCCGCTGGACGACCTCCTCATTGGACAGTTGTGGTCGGTAGTCCCGCAGCAGCGCGACGGTTCCGGCGACGTAACCCGCGGCGAGTTCGGTGCCGCTCGCCGGGCCGACCCCGCCGCCCGGGTAGGCGGCCGTGACCTCGGCGCCCGGGGCGACCAGGTCGACGCGCGGCGCGTGCGTGTCAGCCGCCACCATGCCGTCCTCCCCGATCATCCCGACCGAGAGAACTCCCTCGTACGAGGCGGGATACGGGGCGATGCCGGGCGGATCGTTCTGCTCGGCGCGACCGGCCGCGGCGATCACCACGACGTCGGCGTCCAGGGCCCGCTTCGTCGCCTGCCGCAGCGCCGGGCTGTCCTGATAGGACACCGCGGCCACGGTGACGATGGTCGCGCTCTGGTCCAGGGACCAGTTGATCCCGGCAGCCAGCGTGTCCGGCGCCACGGAATCGTTCGGCTGCGTGCCCTGCGGGAACGAATCGCCCACCACCTTCGCGGACAGCAGCTTCGTTTTCGGTGCCACGCCGTGGAATCCGTGCTCGCTGGTCTCCTTCGCGCCGATGACGCCGGCGACGGCGGTGCCCAGGCCGAGGCAGTCCGGCTTGCCGCTGGCCCCGGTCCGCGACGGCGGGCTGAGGTCGACGCTCGCCGCGATCGCGCCGTCCAGCAACGGACTCGACACGCCGGTGCCGACGACGGCCACCCGCTGCTTGGAGCCGGACGTCAGCGGCCAAAGCCGTTCCGGGGTGAGGACCTGCTGGGCCCACGGCACCGGGCTGTTCGGCTGACCGGCGCCGACGCACTGCTGCGCTTGGGCGGCGGACGGGTCGATCAGCAGGATGCCGAGACTGCCGACGGCAGCGGCGAGCAGCGTTCGCAAGCAGCGTTTCGCGTACACGCCGGGGATGTTAGCCGGTGTACCGCGCGAGTTGTCCACGTTTTCGGTGCGATGAATTCGGGGTGCTGCCGTGGAATTTGAGCCCATGTCGGTGAATCCGGTCTACCGGGACCTGCTGGAACAGCTGCAGCAGACGGCCCGCCGGATCCCGGAAACCCAGCGGAGGATGATGAACCAGCTCGGCGTGGCGTGGTCGCCGGACCGCATGGTGAAGGTGGTGGTCGGCCCGCGCGGTCAACTCGTCGACCTGGTGATCGATCCGCGCGTCTTCCGGCAGCCCAACGCCGCCGCGCTGACCGCGATGATCCTGCAGGCCAGCCGGGACGCGGTCGCCCAGGTCACCGAGCGGGTGCAGGAGATCATGGCCGAGCAGATGCCGCCCGAGCTGGCCGAGATCCGCGCCGAGCAGTCGCGCGAGGACCTCGGTTTCGACGACCACTTCGCAGACCTGATGCGCAGCGACGCCGAGCGCTACGCGGAGCGGGAGGAGAAGTCATGAGCACCCCAGGGGACCATGACGCAAACCAGCCACGAGAAACCGCGCGACGGGGGTTTGACCCGGGACGTAACCACAACTGTGAATCGCGGAGAGGCGGGCCCTGTGTCAGCCCCGGTTCTGCTCAACCGCACCTCAGGGGACCGTGACGCAACCCAGCCACGAGAAACCGCGCGACGGGGGTTTGACCCGGGACGTAACCACAACTGTGAATCGCGGAGAGGCGGGCCCTGTGTCAGCCCCGGTTCTGCT